>NZ_JAQQPT010000003.1:0-319725 GCF_036688725.1 Pseudomonas lactucae | reverse complement strand
GTCCCATTCTGTGTAAACAAAGAGAGGGGCCGCTTCGCGGCCCAACGGGAGCAAGCTCCCTCGCCACAGATACAGAGTTTGTCCCTTAACTGACTGGCATCAGGGCTTGCCCAACCCCTCCCACACAGGAACCGGGTTTGCAGAGTGAAATCGAGGTAGACAATGGCAGCAGCGGACGACACGCACCTGCTTGAACGTTTGCTCAAGGGTGAGCAGCGGGCCTACAAGGAATTGGTCACCACCTACCAGAGCGCCATGCGCGCGGTGGCCTATGCGATCGTCGGCCAGCGCCACGCCGATGAAGTGGTGCAGGACGCCTGGCTGTCGGTGGTGCGCAACCTGGGCAAGTTCGAAGGGCGCTCCAGCCTCAAGACCTGGCTGTTGACCATCACCGCGAACGCCGCCAAGGGCCGCTACAAGCAAAATCGTCGCGAGGTGTTGCTCGATGATTTGCCTTCGCCCCACGGTACCATCGGCGATGATCGTTTCAGCCCCGACGACGGTCACTGGGCTGTCGCTCCGTATGCCTGGCATCAGGACACGCCGGAAGCGCTGCTCACCGAAGATGAACTGCGCAAATGCCTGGAACATACGATACTGAGTTTGTCTGAGCTGCAAAGCAGCGTGCTGGTACTGCGCGAGCGCCAAGGCCTGGAGTTGGAGGAGATCTGTAATCTCCTGACACTCACGCTCTCCAATGTCCGTGTGCTGTTGCACCGAGCACGGCTTAAAGTCTTCGCTACGGTGGAGCATTTTGAGGAAACGGGCGAATGTTGACCTGTAAAGAACAAGTGGCGCGGTCCAGTGACTACCTCGATGGGCAATTGACCTTTCGCGAGCGCCTGCTGGTGCGTCATCACTTGATGTTCTGCCCGAACTGCCGCCGGTTTATCCGTCAGATGCGCCTGATGCAGGCGACGCTGAGGATCATGCCCGAAGAGCCGGTTGAGGATGTGGATGCCCTGGCGCAGCGGCTGGCGGCCGAGCGTCTTAAGGGTCAATAAGCAGTGACAAGCTGCAAGCTACAAGTGAAAAGCGGCAAGTGACACGCTTCTCCTTGAAGCTTGCCACTTGCCGCTCGAAGCCGCTTCTTTAGAACTTGGCTTCTGCGTCCAGCTGCAGGGTGTTGGTGTTGGCGTCACGCTGGGTACGGCTGGCGAAATCCGCCTTGGTCAGGAAGTAGGTGGCGCCGACCGCGAAGTTCTTGTCGATGTCGTAACCCACTTTGAGCTTGTGGCCGCGCGAACCGGTGGTGCCGTTGGCGAAGTCCGAGTCGGTGAAGGCGCCGACCACGGCGTTACGTTGCGTATCGCGGTAGTTGTAGTCCAGGTTGAAACCGAAGACCTTGGACTTGGCGCCCAGCAACCAGGCGGTGTCCTGATCGGTGGAGGCGTCGTTGTTCTTCACGTATTGGCCATACAGCGACAGCGGAACGGCCAGGCCGCCGATGTCCAGTTGGCTGAAGCCTTCGTACAGGCGGAACTCTTCGTTGGCCGAGTTACCGTTGACCGCCAGCGCACACGGCGTGGTGGTCGTGGTGCAGCGGCTGTCTTCGTCGTTCTGGTAGGCGTAGACGCTGCCGCCCACGGTCAGTTTCAGGTTGTCGGTGAGCGAGAAACGCGAGCCCAATTGGCCGGCGGTCAAGCGCAGGTCGTGGCGGAACTGCACGCCGTCGCCGTCGACGTTGTCCTTGAGGTTGTAGTTGCCGATGCTGCCGAACAGCTCGGCGCTGCCGCCCAATGGGTACTTGTAGGTCAGGGCCAGGCCTTCTGGGTTGATGTCGCTATCCCAGATTACGTCGCCCATGTTGACCCACGGTTGCAGCATCTTGCCGCCGATCACGTGCAGGTTCTTGATCTGGTCGGGGTGGTAGTCGATGTAGCCCAGGTCCAGCCAGATCGACTTCTTGTCGAAGTAACCATCCTGGTCCTGGTTGGTGGACCGCGCATCGTCGCCGCCGCCGGTGGCGATACGAATACCGGTGTCCACTTGCGGGTTGATCTCGGTGTAGGCGCCCAGACGGGCACGAATGCGCTGACGGTCCTTGTCGCGCCCGCCGTTGTTGGGTTCGCCATCGATCTTGATGGTCTCCTGGCGGAAGCGCACATCACCCTTGAACTGGGTCTTGGCGGCCCAGGCCAGCTTCTGGTCGAAGCTGCTCAATTCGTTGGTTTTTTTAGCGGTGGCGGCGATTTGTTCGTTGGTCTCTTGTTGAGCTTGCCGTGCGATCTGCTGTTCTTTCTGGTCTTTGGCCAACTCGTTTTGCAGTTCGGTGTACTGCGCAGCGGTGATCTGGCCGTTGGCCTTGAGCATGTCGAGCAATTTAGCGTCGACTGCGGCGCTGGCCGGAATGCTCATGGCCAGTAACAGGCCGCCGCACAGGATCGCCGCAGTTTTGGTGGAAGCAAGACGCATATCAATCTCCGAAAGTGAGGAGGGATGGCAAACCATCCAGGACACAACCGACCGATGACGGACGGAAAATAGCCGCCCGGCAGCACCGGGCGCTCTAAAAACAGGCGTCAGTATCGCGGCGGTTTGTGACCACGCAGTGGCGAAGTGATGTCATCTACATGACAATTTTTTCATCTTCGGAACTATTGTTTTAGAGCCTTGTCATGCCGATTTAAGGGTGTGCCGGGGGCGGCGATAAGCGATACTCGCGAGGCTTTCACGCCCCGACGTAGTGAGGATGCCGATGCCGCTGCAACGCCTGCAAAACCTGTCCGAAATCACCTCGGATACCTGGGATGCCCTGGTGCCGCAGGCCCAACCGTTCGTGCGGCATGCGTTCCTGAGCGCGCTGGAAGACAGCGCCAGCGTCGGCGCGCATACGGGTTGGCAGCCTGAGCATCTGCTGCACTGGGAGGGTGATCGGCTGGTGGCGGCACTGCCGGGTTATCGCAAGTGGCATTCCTACGGCGAGTACGTGTTCGACCATGGCTGGGCCGACGCCTGCGCGCGGGCCGGTATCGATTACTACCCCAAGCTCCTCACCGCCGTGCCGTTCAGCCCGGTCAGCGGCCCACGGCTATTGGCTGCGAGCGCCGAGGATGGCTTCGAACTGCTCAACAGCCTGCCGGGCTACCTGGAAATCGAAGGGCTCTCCAGCGCGCACATCAACTTCACCGATGCATTGGCCGACGAGGCGTTGGCCCTGCAACCGGGCTGGATGCAGCGCCTGGGCTGCCAGTTTCATTGGCAGAACCGCGGCTATCGCGACTTCCAGGATTTCCTCGACGCCCTGAGTTCGCGCAAGCGCAAACAGATGCGCAAGGAGCGCGAACAAGTGGCGGGGCAGGGTATCGATTTCGAATGGCTGCAGGGCCATGAGTTGAGCGAGGCGCAATGGGATTTTGTCTACGCCTGCTACGCCAATACCTATGCGGTGCGTCGCCAATCGCCGTACCTGACCCGTGCCTTTTTCAGCCTGCTGGCCGAACGCATGCCCGAGGCCATCCGCGTAGTGCTGGCCAAGCAAGGCGCACGGCCGGTGGCGATGGCCTTCAGCCTGATCGGTGGCGACAGTTTCTACGGCCGTTACTGGGGCTGCCTGGCGGAATTCGACCGCCTGCATTTCGAAACCTGTTTCTACCAGGGTATGGACTACGCCATCGCCCACGGCTTGCAACGTTTCGACGCTGGCGCCCAGGGCGAGCACAAACTGATTCGCGGGTTCGAACCGGTGATCACCCGTTCATGGCACTACCTGCGCCATCCGGGTTTGAAGAACGCCGTGGAGGACTTTCTCGAGCGCGAGCGGGTGGGGATTGTGGCGTATGCCGAAGAGGCGCGCACGGCCCTGCCTTATCGGCAGGGCTGAGCATGGCCCATCAAGGCTGCTACGGGAGTTTCAGGTGTCAGTTTCCTCCTTGCCCAGCCATCGATAGGTAATACCGCCGATTACCGCGCCGAGGATCGGCGCGAGCCAGAACATCCACAGTTGCTGGATCGCCCATCCGCCCACGATCAGCGCCGGGCCGGTACTGCGCGCCGGGTTGACCGAGGTGTTGGTCACGGGGATGGAGATCAGGTGGATCAATGTGAGGGCCAGGCCGATGGCGATGGGGGCGAAGCCCTTCGGCGCGCGCGGGTCAGTGGCGCCGAGGATGATCAGCACGAACATCGCGGTCATCACCAGCTCACAGACCAACCCCGCGGTCATCGAATACCCCCCCGGCGAATGCTCGCCATAGCCGTTGGAAGCCAGGCCTGCGGCCAGTTCAAAGCCCGGCTTGCCGCTGGCGATCAAGTACAGCAACGCGGCGGCGACAACCCCGCCGAGTACTTGCGCCACGATATACGCCGGTAACTCCCTGGCCGGAAACCGTCCGCCGACCACCAGCCCCACCGACACCGCCGGGTTGAGGTGACAACCGCTGATATGCCCGATGGCGAACGCCATGGTCAGCACCGTGAGCCCGAACGCCAGGGACACCCCCAGCAACCCGATCCCGACCGCAGGGAACGCTGCGGCCAGCACCGCACTCCCGCAGCCGCCCAACACCAGCCAAAACGTACCCAATCCCTCTGTGACTGAACGCTTGAACAACGACATGCCGCACGTCCTTGATAGATCGCTCTACCGAAGCAGTAAATCAGTGATGCTCCCTGCAGATTTACTTCAGCGCCCCTCTGGGCACTGCACTGATTACAGCAGGGTTTCGGGACAAATCCAGGGCATAAATGTGCTTCAGTCGATGCCGACAAACCCCCCGGTCTGGTGCTGCCACAACCGGGCATACAGCCCCTTGTGGGCCAGCAGTTCGGAGTGGCTGCCGCTCTCGGCAATCTGGCCTTTCTCCAGCACGACCAGGCGGTCCATCCGCGCGATGGTCGACAAGCGGTGCGCAATCGCGATGACCGTCTTGCCTTGCATCAGGGTCTCCAGGCTTTCCTGGATCGCTGCTTCCACTTCCGAGTCCAGCGCCGAGGTGGCCTCGTCCATGATCAGGATCGGCGCGTCCTTGAGCAGTACCCGGGCGATGGCGATGCGCTGGCGTTGGCCGCCGGACAGCTTCACCCCGCGCTCGCCCACATGGGCGTCCAGCCCGGTGCGGCCTTCGGCGTCCGACAGCAGCGGGATGAACTCATCGGCGCGGGCCTTGCGCACGGCGGCCCAGAGTTCTTCATCGGTGGCGTCGGGTTTGCCGTACAGCAGGTTGTCGCGGATCGAGCGGTGCAGCAACGAGGTGTCCTGGGTGATCATGCCGATCCGCTCGCGCAGGGACTCCTGGGCCACGTCGGCGATGTTCTGGCCGTCGATCAGGATACGCCCGCCCTGCAGGTCGTAGAGGCGCAGCAGCAGGTTGACCAGGGTCGACTTGCCCGCACCCGACGGGCCGATCAGGCCGATCTTTTCACCGGCGCCGATCTCAAGGTTCAAGCCGCCAATGATCCCGCTCTTTTTGCCGTAGTGGAAATCCACCTGCTCAAAACGCACTTCGCCATGGGGTACGTTCAGGCGCGGGGCGTTGTCGCGGTCGACCACCGCCAGCGGCTGGGCGATGGTCTTGAGGCCGTCCTGCACGATGCCGATGTTTTCGAAAATACCGTTGACCACCCACATGATCCAGCCGGACATATTGACGATGCGGATCACCAGGCCCGTGGCCAGGGCGATGGCGCCCACGGAGATCAGCGACTGCGTCCACAGCCACAGGGCCAGGCCGGTGGTGGTGACGATCAGCAGGCCGTTGAGCACCGTGATCACTGCATCCATGCTGGTGAGTACGCGTGCCGCCAGCTGGGTTTTTTCGGTTTGCTCGACGATCGCTTCCTTGGCGTATTCCTGCTCACTCTGCGTATGGGCGAACAGCTTCAAGGTGGTGATGTTGGTGTAGCCGTCGACGATGCGCCCCATCAGTTTGGAACGTGCCTCGGAAGAAATCACCGAACGCGCCTTGACCCTCGGCACGAAGTAGCGCAAAGCCAGGCAGTAACCGATGATCCAGGTGATCAACGGAATCATCAGGCGCCAGTCGGCCTCGGCAAACAGCACCAGCGAGGTGATCGCATAGATCGACACGTGCCAGATGGCCTCCGCCGTTGCCACCGCGGAATCACGCAAGGCGTTGCCGGTTTGCATGATGCGTTGGGCAATGCGCCCGGCGAAGTCGTTCTGGAAGAAATTCAAGCTCTGCTTGAGCACGTAGCTATGGTTCTGCCAGCGGATCTGGCTGGTCATGCCGGGGTTGATGGTCTGGTGCACCAGCAGGTCGTGCAGGCCGTTGAAGATCGGACGCAGCAGCAGGGCGACCACGGCCATCCAGATCAGCTCGGTGCTGTGCACCTGGAAGAAGTTGGCGGGCGGTGTGCCCTGGGCCAGGTCGATGATGCGGCTCAGGTAGCTGAACAGCGCGACTTCGATCAACGCGCCGACCAGGCCCACCACCAGCAGCGCGGCAAAACACGGCCACACCTGGCGCAGGTAGTAGAGGTAGAAGGGCAGGACTTTATCGGGAGGGGCTTCGCTGGGCGCGTCGCGGAAAATATCGATCAGTTGTTCAAAACGACGATAGAGCATTGGGGTTGACGCCCGCCGGGCGGGCTCTCCTTTCAGATGCGCGCGCAGCCTTGTGGGCTGCGCGCGGAGCTTCCTGCCGACCTCAGTCGATGCGCTTGGCCGACTTGATCAGAACAGGATCGATGGGCACGTTCTGCATGCCCTGCTTGGTGGTGGTCTGGGAGTTGACGATGATGTCGACCACGTCCATGCCCTTGACCACTTTGGCGAACACGGCATAGCCGGCGTCGCGACCTGGGTCGAGGAAGGCATTGTCGGCCACGTTGATGAAGAATTGGCTGGTGGCCGAATCCGGGTTCGAGGTGCGCGCCATCGACAGAGTGCCGCGCACGTTGTGCAGGCCGTTGCTGGCTTCGTTCTTGATCGGCGCTTCGGTCGGCTTCTGCGACATCTGCTGGGTGAACCCGCCGCCCTGGACCATGAAGCCTGGGATCACACGGTGGAAAATCGTGTTGGTGTAGAAGCCTTTGTCGACATAGGCCAGGAAGTTCTTGGTACTGATCGGCGCCTTGACCGGGTCCAGTTCGATTTCAATGTCGCCATTGGTGGTGGAGATCAGCACGTGGGGCGCCTTGGCGGGCTCGGCCGCCATCAGGTTGGCAGCAAACAATACGGAACCGGCAAAGAAGGCGATTTTTTTCAGCATGGGTCAGTGATCCTGGGTTGTGGTGTCGACGGTCTTGAGAAAGTCGAGCAGGGTAGCGTTAAAAACGTCGGGTTGATCCAAGGGCGTGGCATGGCGGGAATCTTCGATTACCACCAGCCGCGCATCGGGCAGCAGTTTTACATAGATTTCTTTGTGGGCCACGGGGGTGTAGTCGTGGTCGGCGCTGATGACCAGGGTTGGACAGGTGATTCTGGAAAGTCGTTCCAGCACGCCCCAGCCCACAATCGCATCGAAGCTGGCGAGATAAGCACGTTTGTCGTTTTTTGCCCAGCGTTCGGCCATCTTGCGGCGCAGGTCGGCCTGGTGCGGTTTGGGGAACAACCGCTCACCCAGCGCCTTGCCGATGGTGCTCAGGCTCAATACCCGGGCCAGGGTCCAGCGCTTGGCCCACTGCCAATAGTCATCGGCGCTGCGCACCTTGACCTCGGGTGCGCTGTTGACGATGCACAGGCTCCTGACCAGGGCGGGTTCGTCCACCGCCAACTGAAACGCGATCATGCCGCCCATGGACAGGCCCACCACATGGGCGGCGGGCAGGTTCAGGTGTTCGAACAGCGCCAGCAGGTCAGCGGTAAAGCCTGGGATGCTGTAGCGCTCGCGCGGTTTATCGGAGCGCCCATGACCCCGCACGTCCACCACGACCAGGCGGTAGTGCCTGGCCAGCAGCGGAACCTGCAGTTCCCAGTCCTGGCTGCTGGAGCCCAGGCCATGGATCAGCACCAGCGGGGTGCCGTGGCCGTATTCTTCGTAATGCAGGCTGCAGCCGTCGTGGTCGAACCAGGCCATGCATGAACTCCGTTTCAGGCTTGCCGGGGAGCGGCGAAAGGCGCATCCAGCGGGGCCGTGTCAAAGGTGCGCAGCAGTTCCACGAGGATCTGCGTCGCCGGCCCCAAGGGTTTGTCCTTGTTTGAATACAAATAGAACGTGGGGTGGCGGCTGCCGCCCTGTTCCAAGGGTAGCTGCTTGAGCACACCCTCGGCGAGTTCGCGTTCGATCATGTGCCGAGGCAGCCAGGCAAAGCCCAGGCCGCTGCCGACGAAGGACGCCGCGGTGGCCAGGCTGCCGACGGTCCAGCGCTGTTCGGCGCCGAGCCAGCCCACATCGCGGGGTTGCTGGCGGCCGGAGTCGCGGATCACCACTTGCATCTGGCTTTCCAGGTCCTGGAAGCTCAGCTCGCGATTCATGCGGTGCAAGGCATGTTCGGGGTGGGCCACGGCGACGAATTCCACGTCGCTCATTTCCGTGCCCAGGTAACCGGGGATGCTGAAACCGCAAATGGCGAGGTCGGCCACGCCTTCAATCAACAACTCTTCGACACCGGACAACACCTCTTCGCGCAGGCGCACGCGGCAGCCACGGCTCTGCGGCATAAATGCGCTGAGGGCGCGTACCAGGCGTGCGTTGGGGTAGGCGGCGTCGACCACCAGCCGCACTTCGGCCTCCCAGCCCTGTTCCATATGGTGGGCGAGGTCTTCCAGCTGGCTGGCGTTTTTCACCAGCTGCCGGGAGCGGCGCAGCAGCACTTCGCCGGCATCGGTGAGCACTGCCTTGCGCCCGTCGATGCGCAGCAGTGGCACACCGAGCTGGTCTTGCATGCGGGCCACGGTGTAGCTCACCGAGGACTGCGAACGGTGCAGCGCTTCGGCCGCCTGGGCGAAGCCGCCATGGTCGACCACGGCTTGCAGCGTGCGCCATTGATCGAGGGTAACGCGGGGCGCTTTCAAGATAGGTTCCTCTTGTCCTAAGCTGGCGGTCCTTATTGGAGACTGCCGAATGAGAAAATTGTGTTGTGTGTTGCTGGCGCTGTTGCCGATGAGCGCATTTGCCTACCCCATCGACGTGACAAAAAAGATCGAGGGCGTGAGCGTGGACTACACCGCCTCCGATGTGGACGGCGACATCAGTTCGATTCAACTCAATAACTACGGCACCCGAGACGCCGTGTGTTCGGTCATCTTCACCAACGGCCCGGAAGCGCCGCGTCGTCGCATGGTCACGGTACCGGCGGGCAAAAGCACCAACACCACCGCCAAGTTCAACCGCGCCATTATCAAGATGCGCATTGCCCTGGACTGCGCGCCGAAATAAAACGGCAGCGGAGCATGCCGACAGGAATACTCCGCTTATCAACAAATTTCTAGATGGGTTGCAGCAGTTTTTTGCGCTTTTTTATCGAATGAGCCCTGGTTAATCTTTTCTCCATCGACTTACAGCAGTTTCAGATGGAGCCTACGAAGCCATGTCCAATGTTCTGATCATCGAAAGCAGCGCCCGCCAACAGGATTCGATCTCCCGCCAACTGACCCGGCAGTTCATCAGCCAATGGCAGGCCGCCCACCCGGCGGACCGGATCACCGTGCGTGACGTGGCCCTCAACCCGGTGCCGCACCTGGACGCCAATTTACTCGGCGGCTGGATGAAACCGGCGGAGGAGCGCAACGACGACGAACAGATCTCCCTCGACCGCTCCAACGAATTGACCGACGAGTTGCTGGCCGCCGACGTGCTGGTCATGGCCGCACCGATGTACAACTTCGCTATTCCAAGCACCTTGAAAGCCTGGCTGGACCATGTGTTGCGGGCCGGCGTGACGTTCAAGTACACCGCCACCGGGCCCCAAGGGTTGCTGACCGGCAAGCGCGCCATCGTGCTCACCGCGCGCGGCGGCATCCACACCGGTGCCAGCTCCGATCACCAGGAACCCTACCTGCGCCAAGTCATGGCCTTCATCGGGATTCATGACGTCACCTTCATTCATGCCGAAGGCGTGAACCTGAGCGGTGACTTCCAGGAGAAGGGCATCAATCACGCCAAGGCGCTGATTGCCCAGGTGGCGTGATCCTTTAATCGCCACGTAATCGCGCGGTGTTTATATCGCTGCACGCCACCCCTTCAAGTACGCGTATCGAACCTCCCTTTGCACTTGTTGCTCCTGAGTGCTCCTGCCCGACTGACGCTTTAGCGAGGTCGGGTTTTTTTTGTCCCGAGTTTCTTCAAGCGCCGAAAACCTTTAATGTCCCGCCCATTCGAAACGAGGCGCGCATGGGCTATCTACTGGTTGTCACCCTGATACAGGCATTTTCCTTCAGCTTGATCGGCGAATACCTCGCGGGGCACGTCGACAGTTACTTCGCGGTGCTGGTGCGCGTGGTGTTGGCCGGGCTGGTATTTATCCCCCTGACCCGCTGGCGCTCGGTGGAACCTGCGTTCATGCGCGGCATGCTGGTGATCGGTGCGTTGCAGTTCGGCGTGACCTACGTGTGCCTGTACCTGAGCTTTCGCGTGCTCACGGTGCCGGAGGTGCTGTTGTTCACCATTCTTACCCCGTTACACGTGACCCTGATCGAAGACGCCCTCAACCGGCGCTTCAACCCCTGGGCACTGGTCGCCGCGCTGGTGGCGGTGGCGGGCGCGGCGGTGATTCGTTTCGACCAGATCACCCCGCACTTCCTGATGGGCTTTGTGCTGCTGCAACTGGCCAACTTCACCTACGCCGCCGGGCAAGTGATGTACAAGCACCTGGTGGCGCGTTATCCGAGTGACTTGCCGCATTACCGGCGTTTTGGCTACTTCTACCTCGGCGCCTTGTTGGTGGTGTTGCCGGCATTCCTGTTGTTCGCCAAGGCCGACTTCCTGCCACAAGCGCCGCTGCAATGGGGCGTGCTGGTATTCCTGGGCCTGGTCAGCACCGCGCTCGGCATGTACTGGTGGAACAAAGGCGCGTGCCTGGTGCATGGCGGCACGCTGGCGGTGATGAATAACCTGCATGTGCCGGTGGGGTTGTTGCTGAATTTGCTGATCTGGAACCAGCACGAGCCGCTGGGGCGTTTGGCGTTGGGCGGGTTGGTGATTCTGGGGGCGGTGTGGATCAGTCGGTTGGGTGTGCGTTCTGCGGGGGCCGTTGCGCCACGCAAAACTTAATGAATGCCTGCGTCTTCTGTGGTACCCGGCTCCTGTGCAACGCTGAGCCTGGAAGCGCGCCGTAGCAAAAAACGCAATCGCCAGAAATGAGGAGGCCCCGCAGAGCGGGGCCGTCACATAACCTAGTCTCATCACCGTTTCGTGTTGCACGGGAGTGGAGGTTCCTAGGGCTGCGGGGGTAGATTACCAGCCCCGATTTGCACGTCAACCCCTTGCGGCGCGTCGGGTGAGCTACCCCATGATTTGGCAATAGTTTGTTGCTTTGAGGCGAAGAAACCAGCCTGTACCATCGCTCGTGCTTGTGACATTTCTTAGCGCTGAAAGGAGCTTGCGTATAGATGGTCTGGCAAACGCTGGAGGCGAAGCTCTCCACTCCAAGGATGAGTCGCTATCTCAAAGGGCATCGGGGCAATCAAGATCACGCGGCTGCAGCTTATGTGCACAACATGCGGATTGCAGAATCCCTTGTTTCGATTTTCCACGTGCTTGAAGTGAGCTTACGCAACGGTATCCAGCGCGAGATGGTGCGAGAGTACCAGCGGGATGACTGGTATGAAGTGTTCAGGGCCAGTACCAATGTGGAACTTCTTTCCAGCTATCAAAAAGTGGACGCTGCGCGTACGGCGCTTCAGAAAAGAGGTGTAAATCCTGGTCCGGACGAAATCACCGCTGAGTTGAGCTTCGGCTTCTGGACTTCACTGTTCAACCGTAGAGCATTTCCGGACGTCTCGAAGCCTTTGATGAAGGTGTTTTTCTACTGCCCAAAAAACGCCAAAAAGGCACACGTTATCCGCAGCCGCTTGAATAATGCCAGGGATCTGCGAAATCGTTGCTTTCATCACGAGCCGCTTCTGTGGCAGCCGCTTTTCAACCTGCATCGAGATATCACAGAGATCGTTCAGTGGATCGACCCGGGACTATGCGTTTGGATCAAAGGCCATGACCGACTTCCCGCTGCGCTGGTTGATTGGCGTAACTGGAAGGAAGCGGCGAAGCGTCAGGCCGATCAGGCAATGTTAGAAAAAGCAGGACCCAGCTAAAGATCGAGGGGACAGCGCAGCGCTTGAAAGGCTGCGCTGAATCGCTCTAGATCGTGGCTTTTTCCGGCGCAGGCAGTTGGCTGGCCCCCAGCACGGCAGGCAACATCCCCGCCCTTAAATCATTCCCACTCGGCTGCTGATACAAACTCAAGCCGAACTCCGGCAGCACCGCCAGCAAATAATCGAAGATATCCCCCTGGATGCGCTCGTAATCGGCCCACGCCGTGGTGCGGGTGAAGCAGTAGATCTCCAGCGGAACGCCCTGGGCGGTGGTTTGCATCTGGCGCACCATGCAGGTCATGTTCGGCTGGATGTCCGGATGGCTTTTCAGGTAGGCCAGGGCGTAGGCGCGGAAGGTGCCCAGGTTGGTCATGCGTCGGCGGTTGGCCGACAGTTGCGCGCTGTGGCCCTGGGCTTCGTTCCAGGCCTTGAGCTCGGCCTGCTTGCGGCTGATGTAGTCGGTGAGCAAATGCACCTGGGTCATGCGCGCTTCTTCGTCGTCATGCAGGAAGCGCACGCCGCTCGCATCGATGAACAAGCTGCGCTTGATGCGGCGCCCGCCCGAGGCTTGCATGCCGCGCCAGTTCTTGAACGACTCGGACATCAGCCGCCAGGTGGGGATGGAGACGATGGTCTTGTCGAAATTCTGCACCTTGACCGTGTGCAGGGTGATGTCCACCACATCGCCGTCGGCGCCTACCTGGGGCATTTCGATCCAGTCGCCGACGCGCAGCATGTCGTTGCTGGTCAGTTGCACACTGGCGACGAACGACAGCAGGGTGTCCTTGTACACCAACAAAATCACCGCCGACATCGCACCCAGGCCCGACAGCAGCAACAGGGGCGAACGGTCGATCAGGGTGGCGACGATGATGATCGCGCCAAACACGAACAGCACCATCTTCGCCAACTGCACGTAGCCTTTGATCGAGCGGGTGCGGGCGTGTTCGGTGCGGGCGTAGATGTCCAGCAGGGCATTGAGCAGGGCGCTGATCGCCAGCACCAGGAACAGGATCGAGATGGCCAGGGCCACGTTGCCGATAAACAGGATCGCGGTCTTGCTCAGGTCCGGTACCAGGTACAGGCCGAACTGGATCACCAGGGACGGCGTCATCTGCGCCAGGCGGTGGAAGACTTTGTTGTGCCGCAGGTCATTGAGCCAGTGCAAAGCTGGCTGGCGGCCGAGCAGTTTGACCGCATGCAGGATGAGGTAGCGCGCGACGCGTCCGAGCAGCAGCGCGACCACCAGCAACACCACGAAACCGAGGCTGGCATGCAGCAGCGGGTGTTGGTCGAGGGCGCCCCAGAGGTCTTGGACGTTGCGCCAGAGCTGTTTGATATCCATGGGTAGAACCGATTCTTCTGTAAGACAAGACGGGCGCGATTAGAGCATTTAAGTGCGACAAAGTTGACGGCGCGGACAAACTCCCTGACAAAAAAGCAGCTGTTTGGCACCGTTCGCGTAAAGAAACTCGGTTTGGACGCCCGAAACCGTTACCCTATGCAGCTGATATTTTGTATTTCTTCGAGGTAGCACCCGTGTTTTCCCAATTCGCCCTGCACGAACGCCTGCTCAAAGCCGTGGCCGAGCTGAAATTTGTCGAGCCTACGCCTGTGCAAGCAGCGGCCATCCCGCTCGCGCTCCAAGGGCGTGACCTGCGGGTGACGGCACAAACCGGCAGCGGCAAGACCGCCGCTTTCGTCCTGCCGGTTTTGAATCGTCTGATCGGCCCGGCCAAGGTCCGCGTCAGTATCAAGACCCTGATCCTGCTGCCGACCCGCGAGTTGGCCCAGCAGACCCTGAAGGAAGTCGAGCGCTTCTCGCAGTTCACCTTCATCAAGTCCGGCATCATTACCGGCGGCGAGGACTTCAAGGTCCAGGCGGCCATGCTGCGCAAGGTGCCGGATATCCTTATCGGCACGCCGGGCCGCATGATCGAGCAACTCAACGCCGGCAACCTCGACCTCAAGGAAGTCGAAGTGCTGGTGCTCGACGAAGCCGACCGCATGCTCGACATGGGCTTTGCCGACGACGTACAGCGCCTGGTCGCTGAATGCGTCAACCGTCAGCAGACCATGCTGTTCTCCGCCACCACCGGCGGTTCGACCCTGCGCGACATGGTCGCCAAGGTCCTGAACAACCCCGAGCACCTGCAGGTCAACAACGTCAGCGACCTGAACGCAACCACGCGCCAGCAGATCGTCACCGCCGACCACAACGTGCACAAAGAGCAGATCCTCAACTGGCTGTTGGCCAACGAGACCTATCAGAAGGCCATCGTGTTCACCAACACCCGTGCCGCCGCCGACCGCATCTACGGCCGCCTGGTGGCCCAGGAATACAAGGCGTTCGTGCTGCACGGCGAGAAAGACCAGAAGGACCGCAAGCTGGCGATCGACCGCCTCAAGGCGGGCGGCGTGAAGATCCTGGTGGCTACCGACGTCGCCGCGCGCGGTCTGGACGTGGACGGCCTGGACCTGGTGATCAACTTCGACATGCCACGCAGCGGCGACGAATACGTGCACCGTATTGGCCGTACCGGGCGAGCCGGCAACGATGGCCTGGCCATTTCGCTGATCTGCCACGGCGACTGGAACCTGATGTCGAGCATCGAGCGCTACCTCAAGCAGTCGTTCGAGCGCCGCACCATCAAGGAAGTCAAAGGCACCTACACCGGGCCGAAAAAGGTCAAGGCGTCGGGCAAGGCCGTTGGCGTGAAGAAGAAAAAGACCGACGCCAAGGGCGACAAGAAGAAAGCCGGCGCCAAGTCGCCGACCAAGCGCAAGATCGCCAACCGCCCGAAGACCGACAACCTGTCGCTCGTCAGCAAGGACGGCATGGCGCCGCTCAAGCGCCGCAAGCCGCAAGCGCCAGCTGCCGAGTAATACGGGGCTGATGTAAAAAAACCGGACGTTGTCCGGTTTTTTTATACGTTCAGTTTTTCGCTTTGGCGGCAGCTTCTTTCAGCTCTTGCAAACGGGCGTCGATCAACTGGCACTTGTCGGGGAATTGCGCGCTTTCAGTATCCAGGTCCATCTTTTGCAGCTCGTCGTTCATCTCCTTGGCTTTGGCCGGGTTCTGTTCGGTGAGTCGGGTCACTTCCTTGGCCAATGCTTCGCGCTTGGCCGTGGCCTCGTCGGGCGTACAGGCCCAGGCGGGCAGGGCGGTGAGCAGCGTGGCGGCGATGGCCAGGTTTTTCAGGGTGTTCATGATCGGACCTCCTTGGCGATGATGCTCAGTTGAGGTGGCGAACGTCTGGAAAGTTCAGAGAAATGACGCCCGTCGGTTGGTCTGAACGGCCACAGGCGCGCAGGGTCACTTCTACTGACGGGCTACTTTCCTCAGGCCCGCAGGAGGAATCAGGATGACGACTTACAATTGGGATTTGATCGAACGTCTGCTGCATGAAGTGCAGAACGGCGAAGGCAGCTTTGCGCCGCGCAAATACGCCGAACAGGAAGCGGCCGAGAAGGCCACGGCGGGCGAGGACACCGGCAATCTGGATGCGCTGAAGAAGACCGCTGCCGATTACGAGGCGCTGCTGTTCAAGCGCGGTTTCATCGAATCACGCCCGGAGGAAGAAGGCGGCAATGGCGAGAATTTCATTTTGACGGCGCTGGGCGCGCAATTGCTGGCGCTGATCGACAGTTCCATTCCGGGCAATGATCATCCGCGCCAGGTGCTGGATGAGCAGGCCGACGCACTGGACCCGCAGACCTTCGCTGACGTGGCGTCCAAAGCGCAAATCGCCTGACCTTGTCACGCGCCGGCACCCGCATGGCCGGCGCGAAACTGTCGGATCGGTAATCTGGCGCTAAGGTTGCTGACAGCCGGCGCCGCCTAATCTGCTGCCATTCAACTGACGGGCTTGAATTGGCATGCACCCTCTCACTTCTCGACGCACTTTCGTCAAAGGCCTGGCCGCCGGCGGCCTGCTGGGCGGTTTTGGGCTTTGGCGTACCCCGGTCTGGGCGCTGAGCGGCCCAGGCCAACCCACAGTGCTGGCAGGCACTGACTTCGATCTGTCTATCGACCAGACACCGGTCAACCTCACCGGCCAGGCACGCACCGCATTGACCATCAACGGCAGCCTGCCGGGCCCGTTGTTGCGCTGGCGTGAGGGCGACACGGTGACCCTGCGCGTGAAAAACCGCCTGGCCGAACCGACCTCGATCCACTGGCACGGCATTCTCCTGCCCTCGACCATGGACGGCGTACCGGGCCTGAGCTTCAAGGGCATCGAGCCGGGTGGCGTGTTTGTCTATCAGTTCAAGGTCAAGCAGCACGGCACGTACTGGTACCACAGCCATTCTGGATTCCAGGAGCAGCAGGGCGTGTATGGCCCCTTGGTGATCGACCCCAGGGAACCCGAGCCTTACACCTACCAGCGCGACTACGTGGTGATGCTGTCGGACTGGACCGACGAAGACCCCGTCGCCCTGATGAAAACCCTCAAGAAGCAGTCCGACTACTACAACCTGCACAAACCCACCGTGAGTGATTTTGCACGCGATGTGGACAGGCAGGGCTGGTCGGCCACCGTCGCCGACCGCTGGATGTGGGCGCAGATGAAGATGAACCCCACCGACCTCGCCGACGTCAGCGGTGAAACCTACACCTACCTGCTCAACGGCCAGCCGCCGCGTCACAACTGGACCGCGCTGTTTCAGGCCGGAGAGACGATGCGCCTGCGCTTCATCAACGGCTCGGCGATGACGTATTTCGATGTACGTATTCCCGGCTTGAAGATGACCGTCATCGCCGCCGATGGCCAGCCGGTGACGCCGGTCAGCGTGGATGAGTTTCGCATCGCGGTTGCCGAAACCTTCGATGTGTTGGTGGAGCCCACGGCTGAGGCTTACACACTGTTTGCCCAGTCGATGGACCGCACCGGCTTTGCCCGAGGCACCTTGGCCCTGCAGGCCGGCGCGATGGCCCCGGTGCCGGCGCTTGATCCGCGTGTCTGGCTGAGCATGCAAGACATGGGCATGGGCGGCATGGACCACGGCGCCATGGCGGATATGCCCGGCATGGAAGGCATGGACCACAGCGCCATGGGCGCGATGCCGATGCCGATGCCGATGCAGAGCCATGCGGCCAGCGAGGCGAACAACCCGCTGGTGGACATGCAAGCCATGAACCCGGTGCCCAAGCTCGACGACCCCGGCATCGGCCTGCGCAACAATGGTCGGCGGGTGCTGACCTATGCCGACCTGCGCAGTACCTTCGAGGACCCTGATGGCCGCGATCCGGCGCGGACCATCGAGTTGCACCTCACCGGGCACATGGAAAAATTCGCCTGGTCATTCGATGGCGTGAAGTTTTCCGATGCCGAGCCCTTGCAGCTCACCTATGGCGAGCGCGTGCGGTTGGTGCTGGTCAACGACACCATGATGAGCCACCCCATTCACCTGCATGGCCTGTGGAGCGACCTGGAGGACGAGAACGGCCAGTTCCAGGTGCGCAAACACACCATCGACATGCCGCCGGGCTCGCGTCGCAGCTACCGCGTGAGCGCCGATGCCCTGGGCCGGTGGGCCTATCACTGCCACCTGCTGTACCACATGGAAATGGGCATGTTCCGCGAAGTGCGCGTGCATGAATGAGGAGGCGAGTATGAGCCATCGTGTTTTAGCGGTTTGCATGGCGCTGGTATTCAGTCCGCTGGCGATTGCCGAGGAAGCGTTCCAGGGGATGAGCCCGGCGGTGCCGGCGTTGACCGAAAGCCGCACACCGATCCCGGCGCTGACCGACGCCGACCGCGCTGCGGTGTACAACGAGCCGGGCGGGCACCTGATGCATGACAGCGCCGTGCATTCGATGCTGCTGCTCAACCAGCTGGAATGGCAAGGTGGTGAAGGCAGTGCTGCGTTGAACTGGGACGTCAAGGGTTGGATTGGCGGTGACGTCGACCGGCTGTGGCTGCGCAGCGAAGGCGAGCGCAGCGCCGGGCGTACCGACAGCGCCGAAGCCCAGGCCCTGTGGGGGCATGCGATCAGCCCGTGGTGGGACGTGGTGAGCGGCGTGCGCCAGGACTTCAAGCCCGGTGACAGCCAAACCTGGGGCGCCTTCGGCGTGCAAGGCATGGCGTTGTACAACTTCGAAGCCGAGGCGACGCTGTTTGTCGGCGAGTCGGGGCGTACCGCCGCGCGACTGGAGGGGGATTACGACGTCCTGCTGACCAATCGCCTGATCCTGCAACCGACCGCCGAACTCAATTTTTATGCGCAAAACGATCCGCGGCGCGGCGTGGGCGCGGGCTTGTCGGACAGTGAACTGGGCCTGCGGCTGCGTTACGAAGTCCGCCGCGAGTTTGCGCCTTACGTGGGGGTCAGCTGGAACCGCACCTATGGCCAGACGGCGCACTACGCCCGTGAGGACGACGAAGACATCAGCCAAGTGCGCTGGGTCGTCGGCGTGCGCCTGTGGTTCTGAGCCTTTTCTTATACCTATAACTCGCCGCCTGGAGCGGCCTGGAGCCTTGCATGTCGATGTTGAAAACTGCGTTAGCGGGTGGTGCGCTGTGGGTCGGATTAATTCTCAGCCTGCAGGCTGAGGCCCATCCGAAACTGCTGTTGTCCGCTCCGGCAGCCGGCGCCCAGGGCGCGGCGCCGGCCGTGATAGAGCTGCGTTTCTCGGAGAAGCTGCTGACGCAGTTCTCCGGCGCCAAGCTGACCATGACCGATATGCCCGGCATGCCCAATTCGCCGATGCCGGTGAAGGCCAGCGTGGCGGCCGGCACTGACCCCAAGGTGATGCTGATCAAGCCGGCATCTATGCTGACGGCCGGCACCTACCGGGTCGACTGGCGGGCGGTGTCATCCGACACCCACCCGATCACCGGGAACCTGGTGTTCAGCGTCCAGCCATGAGCGAACTGAGCCCAATCCTGCTGCGCTTTGCGCTCTATCTGGACTTGATGCTGGTGTTTGGCCTGGGGCTTTTTGGCCTCTACGGGTTGAAGGCCGCAGAGCGCACGCTGTTGAATTTCAAGAAGCTGCTGGGGTGGACGGCGGGCATGGGCGTGCTGCTTTCGATCGCGTCGATGCTGAGCATCACCCAGGCCATGAGCGGTGCCACGGATTGGCCGACGTTATGGCCGCACTTGCAGATGATGCTCTGGCAGACCGATTTCGGTATGACTTGGTGGCTGCGTGTCGCGGTGCTGGTTGTGGTCGCGTCCAGCGCTCGTTTATCGCTGGCCACGCTGTTTGGCGGTATCGCACTGGTGACCCTGATGTGGACCGGCCACGGCGCAATGCACGAGGGAGCGCCGGGGGTGTGGCACATGCTCGGCGACAGTGCGCACCTGTTGGCGGCAGCGGGCTGGGTGGGCGCGTTGGCGGCGTTTGGACTGTTGCTGATGCGCGCGTCAGTGGGGGATGCCCGCCGCGCAGAGTCATTGGCCGCCGCATTGGCGGGGTTCGGGCGCATAGGTACGGGATTCGTCGCCGTGCTGATCGTCAGCGGTGTGGCGAATTATCTGTGGGTGGTCGGGCCGAGTCTGGACGGCCTTGGCGGTGGTCTCTACGCGCTCCTGTTGAGCCTGAAACTAGGCGTGTTCGGCGTGATGCTGGGGCTGGCGGCGCTCAATCGCTTGCACCTGACGCCGTTGCTGCAACGCGCCGTGGCGGCGGGCGACACGGCGCCAGCCATCGCCGCGCTGCGGCGCAGCATGGTCCTGGAGCTCGGCGCCGTGGTGCTGATCCTCGCGCTGGTGGCGTGGCTGGGTACACTGTCGCCCACTTAGGACTCGGTGCTTTTCAGGCATTTGAGTGCCTTGAAGTCGCTGCGTACGCCGTCGATTTTTTGCGTGAGTTTGAGGCGTTGCTGCGCGGTGCTTTGCGCCATGACATCGACCAACAGGCTGCGTGCGGCGGCTTCGGTCTGCGCATACGCGGCGCGGTAGGCGGGCGTCCACAGGCTTTCGCGGTCTACCAGCAGTTGCTGCATCTTTTGCGGGAAGTCGGCGCTGTGGCGTTGTTGCACGGCGTCGATAAATTGCGCCTGCCAGTGCGCGCGGTTGCCGATCCACTGCGTATTCTGCTCCCCCAGGGCGATGGACCAGGCCATGACGCGGTTCTGCTGGCTGGCACTGAGCGGGCCCATCCAGGTGTCCAGGCGTTTGTTCATGCGCTCGGCGCGTTGCTTGATTTGCTGGGCCAGCGGCGGCTTGAGGTATTCGTCCTGGCGCTTGCGCAGGTCTTTGGCCAGGGCGTCGTTCATCTCCTGGACCTGTTGATCATCCAGGCCCTTGAGCAACTCGATGGCCGATGGCGTGATCTCGCGGGCGACGTCGGCGATGGCCTGCTTGGCCTCGAGGGTGCGGCTTTGCAGCGCTGCGTCGTTTACCTGGTTGTCATCGACCATCTGTTGCAGGCGGTCGAGCCAGTCCAGGTAACCGGGCAGTTGCGTGGTGCAATGCCAGGCCAGGTGTTCCTTGAGTTTGTCGTTGAACCAGCTCTTCTGCCCGGCGTTCATGTCCAGGTAGTCATTGAGCGTCCAGGGGATGATCACATCCAGGTTGCGATAGGCCAGGCCTACGCGACTGCAACCGGTGAGCACCAGGCTCAGGGTCAGCAGGACCATCAGAAGTTTAAGCCGACGCAGCATGGGCATGTCCTGGCAAGAGTGGGTTATTGCATGTGAACCCACGCCGGGCGCGACAGTTCAGCCCATCAATAAAACGAGCGCACGGCCTTCAAGGTCAACAGGCCGTCACATTGCGAATTGTGTCCGGAGTAGGCCGAGCAATCGCCGCCGCTGAGGCTGGAGTCGCTGTAGATCAGGTCCAGGTCAATGCCCTTCCATGCGCGCGAGAATTGCACCGACCAGTCGCTGAAACTGCTGATGGTGCCGCCGCCTACCGAAGCCGGCGTGCCCAATTGATGGGTGGTGTACTTCATGCTCACGCCGATGCCGAAAGGCTGGGTGCCTCCGAGGTCGGCGAACAGGGTGCTGTCCTGGCGGTCGGGGTCGTTGCTGAAGGAGGCGCCGAAGCGATTGCCCAGCAGGTTAAGGCCGCCGTAGAACTCCTGGCTGTCGAGGGGGCTGAGCTTGGGGTAGCTGTAGTGGATCAACCCCACTTCGTAGCCCAGGGTCTGGTCGAAGGGGTGCTTGAAACCCATATAGGAGTCGACTTCGAGGGTACTCGCCGAAGACAGGCCCATGTTTGGCGAAAATTGGCCGAAGTACAGGCCGCTGTCATGGCTGAGGTCCAGGCCACCATGGAACGAATCGCTGCCCGGTGAAGTGGGCTTGACCAGGCCCTGGGCCATGCTACGACTGGGGGTGGTGCCTAATTTCAGGTCGAAGTCGCCCAGTTCGCGCTGGAATATCTGCGCTTCGGCGAGGGGACACGCCACTAAGGTGCTGACCAGGAAAATGCAGGGTTTGAGCATGCTTCACTCCATGAAAAGCGAGGAGCAGTAACGGAGAAAATCGGGCGCAGGCCCGTGCTAGACGTGTGCAAGGATACCGACGTATGCCAGGCGGTGAAGCCCGTTCGTCGATTAGCACGTTATTGAGTGTGTCGGCAGGGTGTTTCGGGCTCTAGTCCTAGCGCCTTGAGAGCAAGACGCTTAGGGACCAGGTGTGTTGCGCGGTTTTACTTTTTACCCAGGCTGATCTGCTTGGACGGGCCGAAAGTCTGGCCGCTTACGCCCTTGGCAATTTGCTGGATTTCGCCACCGGACTTGAGGAACGCCGCGATCTGGTTGTTGATCGATTCGCTGGTTTCAACGGCGGGAGCTGGCTTTGCTTTGCTGTTGGATGCTTTTACGCGCATGGCGGCCACTAACCTGTAAAAAATTAACTTGGCCAGGCATCGTACAGGAAATACTTGACAATTACTTGGTAAATATCCCCGAAGAATTAGTGCGGTGCCTGAAAATAGCCCCCGTTCATCTGTGAAATCGCCTGCTAACGTGCTGTTTTAAATCGAAACCCTGGGCATTGATCGAGACAGTCCGCCTGCCTGAATTCAGCCGATCGTTCGGACGAGCGGGGCGGTGCCATTGGAACGCCACACCAGCCCGCGATTTTTCAGGTGCGCGCGCGTGGCAGGCGCAACTCGGGTAGAATGCCGCCCACGTAATGAGGGTATTGGACATGGCTTTAGTCGGGCGCTACAACAGTTTGCAAGTGGTTAAACACACTAACTTTGGTTTGTACCTCGATGGTGCGCAAGACGGCGAAATCCTCTTGCCCAATCGGTATATTCCCAAGGATATTCCCAGTGAAGATGAAGACTGGCTTAACGTTTTCATTTATCTGGACAGCGATGACAAACTGATCGCCACCACCGAAAAACCCAAAGTTCAAGTCGGCGAATTCGCCAGTTTGAAAGTGGTGGAAGTCAACAGTATTGGCGTGTTTCTCGATTGGGGTTTGCCAAAGGACCTGTTGCTGCCGTATTCCGAAGAAAAGCGTCAGATGACCGCCGGCGAATACTGCGTGGTCCACGTCTATCTCGACAAACACACCCGGCGCATCACGGCCACCGCGCGTCTGGACCGTTACCTGGACAAGACGCCGGCCAACTATCAGGTCGGTCAGGAAGTTGACCTGCTGGTCGCTGAAGCCACCGACATGGGCTTCAAGGCGATTATCAACAATAAGCACTGGGGCCTGATCCACAAGAACGAAGTGTTCAAGTTCCTGCGTCCGGGCAAGGAAGAGAAAGGCTTTATCAAAGAGATCCGTGCCGATGGCAACATCAGCCTGAGCCTGCAACCGGTCGGCCAGGAAGCGGCCTCCAGCCTCAACTCGAAGATCCTCGCCAAGTTGCGCGAAAACAACGGCACCCTGCCGGTCAGCGATAAAAGCGATCCGGCGCTGATCAGCAGCTTGTTCGGTGTAAGCAAGGGCAACTTCAAGAAGGCCATTGGTGCGTTGTACAAGCAAGGCCAGATCGTGATTCATGCCGATCGCATTGAACTAAGCTGAGTGCGTTTTGCTCTTCTGTAGGCGCCAATCGGCGCCTACAGAGGCTGCTTTGATGACCCAGAAAACCGTGTTTGCCTACCTCGGCACCTTGCTCGCCTTTCTGATCCTGGACGGCCTCTGGCTCGGTGTGTTCATGGGCCCTACCTACAAATCCCTGCTGGGCCCGCTGATGCTCGATCAGCCCCGCCTGTTGCCCGCAGTGCTCTTCTATCTGTTGTATGCCGTCGGTTGCGTGGTGTTCGTGGTCTTGCCCAGCGCCAACTGGCAACGCGCGGCGCGTCTGGGGGCTCTGCTCGGTGTGGTTGCCTACGGTACCTATGACCTGAGTAATTGGGCGACGCTGCAAGGTTGGTCCGCCGGTTTGGCTGTGATGGACATGGCCTGGGGGGCTTTCCTGACAGCGGCGTGCTGCACGGTTGGGTACTTGTGTGCACATCGGGTGCACCGGTGATTGTGTACAGGATTGATATGCACCGTTGCTGAGCGCACGCCTCTCGTTTAAAGCGCCATCACCGACTTTGAGGTCCCGTTATAGAGGGATTGTGTGCCATTGGCACGTATTCTGCTGACTGTCTCGTATACAAACCATGCCGCCTCGCGTATGCATCCCCGTGATGCAAGTCCAGGCCGGTATTTCGAGGACTCAGCGATGACCGAACAATTGCCCAAAGGCTACAGCCCGCGCCTGTATAACCAGGACCTGGGCCCACTGCCGCAGAAGTGGACCTGGTACAACATCTTCGCCTTCTGGATGAGCGACGTGCACAGCGTCGGCGGCTATGTGTTCGCCGCCAGCCTGTTCGCCCTGGGGCTGGCCAGTTGGCAGGTGCTGATCGCCTTGCTCGTCGGTATTTGCATCGTGCAGTTGATCGCCAACCTGGTGGCCAAGCCCAGCCAGCAGGCCGCCGTGCCTTACCCGGTGATCTGCCGACTGGCGTTTGGCGTGTTCGGTGCGAATATTCCTGCGGTGATTCGCGGCCTGATCGCCGTGGCCTGGTACGGCATTCAGACTTATCTGGCTTCCAGCGCCTTGATCATTGTGGTGCTGCGCTTTTTCCCACAGATGGCGGTGTTTGCAGAGCCGCATTTCGCCGGCCTGTCTTACCTGGGCTGGTTTGGTTTCCTTAGCCTGTGGGTGCTGCAGGCTGCGGTGTTCTGGGCCGGCATGGAATCTATCCGGCGTTTTATCGATTGGGCGGGGCCGGTGGTGTATGCGGTGATGTTTGCCCTGGCCGGTTGGATTGTGTGGAAGGCCGGTTGGGCGAATATCAGCTTTACCCTGTCGGAAAAGTCCCTGTCGGGCTGGCAGGCGTTTGGTCAAGTGATCGTGGCCACTGCGTTGGTGGTGTCGTACTTCTCCGGGCCAACCCTGAATTTCGGTGATTTCAGCCGCTACTGCCGCAGCATGCAGGACGTGCGGCGCGGTAACTTCTGGGGGTTGCCGGTGAATTTCCTGGCCTTCTCCCTGGTCACCGTGGTGATTGTCTCGGGCACCTTGCCGGTGTTTGGCGAAATGCTGTATGACCCGATTGCCACCGTTTCGCGTATCGACAACAGCATGGCCGTGCTGCTGGGTGCCTTTGCCTTTGTGACGGCCACCATCGGCATTAACATTGTCGCCAACTTCGTTTCGCCGGCCTTTGATTTCGCCAACGTGGCGCCCAGCAAAATCAGCTGGCGCGCCGGCGGGATGATCGCCGCCGTGGCCTCGATCTTCATCACCCCGTGGAACCTGTTCAACAACCCGCTGATGATCCATTACACCCTGGACATCCTCGCGGCGTTCATCGGGCCGCTGTTCGGGATCCTGCTGGTGGATTTCTACCTGATCAAAAAGCAGAAGATCGACGTGGATGCGCTGTTCGATGACAGCCCGAGCGGGCGTTACTACTTCGACGGCGGCGTGAATTGGACGGCGGTCAAGGCCTTGGTGCCCGCCACGCTGGTGGGCGTGGCGATCACTTTCACTCCGGCGTTGCAGGGCATGGCCAACTTTGCCTGGTTTACCGGCTGCTTCCTGGGTGGGCTGTTTTTCCTGGTGCTGGCACGGCGCGAGCAGGTTCGCGCGCCAACACCTTTGGTGGCGGGCTAAGCAGCACCGCACCTGCCACTAACAGGCCCGCACCGGCGATCACCAATGCCGGTTGCAGGCCGCCGCTCAGGTGGCTGCTCACCGAGGCCAGTAATGGCCCGCTCAATTGGCCTATGGCGAAGCTGGCGGTCAGCAGTCCGGTGCTGCGCTGGTAACCGTGTGGCGCGACATCGCGCAAACGCGCCATCACTAATTGCATGCACGCCAGGAACGGTGCGCCGCACAGCAGCACGCCCAGTGCCAACCCCCAGCCGTTGCCCAGCAAACAGGCGAACACCCCGGCCGCTTGCAGCCACAAGGTGGTCATCAGCCAGCGGCGTGTGGTGTGCGGGTCCTTGCGACGCAAGCTCGCCACCCCCACGCCAATCGCGGCGACCAGCCCAAAGCATGGCCAGAACAAATCGGCCTGCCAGGCGCCGTTGAACTGGGCGCTGGCCATCTGCGACAGGAAGGTTGCCGGAATGATGTAGCCCAGCCCGAACAACACATAAATCCAGCACAGGTGCGTGATGCTGCCATTGCTGCCCGCAGCGCCATGGCTGGCGACTGGAGAACTCACGCTGGGCTGCGGTAAAAATGGCAGGATCGCCAGCAACATCACCAGCGCTGCCGCACCATATAACAACCATAAGGTGGCTGAATCCTGCCCCAGCAGGTTTGAGCCCAGCGCCAGCAGCCCGCTCAACAGAATCCCCAGCCCCGGCCCGGCAAATACCAGGGCGCCCAATCGTGGGCGTCCGGCGGCAATCGCCAGCGGCTGGCTCAAACTGGTGATCATCACCAATACCCAGGCACTCGCCACGCCGGTACCGAAGCGCAACAGCAGATGCGGCCAGAAACCATTGGCCCAATACGAGGCGAATGTCAGCAGCACGCACAACCACAGCCCGCCGTACAGGCGACCGCGTACGTGGTGATGGCTACGGGCGAAAATCGAGTCCACCGCACCCACGAAGTACCCGAGGTAGTTGGCGGCGGCGATCAGGCCGGCGCCGGTCAGGTCGATCTGCCCTTCGCTGAGCAGGTGTGGCATTTGCGGGGTAAGGGCGAAGCGGCCAATGCCCATGGCCATCATCAGGGCAATAGAGCTGGCGATCAGGCGAATCAGGGGGGACATGGTCGGGTGCCTGTTAAGAACGAATGACCTTCAGCCTAAAGCGCTTTGTTTTTCTGTAAAAATGAATAATAGTGAGTAACTTGTTCAGTTTTGGAGAAAGGTATGGAGTTCAGTCAATTGCGTATTTTCCAGGCCGTGGCGCAAGAAGGCTCCATTACCCGTGCGGCCGAGCGCTTGCATCGTGTGCCATCGAACCTGTCGACCCGGCTAAAACAGATGGAGGAACAACTTGGCGTGGAGTTGTTCGTGCGCGAGCGTCAACGCTTGCAACTTTCTCCCGCAGGCAAGGTGTTGCTGGGCTACAGCAGTCGCTTGCTGGCACTGCATGACGAAGCCCACGGCGCAGTGCAAGGGGGGCAGCCGGCCGGCGACTTCGTGCTGGGCAGCATGTACAGCACCGGCGCGGTGCATTTGCCCAAGCTGCTGGCGCGTTATCACAAAGCCTACCCGATGGTGAATTTGCAGGTGCAGTCGGCGCCCAGTGGTGAGCTGCTGGAAGGGCTGATCACGGGGCGTCTGGATGCGGCGTTTGTGGATGGTCCGTTGAGCATTGACACGCTGGACGGCGTGCAGCTATGCGAGGAAAAGCTGGTGCTGATCTGCGAGGCCGACCATCCGCCCGTGCGCGGCCCCCAGGATGTCATCGGGCGCTCGGTGTTCACTTTCCGACGCAGTTGCGCCTATCGCACACGCCTGGAGAGCTGGTTTTCCAGTGCACATGTGGCCATGGGGCGAGCCATTGAGATTGAGTCGTACCAAGGCATGCTCGCGTGTGTGATTGCCGGTTCCGGGGTCGCTTTGATGTCCCAATCCATGCTCGACAGCCTGCCGGGCAAGGACAGCGTGTCCGTTCATCCGCTGACAGGGCATTTTGCCACTGCAACCACCTGGCTGATGTGGCGAAAGGGTATGCTCGGCGCTAACCTCAATGCATGGATCGACCTGCAGCAAGACGGCAAGGCCGAGGTCCTGCAAGCCAAACGCGCGATTGCCTGACCGGTCCGTCAGCATTTGGATGAATTCAGTAATAGTTCGTTGTGGTTTCGTACAAGCAATACGTAGGACTTAGGGCTACTATCAGTGTAGGAAAAGGCGACAGCATTGCGCCGTGCCGTACTACCCTCAAAGGGGGCAATCATGAAAGAGAAAATCCAGAACTGGCTCCATGACCTCGGCGTAGCGTTGGGTTTGATCGAGCCGCCGCTGCAACCCGTGCCGATTCGCACGGATGATGAGCAGCGCCGTCCCCGTCGCAGATAAGCTCGGTCTTAATGACTCCGGCTTGCCTGTAGGAGCGAGCTTGCTGTAGTGAGCAGGCTTGCCCTGCGCCGGCCTGCGAAGCAGGCCCCCACCCAGCCCCCTCATCCCCAGCGAAATATGTGCGGGCTTTCATATTCAGGTATCGGAATAGGACTACCGGTTTGTCAGAATCGGCTGGCTTATTCAATTCTCAAGATAAGCGTAGGTTGAGTTCCATCAGTTTTTCCTGAGTTTGAACTTACTCAAAAGCGGCAACGTGCCTGAGTAAGTCAGAATTGTTGGAGATAACGCCATGGTGCTCTCTTGCGTTCCGCCCGTTGCCGCGTCGCTCATCGCCACTACCGAAAATATCCTGCATATCGCGCCTGTATCGAGAGGCTGGAAGGCTGAAGCACCGGCAAACATCGTGTTTCTTTCTCCTTCATTAACCCAGCAAGCGCTGCTCATACAGATTGCTCTTCTGCGTCCAACCACGATCATTGCGGGAGACCAGGCCATTGATGCCCAGGTCATTGGCCAATGGCGTACATCCCGCCCGTTTGGAGAACTCTGCCTGGTGCGCAGAGGCACCAGCCTGGATAAGGTGCGGCTGGATCTGTGCGAGTCCAACGGTATCCAAGTGATCAATACGCCTGGGGTCAACGCGCCACATGTTGCTGCCTATATCGCGCACTGGCTGACCCTGGCCGATGGTTCACTGCCCCACGATATCTGTGTGCTGGGCTACGGCAATGTGGGCAAGGAATTGGTCAAGTTGCTGCTTGATCGGGATCCGGCTGTCCGGATCAGGGTATTGGAACGGCAGGGGCGAACGACAGACGCTGCTGAACATACCTTCCCCGACAGGCGTGTGTCCGTTCACCGTATCGATCGAGCCCTTATTGAACGCCTGCATGCGCGCGCTCGCCTGGTGTGTGTCGCCAAACCGGACGTCTTCAGCGATGACGCTTTGCGCACGCTGGCGGCAGCCGAAGAGATCCAGCTGGTATTGGACTACGGGCCTGCGACGTTGGACGCGTTTCGAATGCGCATACAAGCGCTCGGTTGTGATGTTGCCTCGTGGCGTAAACCGCCGACGCTGACGACACGCGCAGCAACAACCGAAGCCTGTCATGGCGATCTTGATTACGCCGTTTGCGTTCAACTGAGCCTGATGGCTTTGCGCGGCCTTGTCAGGCGCAAACTTGCGCAGTCATTGACGATCCCCACTCACCCGGTCGATGTCGACGCGCCGCGTGTGTCGGTCATCGGCCGAGGGATCAATGGCCTGCTCCAAGCCGTAATGTTGCGCCTGGCGAATTATCGGGTAGCGGTATACGGAGGTAATCGGCAAAGCGATGGCGCCAGCCACAAGCAGGTGAACATGCGTCATCTGTCAGCCACGGAGACGACAGCGAAGCCGCTGCACAATGACTATCTGTTTCCCGCCAACCAGCATCTGAGCGTTGAGTGCAATCGTGCAGGCATTGAGCTGTTTGAAAAGCTCCTCGCCGACAACCCGTCGCTTGCCCGATTCGCGCGGGCGCGAATTGTTCGGGCCTATAGGGAAGATGCCGGTGATGTGGAGGCCGCGATTCGCGAGCAACGCGAGATCGAAAACAGGCCCTGGCCGAGTGGCAGGGCGGGAGGGGAGTTCGCAGAGATCAGTCGAATGCAATTGCAGGCCCGCTATGCAATTCCAGGGATCGGCCGGGCGATTGAAGTCTCGGGCTACGATCTGGAACTCATCCATTTCATGCATGAACTGGAAGCGCTTTTGCAGCGCGGTGGGGTTCAGTTTGTGCCTGGGCATCTGAGCCCGGCCGAAATCGCTGAGCTGAGCAGGGAACATGTCACTATCGAATGTACCAGACCCGGCACGTCAGACGGACTCTCGATCGTTTACTGGTCCGCCTACCATCAAGTTACAGCCGGAGGAACCTATGCCGGGGGCACGACACAGGGATTGGTATGGGCCTCCCTGGTACAGGAACTCATCCAGACGAGAACCCATGCCCCTTGAATGAAAAAAACGGGCGCGACCTCCGACGTCGCGTCCGCTGAAGAAATCGCTCTACCTCATACAGCCCGAGCCGTCGCTTGCTCCGGGCGACGCGAAACCAGGCTCACCAGCACAAAACTCACCAACCCAACCGCCAGGCTGTAGTAGATCGGTGTGTTTGCATCCAGCCCATCCTTGAACATCAACACCAGCGCCGTCACGAAGCCCAGGGCCATGGAGGCAATGGCGCCCGGCGTTGTTGCGCGCTTCCAGAAAATCGCTCCCATCAGTGGGATCAACATGCCACCGACCAGCAGGTTATAGGCCAGTGTCAGCGCACTGATCACGTCGTTGACCACCAGTGCGATGCCCAGCACGGCGATGCCGGTCAGCATCGTAAACAGGCGGTTGACTGCCAGGCTCGACTGCTTGCCGCCGCGCAAACGCGGCAGCAGGTCTTCGGTCAGGACGGTGGAGGCGGCCAGCAGACCGGCGCTGGCGGTGGACATCATTGCCGCCAGTGCCGCAGCGATCACCAGACCCGGATGCCGTCAGGCAGGGACATTTTGACGGCCAGGAACAGGTTCAGCGCGATGATCCCGGCACCCAGTGCGGCACACAGCCAGAACCCGGAGATGCCATGCACGTAACCCAGGCGCACGGTGCCGACGGTGGATGCACCGCCCAGCACGGTGGCGGCCATGGTGCCCATGTACAGCGAAGGGCCCAGGTTGCGACCGGCCACCAGGTAATCTTCGTGGGTCTTGGCGCGGCGCATGCCGTAATAGCCGAGCACGAGCATGCCGGCGGCGTAGATGAGTACGACGAATAAATCCAAAGCCATGACGGCGAGTCTCCGATGTTCTTTTTATGGTGTAGGGGCGCTTTTGGTGGCGCGGGAGCTGGTCGAATCCGCTGGGCTGCGAAGCCGCGCTTTGGGGCCATAGACCGAAGCCGGCTCCGGGAACACAAACAGCAACGTCAGGTACACCACCGACGCCAACCCCAGCGTCACCGGCAGGCTGATATCAATGCCGTCGGCCAGATTGCCCAGCGGCCCGACGAATTGCCCCGGCAGGTTGACGAAGCACAGGCCCGCCAGCGCGCTCGGAATCCAGGCCCCCAGCCCGCGCCAGTTCCAGCCATGGCTGAACCAGTAGCGCCCACCGGTTTCACCGCGGGTGAACACCTGCAGGTCATCCGGGCAGTAGAAGCCGCGACGGACGATCAGGCCGATGATCATCATCACCATCCACGGCGTGGTGCAGGTGATGATCAACACGGCGAAGGTCGACACGCTCTGCACCAGGTTGGCGGCGAAACGTCCGATAAAGATGAACGCAATCGACATCACCCCTATCAGCAGCGTGGCCTTGACCCGCGTCAACAGGCGCGGGAATACGCTGGACATATCCAGGCCGGTGCCATACAGCGAGGTGGTGCCGGTGGACATGCCGCCAATCACTGCGATCAGGCACACCGGCAGAAAGAACCAGGTGGGCGCCACCGCCAGCAGACCGCCGACGTAGTTGTTGGCCGCGATGTAGTCCGGTGCCTTGATCGCCACGATGGTCGCGGTGGTCAGGCCGAACAGGAACGGGATCAAGGTGGCGATCTGTGCCGCAACTACCGCCAGCATGATGCGCATCTTCGGCGTTTCACGCGGGATGTAGCGCGACCAGTCACCGAGGAACGCGCCGAAGGAAATCGGGTTGCTCATGGCCACCAGCGCTGCGCCGATAAACGCTGCCCAGAACCCGCTCTGGCCCAAGGCCACGGTACCGGCGAAGTGGCTGTCGAAGGCTGGCGCAAATGCGAAGATCCCGAGCAGAAACAGCAGGCTCGCCGCCCACACCGCGATGCGGTTGACCCACAGCATGAAGCGAAAGCCGTAGATGCACACGGTAAGCACCAGCAGGGCGAACAGGCCATAGGCCAGGCCCAGGGTCAGGTCGGTTTCCGGCAGGCCAATCAGACGTTTCGCACCGCCGACCAGCGCATCGCCCGAACTCCACACCGACAGTGAGAAGAAGGCAATCGCCGTCAGCAACGAAAGAAACGAGCCGACAATTCGCCCGTGCACCCCAAAGTGCGCACCGGAAGACACAGCGTTGTTGGTGCCATTGATCGGTCCGAACAGGCCCATGGGCGCCAGGATCAGCGCGCCCACCAGCACGCCCAGCACAATCGCCCAGACACCGGCCTGGAACGACAAGCCGAACAGCACCGGGAACGCGCCCAGTACGGCGGTGGCAAAGGTGTTGGCACCGCCGAAGATCAGGCGAAACAGATCCGTGGGGCTGGCGGTGCGTTCGTGGTCCGGGATCTGTTCGACCCCGTTGGTTTCTATCTTGCGAATACTGTTTTCGTTGTTTTTATTATTCATGATCAGCTCCGATCACATTGGCTAAGGGGGCGGCAGCCCTTCCGGCATAGCGGACAAATGTTCGTGACAGGCCAGCCACGGGCCTTGTTGTTCTTCGCGTAGCCCTTGCCGTTTGAAGACAATGGTCTCGCGTTCCTGGCTGAAAAATGGCTCCCCGTTCATGCGCAGCTCGGTGGCCACGTCATGCACAAATATCGCCACGTCGTCACCTTGCAGGCTGACAAACGCGTTGCTTGAGGTGCACGACAACACCTCAAAGCCCTCGTCCCGACGCCAGCTGTCCCACAACGCCTGGTAGGCATCGCGACTGAGCAGCGGCTGGGGGAGGGTGTAGAACACGAAGCTCGCATCACTGCTGAACGCGCCGAAATAGGCGGTGCGATCATTGCGGGCGAAGGCCGCCACCAGGTCGGCGGCGGCATGCAGCACCTCGTGTGTGCTCATCAGCGGTGCGCCACGCCGGGCAGTACGCAGAGCATCTCGTACAGCAGGTTGGCGCCCAGCAGCGAGGTGTTGCCGGTGGTGTCGTAGGGCGGCGAAACTTCAACCAGATCGCAACCAATCAGGTCGAGGCCCTGGCAGCCACGAATGATCTCGATCGCCTGGATGGTGGTCAGCCCACCGATTTCCGGGGTGCCGGTGCCGGGTGCCCAGGCCGGGTCGATGCCGTCGATGTCGAAGCTCAGGTACACCGGGCAGCCGCCGACTTTTTCACGCACTTCGGCCATCAGCGGCGCGAGAGAGTGGTGCCAGCATTCCTCGGCCTGGACTACGCGAAAACCCTGCTTGCGGCTCCAGTTGAAATCTTCGGCGGTGTAGCCCTGGGCGCGCAGGCCGATCTGCACCACGCGGTCGCAATCGAGCAGGCCTTCTTCGACGGCGCGGCGGAAGGTGGTGCCATGGGCGATTTTCTCGCCGAACATATGGTCATTCACGTCGGCGTGGGCATCGATGTGCACCAGCCCGACCTTGCCGTGTTTCTTATGGATCGCCCGCAGGATCGGCAGGGTGATGGTGTGGTCACCGCCCAGGGTCATGGGGATCACGTTGTGCTCGAGGATTTCATCGTAGGCCTCTTCGATGATGCGCACGGCGTCGAGCAGGTTGAAGGTGTTGATCGCCACGTCGCCGATGTCGGCCACCGACAGCGAGTCGAACGGTGCGGCGCCGGTGGCCATGTTGTAGGGGCGGATCATCACCGATTCGGCGCGAATCTCACGCGGCCCGAAACGGGTGCCGGCGCGCAGCGAGGTGCCAATGTCCAGGGGCACGCCGATAAAAGCGGCATCCAGGCCCTTGGCCGTTTGCAGGTGGGGCAGGCGCATCATGGTGGCGATGCCGGCAAAGCGCGGCATTTCGTTGCCGCCCAGTGGTTGATGGAAAATCTTGTCCACGGGAGTGCCTCATCGTTGTTGTGTTTATCAGGGGGCCGATTCTGCGAAAAGTGCAGACGGGGAAGAATCGGCTGGGGCAAATACTTAGTTCAGAATTTTCTAAACTAATGCAGGCGGGTAGACTGCCCCGATCCATACCCGGAGCCGACCAATGGCCAACGCCTTGCCCGACCTGAAACTCCTGCGCATCTTTGTCAGCGTTGTGCGGCATCAGGGGTTTGCCAATGCCCAGCACGAACTCAACCTGTCGACCTCGGCCATCAGCACCTATATGAGCCAGCTGGAATCGGCGCTGGGCCTGGTGTTGTGCCATCGTGGCCGGGGTGGCTTCAGCCTGACCAGCAAGGGCGAGTTGTTCCACCAGGAAACCCTGCGCCTGCTCGCTGAGCTCGAAGGCTTCGAGCAATACGCCGCCGCGCTGAAAGGCGAGTTGCGCGGTACCCTCAAGCTCGGCGTGCTCGACTCCACCGTCAGCGACAAGGCCCTGCCGTTCGCCGAAGTGATCGGCGCCTACAGCCTGGAACACCCGGCGGTGCACCTGCATTTATCGGTGATGAGCCCTTACGAGCTGCAACTGGGCGTGCAGGACAACCGCCTCGACCTGGCCATCGGTGCGTTCTCCAACCGCATGAGCGGGTTGATCTATATGCCGCTGTACCGCGAGCAGCATTGGTTGTATTGCAGCACGCGGCACCCGCTATTCAATGAACGACGCATCCCCGAACAAGTGATCACCCAGCAGCGCATGGTCGGGCGTGGCTACTGGAGCCAGGCGGAACTGGCGCGCCACGGCTTCAAGCACAGCGCCGCGACGGTGGAGAGTATGGAGGCGCAGCTGATCCTGGTACTGTCCGGCGCCTATATCGGCTACCTGCCGGAGCACTATGCGCAGGCTTGGGCCGACAAGGGGGACCTGCGCGTGCTGCTGCCGGCGACCTTCGGCTATCAGGCGCCGTTCTCGATGATCATGCGCCGGGGACGCAGCCGCGAGCCGCTGATCCAGACCTTTCGCGATTTACTCAAAGCCCAGCTCAACCAGGCCTGAAAAACCATGTCCAGACCCCAGTGTTCCCGTTGTCACAGGCCAATCAGCCACTGCTTGTGCGCGCTGATCCCCAGCCTCGACAGTCGCACCCGCGTATTGCTGTTGCAGCACCCGACTGAGGTCGGCCACGCGCTCAATACTGCGCGGTTGGCGGCGTTGGGCTTGAGCAATGCGCAATTGGTGGTGGGGGAGGTGTTCGATGATTTGGCGACGTTGTTGAGCCCGCCCGGTTATCAGGCACGGCTGTTGTTTCCAGCGGACGACGCCCAGCCACTGCAGGCCTATGCGCCCGGCGATCAACCGCTGCTATTGGTGGTGCCCGACGGCACCTGGCGCAAGGCGCGCAAACTGCTGCATCTGAATCCGCTGCTGGCGGCGTTGCCTCGGGTGACCTTGGCCGAGGGCGGCGTGTCGCGTTATCGACTGCGCAAGGCGCCGGGGCCGGGAGCGCTGTCGACGGTAGAAGCCATCGTGCAGGCGTTGCAGGTGCTGGAGGCGCCGGTTTCGTTTGAGCCGTTGCTCAAACCTTTCGAAGCATTGATTGAGGGGCAGATTGCGGCGATGGGGGAGGAGGTTTTTCAGAGAAATCATGGCGACGGGCATTTGGGGTAGGAGGGCGCCCGCCCAGCCACTCCACCCCTCGCTTATTCCTTTAAGCCATAAGCACCACACTTTGCGTGATATGGCCTGCCGGTCTTTCCCGGTATGATGTGCGCCCCGCAGTCTGGATTGCGAATACGCCATGACCTTGCAGTACCCAACAATCGCCGATTGCGTCGGCAACACGCCCCTGGTCCGCTTGCAACGCATGGCGGGTGAAACCAGCAATACCCTGTTGCTCAAGCTCGAAGGCAACAACCCGGCCGGTTCGGTAAAAGACCGCCCTGCGCTGTCGATGATCACCCGCGCCGAGTTGCGCGGGCAGATCAAACCCGGCGACACCCTGATCGAAGCCACCTCGGGCAACACCGGGATAGCCTTGGCCATGGCTGCGGCGATCAAGGGCTACAAGATGATCCTGATCATGCCCGACAACTCCAGCGCCGAGCGCAAGGCCGCGATGACGGCCTACGGGGCCGAGCTGATTCTGGTCACTCAGGAGCAGGGCATGGAAGGCGCCCGCGACCTCGCCGAGCGCATGGCCGCCGAAGGTCGTGGCCAGGTGCTGGACCAGTTCGCCAACGGCGATAACCCCGAGGCGCACTACACCACCACCGGCCCGGAGATCTGGCGCCAGACCCAGGGCGCCATTACCCATTTCGTCAGTTCCATGGGCACCACCGGCACCATCATGGGCAACTCGCGCTACCTCAAGGAGCAGAACCCGGCGATCCAGATTGTCGGCCTGCAACCGATGGAAGGCGCGGCCATCCCTGGCATTCGCCGCTGGCCCGAAGAATACCTGCCGAAGATCTACAACGCTGCGCGGGTCGATCGCATCATCGACATGGCCCAGCGCGAAGCCGAAGACACCACGCGCCGCCTGGCTCGTGAAGAAGGCATCTTCTGCGGCGTGTCGTCCGGCGGCGCCGTGGCCGGTATGTTGCGCCTGTCCAAAGAAGTGGAAAACGCGGTCATCGTCGCGATCATCTGTGACCGAGGCGACCGTTACCTGTCGACCGGTATCTTCGACGAACCCAACTGATGGCCAAGCACGAGAGAGGCCTGCGCTTTCAACCGACGGGCGGTAGTCGGGCCCCGCAGATTCCGGTGGGCAAGAAACAGCGCCTGACCATCGAGCGCCTGGCCAACGACGGTCGTGGCATCGTGTTCTTTGAAGGTCGTACCTGGTTCGTCAATGGCGCATTGGCCGGCGAAGACGTCGAAGCGCGCGTATTGGGCGCCCACGGCAAAGTGGTCGAAGCCCGCACCGAGCGGGTGTTCAAGGCCAGCGAGCTGCGTCGTCCGGCACCTTGCGCGCACTTCGGCCGCTGCGGCGGTTGCAGCGTGCAGCATCTGCCCCACGACGAACAACTTGCCCTGAAACAGCGCATGCTCGCCGAGCAACTGTCGCGTGTGGCCGGTGTCGAACCGCAAGAGTGGGCGCCACCGTTGAGCGGCCCGGAATTGGGCTACCGACGCCGCGCCCGCGTGGCGGTGCGTTGGGATGCCAAGGCGAAAAAGCTCGAGGTGGGCTTTCGCGCCGTGGCCAGCCAGGACATCGTCGCCATCGATGATTGCCCAGTGCTGGTACAGGCCTTGCAACCGATCATGCAGCGCCTGCCGAACACGCTGCGTCGCTTGAGCAAACCTCAGGCGCTGGGGCACGTGGAGCTGTTCAGCGGTTCGTCCATCGCCGTGTTGCTGCGGCACATGGCGCCGTTGTCCGACGCGGACCTGCAGGTGCTGCAAGAATTCTGTGCTTTCCATGAGGCCCAATTGTGGCTGCATGGCGAAGGCCAGCCGCAACCCGTCGAGCCCGATCAGGCCCTCGGCTTTCGGTTGGAGGCCTGGGATCTGGCGCTGGCTTACCGGCCAGGCGATTTTGTTCAGGTCAACGCCGGGGTCAATGAGGCGATGGTTACCCAGGCCCTGGAGTGGCTGGCACCCCAGCCGGATGACCGCGTGCTGGACCTGTTTTGCGGCTTGGGCAACTTTGCCCTGCCACTGGCCAAACAGGTACGCGAGGTGGTCGCGGTGGAAGGTGTGCAGACCATGGTGGAGCGGGCGGCACTCAACGCCGTCAGCAATAATCTGGATAATGTGCAGTTTTTTCAGGCCGATTTGTCCCAGCCTTTGACTGACGCGGAATGGGCCAAACAGGGCTTTTCTGCGGTACTCTTGGACCCACCCCGCGATGGTGCCCAAGAGGTTGTGCGCAAGCTCGCCACTCTGGGGGCCAGGCGCCTGGTGTATGTGTCCTGCAACCCGGCCACGCTGGCACGGGACACGGTTGAGCTGGTCAAGCAGGGCTACCGGCTAAAACGGGCCGGGATCCTCGACATGTTTCCGCAGACCGCGCATGTCGAGGCCATGGCATTATTTGAAGCGGGCTAGGATGCCCGTTTAATCCGACCGGCCTGCGTTCTCCAGGGCCTATGACCTGCCACGGAGCTTGCAGTAAACAAGGTCGGCGATGATTTTGGCGCATCGAAGATGCGCCGTAGGGAAGGTAAGAGAAATGGTACAGGTGAGAGCACACCAGCCGATCAATACTGACGGCAGTATCAACCTGGAGGCATGGCTGGACCATGCCATCAGTGTCGACCCGGCACTGGACCGTGAAACCATGAAGGCCGCCTGCGAGTTCGCACGTGAGTCCGAGCAACAAGACAATGCGGCCAAGAACCTGTGGGCCGAAGGCACTTCCAGTTTTCGTACCGGTCTGGAAATCGCCGAGATCCTCGCCGATCTCAAGCTGGACCAGGATTCGCTGATCGCCGCCGTACTCTATCGCGGCGTGCGCGAAGGGCACATCCCGTTGGCGACCGTGGGCCAGCGTTTCGGCTCGGTGGTGGCCAAGCTGATCGACGGCGTGCTGCGCATGGCCGCCATCAGCGCCAGCCTCAGTCCGCGTCAGTCCCTGGTGCTGGGCACCCAGGGCCAGGTCGAGAACCTGCGCAAGATGTTGGTGGCGATGGTCGACGACGTGCGCGTCGCGCTGATCAAGCTGGCCGAGCGCACCTGCGCAATTCGTGCGGTGAAGACCGCCGACGACGAAAAGCGCAACCGCGTCGCCCGCGAAGTCTTCGACATCTACGCGCCGTTGGCGCACCGCCTGGGCATCGGCCATATCAAATGGGAGCTGGAGGATTTGTCCTTTCGCTACCTGGAGCCCGACCAGTACAAACAGATTGCCACCCTGCTGCACGAGCGGCGGCTCGACCGCGAGCGCTTCATCAGCGACGTGATGGGCCAGTTGCGTTCGGAGCTGCAGGCCACCGGCGTCGACGCCGATATCAGCGGCCGTGCCAAGCACATCTATTCGATCTGGCGCAAAATGCAGCGCAAGGGCTTGGCCTTCAGCCAGATCTATGACGTGCGTGCGGTGCGTGTGCTGGTGCCGGAGATGCGCGACTGCTACACCGCGCTGGGCATCGTGCACACCCTGTGGCGGCACATTCCCAAGGAGTTCGACGACTACATCGCCAACCCCAAGGAAAACGGCTACCGCTCGCTGCACACCGCCGTGATCGGCCCCGAGGGCAAGGTGCTGGAAGTGCAGATCCGCACCCACGCCATGCACGAAGAGGCCGAGTTGGGCGTGTGCGCGCACTGGCGCTACAAGGGCACCGACGTCAAGGCCGGGTCCAACCAGTACGAAGAGAAAATTTCCTGGCTGCGCCAAGTGCTGGAATGGCACGAAGAACTCGGCGACATCGGTGGCCTGGCCGAACAGCTGCGCGTGGACATCGAGCCGGACCGGGTCTACATCTTTACCCCCGACGGCCATGCCATCGACTTGCCCAAGGGCGCCACGCCGCTGGATTTTGCCTACCGCGTGCACACCGAGATCGGCCACAACTGCCGGGGCGCCAAGATTAACGGGCGCATCGTGCCGCTCAACTACAGCCTGCAGACCGGTGAACAAGTCGAGATCATCACCAGCAAGCACGGCACGCCGAGCCGCGACTGGCTGAACCCGAACCTGGGCTATATCACCACCTCGCGGGCGCGGGCCAAGATCGTACACTGGTTCAAGCTGCAGGCGCGCGACCAGAACGTCGCCGCCGGCAAGACCTTGCTCGAACGCGAACTGGCGCGCCTGGGTCTGCCGCAGGTGGACTTCGACAAGCTGGCCGAAAAGGCCAACATGAAGATTGCCGAAGACATGTTCGCCGCCCTCGGTGCCGGCGATCTGCGCCTGGCGCAACTGGTCAACCTGGCCCAGCAGTTGGTCGAGCCGGAGCGCGGCAATGAGCAACTGGAACTGATCCCACGCAAGGCCACCGGCTACAAGCCCGGCAAGCGCGGCGATATCCAGATCCAGGGCGTGGGCAACCTGATGACGCAAATGGCCGGTTGCTGCCAGCCGCTGCCGGGCGACGCCATCGTCGGCTACATCACCCAGGGCCGTGGCGTGAGCATTCACCGTCAGGACTGCGCCTCGGTGCTGCAACTGGGCGGGCGCGAGCCGGAAAGGATCATCCAGGTCAGTTGGGGCCCGGTGCCGGTACTCACCTACCCGGTGGATATCATCATCCGTGCCTACGACCGTTCCGGTTTGCTGCGTGATGTGTCGCAAGTGCTGCTCAATGAGCGGATCAACGTGCTGGCGGTCAACACCCGCTCGAATAAAGAGGACAACACCGCGTTGATGTCCCTGACCATCGAGATCCCCGGGTTGGACGCGTTGGGGCGGTTGCTGGGGCGGATTTCCCAGTTGCCGAACATCATCGAAACCCGGCGCAACCGCACGCCATGAGTCGCTGGATGAACACGGACTAAATGTGGAAGGGGGCTTGCTCCCGATAGCGGTGGGTCAGTCACTATTTGTACTGACTGATCCGCCCTCACCGGGAGCAAGCCCCTTCCCACAGTTGATCGGCGGCATTCTGACTGATCGGATAGAGATCGATGTATTCACTAGATGACCTGCTGCACCTGATGAATCGCCTGCGGGACCCGCACTACGGCTGCCCGTGGGACATCAAGCAAACCTACGCGACCATCGTGCCGCACACCCTCGAAGAAGCCTACGAGGTGGCTGACGCCATTGAGCGCGGCGACTTCGACCATCTGCAGGGTGAACTGGGCGATCTGTTGTTCCAGGTGGTGTATTACAGCCAGCTGGCGCGGGAAGAAGGGCGCTTTGAATTTGCCGGGGTGATCGACAGCATCACCCGCAAGCTCATCCGTCGCCACCCGCACGTGTTTCCCAGCGGCGATCTGTATGCGCCGCTGGATATCCCGCAATTGAGCGAAGAGCAGGTCAAGCTGCGCTGGGAGCAGATCAAGGCCGAGGAACGTGCAGAAAAGTCCGACGCGCCGGAGCAACTCTCCCTGCTCGATGATGTGCCCGCCGCCTTGCCGTCATTGTCCCGCGCCGCCAAATTGCAAAAGCGCGCCAGCCAGGTCGGGTTTGACTGGCCGTCAGCGTTGCCGGTGGTGGATAACGTGCGCGAAGAGCTCGATGAAGTGCTCGAAGCCATGGCCGATAACGACTCGGTGGCCATTGCCGACGAGGTCGGTGACCTGCTGTTTGCAGCGGTCAACCTGGCCCGCCACCTCAAGGTCGACCCTGAAACCGCGCTGCGTGGCGCCAATGCCAAGTTCGAACGACGTTTCCGATTTATCGAACAGGCATTGCGCGAGACGCATCAACCCATAGAAGATTGCACCCTCGAACAGTTGGACGCCCTGTGGGGCGAAGCCAAACGTCAGGAAAAGAATGTGTCCAGCTGCGGTTGAGCAGTTGCCTAAGTGAGTAAGCACCATGAGCCTTTCCCTTCGCGACCAGTTGCTCAAAGCAGGTCTGGTCAACCAAAAGCAGGCCAAGCAGGTCGGCAAAGAGAAACAGAAGCAGCAGCGTCTGGTCCACAAAGGTCAGATCGAGGCGGATGACACCCAGGCCCGCCTGGCCATTGAGGCTCACGCCGAAAAGGTCAAGCGCGACCAGGAACTGAACCGTCAGCAGCAGGAAAAAGCCGAGGCCAAGGCCCGTACGGCCCAGGTCAAGCAACTGATCGAGACCTCGCGCCTGCCCAAGCTGACCACCGAGGACTACTACAACTTCGTGGATGACAAGAAGGTCAAGCGCCTGTCGGTCAACACGCTGATGCGCAACAAACTGAGCAACGGCTCCCTGGCGATCGTGCACCACGGCGGCGGTTACGAAGTGATCCCGCGCGAGGCAGCGCTGAAGATCCAGGAGCGCGCGCCGGAGCGTATCGTGCAGCTCAACATCCTCACCGAAAGCCAGGTGCCGGATGAAGACGATCCGTACGCGGCCTACCAGATCCCTGATGATCTGATGTGGTAAGGCTGTAAAAACAACAAACCCCGCTCAACAGGCGGGGTTTTTGTTTGCAGGCACTCCAGCTGCTGTGTGGGGCCGGGTGCCTGCGGGATTTCAGTGTTTCAGGAGCTTTGTGCCTGGCGTTTCATCTCAAGCGATTCAAGCTCGTTTTTATAATTATGAGCATCGCTCTCGTTGTGAAACATGCCGACCAGCAAGTCTTGTTGGTGTACATCCCAGATGTGAATCCCATGGCCCAAGGCTTCGTGGGACATATGTTCGTCGTCGCGTTCAGTCACTTTTACAGTCATCTGCTTGCTCCAATCTCTGGTGGGTCTGCGGCAAGTCGTCGCAGGCCTTTTTTATACGATTTGTTAGCTTGCTAAGTAAACCGCTTTAGCGGTTTATGACAGAAGTTTCATGTTGGTCTCAGGCTTTGTATTGGCTCTAGACGCTTCAGGGCAAAATATTCAGGCGAAAAAAAGCCCCGCATTCAGCGAGGCTCCCGTTCAGCTCTTCCGCGCAATCAGCTGCCTTTGACGGCCTTACCGTCAACGGTACCGTCCTGCAGCATGATGTTGTATTCCTTGCCGTCGGTTTCCACCTGGCGCAGGGCAACCAGAATGCCGCCCTGGTCCTTGGCAAACCACATCTGGGTGATGCGTTTGCTCTGCGACGGGTCACGCACGCGCTCGACCTTGATCGCATCGATCGAGCCGACCTTGGTCTGGACCTTTTCCGGACCTATCACGCGAAAGTCGTAGGTGTCGACATCAGTGCCTTCGACGACGCGGTAGCTCATGCTCTTCTTGCCGGCCGCCACGTCACGCTGAAGGGCGAGCTGGTAGGTCGACTTGTCGAGCATGCCACTTTCCAGGGTGACGTTGACCGCGTCCTTGTTTTCAAACCCGGTGACTTTCTTCGCCGTCTGGTCGAAGTCCAGGTTGACCTTCTTGGCCTTGCCCAGGCCGCCGCGTTCGAAGGTGTAGCTCTTCGGTTGCAGGGTGTCCTTGTCAAACAGGATCACGCTGGTTTCGGTCAAGCTGGCGATCATCATGGATGCCTTGAAATTCAAGGTCCAGGTGCCGTCGCCGTTCTTGGTCAGGCTGCGTTCAGCCGAACCACTCATGGGCAACTGTTTCCAGTCGGCGGTATAGCTGACGGAGAAAGGGTGAAGGTCTGCCGCTTGCACGGCAGGCAAGGCAAACAGAGCAAAAGCGAAGAGCAAGGCGCGACGCATAAAATCTCCTAGGTTCGAATCAAGTGGCCGCTGGCCCCGAGTAACTGACCGTCCAATAATGCGCCGTGGTCACCAAGAATCAACCGCCCCTCGGCAAACCAGCGCACGGCCAGCGGGTAAATCCTGTGTTCCTGGGTATGAACCCGTTGCGCAAGCGTCTGCGCCGAGTCGTCAGACTCTACCGGAACTACTGCCTGTACGACCAGAGGGCCGCCATCGAGTTCCTCGGTGACGAAGTGCACACTGCAGCCATGCTCGCTGTCACCGGCATCGAGTGCCCGTTGGTGCGTGTGCATGCCTTTGTATTTGGGCAGCAGGGAAGGGTGGATATTCAGCAGGCGCCCGTCATAGTGCCTGACGAAATCCGCGCTGAGGATGCGCATGAAACCGGCCAGTACCACGAGTTTTGGCTTGAAGGCGTCGATCAGTTCGATCAAGGCGGCATCGAAGGCCTCGCGACCTTCGAAAGCCTTGTGATCCAGCGAGCGGGTTTCGATACCCGCATCCCTGGCGCGTTGCAGGCCGTAGGCGTCGCTGCGGTTGGAGATCACCGCTGCGATGCGCACCGGGCTGTCGCCGGTGCGCGTGCTGTCGATGAGGGCCTGCAAGTTACTGCCGGTGCCGGAGAGCAGCACCACGACATCACAGGTCGGAGACATTAATGAGCCTTGAGGTTCTTCAGTTCAACCTGAGCCGCGCCTTCTGGAGCGGTGGCGATCTGACCGATGACCCATGGCTGCTCGCCGGCTTCACGCAATACGTTCAGCGCGGTTTCCACGTGCTCCTGCGCCACGCAGATGACCATGCCCACGCCGCAGTTCAGCACGCGGTGCATCTCGGTTTCGTTGACGTTGCCTTTTTCTTGCAGCCAGTCGAAGACCGCGGGACGCTGCCAGCTGGCCACGTCGACAATCGCCTGGGCGCCTTTTGGCAGCACGCGGGGAATGTTGTCCAGCAGGCCGCCGCCGGTGATGTGGGCCATGGCCTTGACCGCGCCGGTGTCCTTGATCAGCTTGAGCAGTGGCTTGACGTAGATGCGGGTCGGGGCCATCAGCAGGTCGGTCAGTGGCTTGCCATCGAGCTGGATGTTCTCGATGTCGGCACCGGACACTTCGATGATCTTACGGATCAGCGAGTAGCCGTTGGAGTGCGGGCCGGACGATGGCAGGGCGAGCAGGGCGTCGCCGGCGGCCACTTTGGAGCCGTCGATGATGTCGGCTTTCTCTACGACGCCGACGCAGAAACCGGCCAGGTCGTAATCTTCGCCTTCGTACATGCCTGGCATTTCAGCGGTTTCGCCGCCGACCAGGGAGCAACCCGACAGTTCGCAACCCGCGCCGATGCCGGTCACTACCTGGGTAGCGGTCTCGACGTTGAGCTTGCCGGTGGCGTAGTAGTCGAGGAAGAACAGCGGCTCGGCGCCGCACACCACCAGGTCGTTGACGCACATGGCGACCAGGTCGATGCCGATGCTGTCGTGCTTGTTCAGGTTCAGGGCCAGGCGCAGCTTGGTGCCCACGCCGTCGGTGCCGGAAACCAGTACAGGCTGTTTGTAGCCGGCCGGGATTTCGCAGAGGGCGCCAAAACCGCCCAGGCCGCCCATGACTTCGGGGCGCGCAGTGCGCTTGGCGACGCTCTTGATGCGTTCGACCAATGCTTCACCGGCGTCGATGTCTACACCGGCGTCCTTGTAGCTCAGGGAGGGTTGCTTGCTCATGATCCAGGCCTTTAGGGGGGATTCAGGGGTAACGACCGAGTGGGCAGGCGCTTTTGGTAAAAGGCCCAGCCGTTGACGGTCTGCGAAGGCGCGCGATTTTATCAGGCTTGAGGGGCAGCGGCCATCCTCGGGCCGACGGGCAGGGCCATATAGCTTAAAAAAGCGCGTTAAAAAAATGCTAATCGGCTCTGCTTCGGGCCGTATTAAGGTATAGCCTTGAACCCGCTATCGTTATGACGGCGCGAAAACTTACCGAGGCCCTGTGAATGTTTTGTCGGTCGCCATGGTCACAGCCTTGGCAAACCGAGTTCATCCGGTCTGTTCCAGCCGCTAAATTTGTCGTTCGGGAATCTTCCATGCGTCTGTGTAAATTCTTCTTTGTGGGCTGCTTGTCGTTGGTCAGCCTGGCGAGTCATGCCGAAACCCTCAATGGCCTGTATCAAGTACTTGAACCGGTTGGCAGCCAATCGCCGCAAGAGCGCGACCAGGCGACCCAGCGAGCGCTGCAGACGATGGTGATCCGCCTGACCGGCGATGCCAAGGCCGCCGAAGGCCCGGGCCTGGCGGCGATTCGCAAGGACCCGCAGCAGATCATCACCCAATATGGCTACGACGCCGGTCCGCCCGAGAGCCTGCAAGTGGATTTCGACCCGGTCAGCACCGACCGCGCCCTGCGTGATGCGGGCCTGTCGATCTGGGGCAGCAATCGGCCCTCGATCCTCGGCTGGTGGCTGAACGACTCCACCGAAGGCAGCAGCCTGGTCGGCGATGGCCAGACCGTTGCGCAAGCCCTGCGCCGCGCGGCGCAACACCGTGGTTTGCCGCTGCGCCTGCCGCTGGGTGATCTGGACGAACAAGTCGTCGCCACCGCGCCGAATCTGGAAAGCACCGACGCTGCGCCACTGCGCGCCGCCTCCGAGCGCTATGGCGCCGACGCCCTGCTGGCGGTGCATGCCCGCCAGGAAGGCAGCCAATGGCAAGCCAAATGGCGCCTGTGGCTGGGTGACAAAAGCGAGCAGGGCAGCGTGCAAGGTGCCGACACCGGGGCGATGGCCGACGCGGTGATGTTGGCGATCAGCCAAAAGCTGGCACCGCGTTTTGCGGTCAAGCCCGGTGTGAGCACCGAACAATTGCTGGAAGTGCAGGGGATGACCCTGGAGCGCTATGCGGCGCTGGGGCATTTGCTTGAGCCGTTTGGTGGTCAGCCGCTACGGGTCGAGGGTGATCGCATCGTGTATCGCGTCAATGGCAGCGCCGATCAGTTGCGCACCCAGTTGAGCCTGGCCAGGTTGCAGGAGATCCCTGCGGGCGAGCCTGCGCCGCAACCGGTAGCGGCAGGCACGCAACCGCCCGCCGCCCCTGAGCCGCAGGCGCAACTGCGGTTTCGTTGGTAACAGTTCTTCCTTATATAGATAGAAGCATGGAGTGATGTATGGCGGATACGCGTCGTTGGGTGTGGCTTGGCGGGATCGTCCTGCTGTGCGTTTTTGTGTTCTTGCTGCATTCGATCCTGACGCCGTTCCTGGTTGCGTTGCTGCTGGCCTATCTGTTCGATCCGGTGGTGGATCGCCTGGAGAAAGCCGGGCTGTCGCGCACCTTGGGCGTGGTCGCGGTGTTCGCGCTGTTCACCTTGATCATCACTGCGTTGGTGCTGGTGCTGGTGCCAATGCTGGCCAAGCAATTGTTTCGCCTGTATGAGCTGGCGCCGCAGATGCTCGACTGGCTGCAACACACGGCCATGCCGTGGGCCCAGGCCAAGCTGGGGTTGTCGGACGGCTTCTGGAAGTTTGACAAGGTCAAGGCCGCCATCAGCGAGCACATGGGCCAGACCACCGACATTGTCGGCGTGATCCTCAGTCAGGCCACGGCCTCCAGCCTGGCGCTGATCGGTTGGCTGACCAACCTGGTGCTGATCCCGGTGGTGGCGTTCTACCTGCTGCGCGACTGGGACATCATGATGGCCAAGATCCGCAGTCTGCTGCCGCGCGATCGTGAGGAACGCATTGTGTCCCTGGCGGGCGAGTGCCATGAAGTGCTGGGTGCTTTCGTGCGGGGTCAGTTGTTGGTGATGCTGGCCTTGGGCATCATCTATGCCGCCGGCTTGATGGCGATTGGCCTGGAGCTGGGCCTGTTGATCGGCTTGATCGCAGGGTTGGCCGCCATCGTGCCGTACATGGGGTTTGTGATTGGTATCGGTGCGGCACTGGTGGCCGGGCTGTTCCAGTTTGGCGGCGACCTGTACCCGATGCTGGGCATCGTCGCGGTGTTCATGGTCGGCCAGGCCTTGGAGGGCATGGTGCTCACACCACTGCTGGTGGGTGACAGGATTGGCCTGCACCCGGTGGCGGTGATCTTTGCGATCCTGGCGGGCGGTGAGCTGTTCGGCTTTACCGGTATCCTGTTGGCGCTGCCGGTGGCGGCGGTGATCATGGTGCTGGTGCGCCATATGCACGATCTGTACAAGGATTCGGATGTGTATACAGGGGTTGAAGACCCCGATCTGTAATCGTGTTGTCACAGACCCGGCCCAGGCCGGGTTTGTCGTTTCTGGCGCCGGGTGCTCCAAACAAGCCGGGTAAACCTGCAAGTTAACGCAAACCTTTGATTTTGCTTGTGGTCTGCCGCATTGTGCACCCGGCTTCACGGGTATAAACTTTGCAAACTTTTCACAGAGGCCACTAACGGTTCGATGGGAGCCGTTCAGTCAGCATGAAACCGATTCAGCTGCCCTTGGGTGTGCGTCTGCGTGACGACGCCACCTTCATCAATTACTACCCAGGCGCCAATGCCGCTGCACTCGGCTATGTCGAGCGGCTTTGCGAAGCCGACGCCGGGTGGACCGAAAGCCTGATCTATCTGTGGGGCAAGCAGGGCGTGGGGCGTACCCACCTGTTGCAGGCCGCATGCCTGCGCTTCGAACAAATGGGCGAGCCAGCGGTGTACCTGCCGTTGGCTGAGTTGATGGATCGCGGTATCGGCATCTTCGACCACCTGGAGCAATACGAGCTGGTGTGCCTGGATGACCTGCAGGCGATTGCCGGCAAGGCGGACTGGGAAGAAGCGCTGTTTCACCTGTTCAACCGTTTGCGCGACAGCGGCCGGCGCCTGTTGATCGCTGCCGCTACCTCGCCGCGGGAACTGCCGATCAAGCTGGCCGACCTCAAGTCGCGCCTGACCCTGGCGCTGATCTTCCAGATGCGCCCATTGTCCGACGAAGACAAATTGCGTGCCCTGCAATTGCGTGCCTCCCGTCGTGGCCTGCACCTTACCGACGAAGTCGGGCACTTTATCCTTACCCGTGGTACTCGCAGCATGAGCGCCTTGTTCGATTTGCTTGAGCAGCTCGATCAGGCCTCTTTGCAGGCGCAACGAAAATTGACGATACCTTTTCTCAAAGAGACGTTGGGTTGGTAAGGCGTTGATCTGTCACGATTCGGCAATTTCCAGGCGCCAGGAAATCTGCGTCTGAGCCAGGCCGGCTACGCATTTACGTCATTAATTGGAATTAGGGCTTAGATGTCACGGTCCAATCGCGAAGTCACATAGAGCGCGATTGAATTTGCAAATCGATCTGATAGAGGGCATAGTCTCGTCTTCTTTACATACCAGCCACGGTCGTGCCCATGCTAAATCGCTTCGCACCCCTCGTGCCTCTCGCACTCGTTACCCTGTTGTTTGGTTGCGCCTCCCACCCTCAACAGGTGGCTGAGCAGCAGAAGCCTCAACAACAGTCCCAGGCAAAATTCGTCGCTGCGCAGTCCGCTTCCGTTTATGAGGAAGAGCTGGCAACCGAGAAGGAATTGGCCGATTTCTCCGGCAACAAGCCTTATCAGTTGCCTGTTCTGGCCGACAGCATCCTTGAGCGCGGCATGTCCCTGATCGGTACCCGTTACCGTTTTGGCGGTACCTCTGAAGCCGGTTTCGATTGCAGCGGCTTTATCGGTTATCTGTTTCGCGAAGAAGCCGGCATGAACCTGCCACGCTCGACGCGCGAAATGATCAACGTGAATGCACCGTTGGTCGCACGAAACAACCTCAAGCCCGGTGATCTGCTTTTCTTCAGTACTGCAGGCCGTGGTCGCGTCAGTCACGCCGGTATCTACCTGGGTGACAACCAGTTTATCCACTCCAGCAGCCGTCGCAGTGGCGGTGTACGAGTCGACAACCTGGGTGACAGCTACTGGAGCAAAACCTTCATCGAAGCCAAGCGTGCACTCGCCATGGCCCCGACCACGGTTACCGCCAGCAAGTAAACTTAAAGTGATACTTGAAGTTTGACGTGTAAGCGCTAGAATCCCTGGACATTGTTGTAATCCGTTCGCGCGAGCTTTGCTTGCGCGTTCTGGTTTTCAGCGTTCGGCAGCGAAAGCCGCATCCAGTCCAGGATTGTTCTGCACATGTCGACCTCGGCCCGCCTGTTTCTATTAGTTTGCGCCGCGCTCCTCAGCGCCTGCGCCAGCCGCACACCGCCGCCCGCGCCTGTCGCGGTCAAGCCAAAGCCGGTGTTCAACTATTCCACCCAGAATTTTTCGCCTGCTGCCGAAGACGTACTCTTTCGCGCGCTGGGTCTGGTCGGCACGCCTTACCGCTGGGGCGGCAACACACCGGATTCCGGGTTTGATTGCAGCGGCCTGATTGGCTTCGTCTACCGTGATGCCGCCGGCATTTCCTTGCCGCGCACCACCCGTGAACTGATCGTGATGCGCGCCCAGGATGTGAGTGAGCAGAACCTGCAAACGGGTGACCTGCTGTTCTTCGCCACCGGCGGTGGTTCGCAGGTCAGCCATGCCGGCATCTACGTGGGCGAAGGCCGCTTCGTGCATGCGCCGCAAACCGGCGGCACGGTGAAGCTGGATACCCTGTCCAAGGCGTATTGGCAGAATGCCTACTTGAGCGCCAAGCGTGTATTGCCAGCAAACCTGGCACGAAATCCCTAAAAGCAGCGATAAGCTTCAAGTTGTAAGCTGCAAGAGGGTGCACCGCCACCTTGCAGCTCCTAGCTTGAAGCTTGCGGCTTCGCTACCTAGCGGCCCACACCCGCCATACTTTATTCCCCACATCATCGGCCACCAGCAAATCCCCTTGCTGATCAATCACCACGCCCACCGGGCGGCCCATGGCTTTCTCGTCTTTATCGAGGAACCCAGTCAGTACGTCCACCGGCTGGCCCTTAGGCTGGCCTGCCTCGAACGGCACGAAGATCACCTTGTAGCCACTGTGCGGCTTGCGATTCCACGAGCCATGCTGGCCGATGAACGCGCCGTTGCTGAACGGCGCCGGGAGTTTGCTGCCCTCGGCGAACGTCAGGCCCAAAGACGCGGTGTGAGGCCCGACCGCATAGTCCGGCGCGATTGCCTTGGCGACCAGGTCCAGGTTCTGCGGCGTGACGCGCACATCCACATGCTGGCCGTAATAGCTGAAGGGCCAGCCATAGAAACCGCCGTCCTTGACTGAGGTGATGTAGTCCGGCACCAGGTCGCTGCCGATCTCGTCGCGCTCATTCACTGCGGTCCACAGCTTGCCGCTCTGTGGTTCCCAGGCCATGCCGTTGGGATTGCGCAGGCCCGACGCGAAAATGCGGTGCTGGCCGCTGGCGCGATCCACTTCCCAAATAGCCGCGCGGCCTTGTTCCGCTTCAAGACCGTTTTCGCCGACGTTACTGTTGGAACCGACGCTCACATAGAGTTTGCTGCCGTCCTTGCTGGCGACCACGTTTTTGGTCCAATGGTGATTGATGCTACCGCCCGGCAGGTCGACCACCTTGGTCCCCAGTGCCTTGATCGCGGTTTCGCCCGCGTGGTACGGGAAGCGCAGCAGCTTGTCGGAGTCAGCCACATACAGGTCGTTGCCAACCAGCGTCATGCCGAACGGTGAATTGAGGTTTTCCAAGAACACCGTGCGCGTTTCGGCCACGCCGTCGTGGTCGGCATCGCGCAGCAACGTGATGCGGTTCGGACTCGGCACACCCGCGCCGGCGCGGCCCATGACTTTTTCCATGACCCAGCCACGAATGCCCTTGGCATCATCGGGCTTGGGCGGCGCGTTGGTTTCAGCCACGAGCACATCGCCATTGGGCAACACATACAGCCAGCGCGGATGGTCCAGCCCTTCGGCAAATGCTGCTACCTGCGTTCCGGCTGCAGCGATGGGTTTGGCGCCCTCGGGCCAGCCAACGGCCGGGGCGATGTTGACGGTGGGGATCAATGTCTTGTTCGGCTCCGGTAATTGGGGTGACGGCCCTGTGCCGTCGGCGACCTGCAAGGTCGAAGTTTCTCCGCAGGCGACGAGGCTGCCTGCGAGCATCATCAGTAAGGCGAGTCTGGTTTTATGCATGATTTTCTCCGGTATACCTGTAAGGGTAGAGGAGTGCGGTGATGCGATGGTTCAAGTACACGGCCAGCTTTCATTGACGCTCCCCCATCAACCCACTAACCTTCGCCGCTTGTTCCAGGTGCTCTGTGACCCACGGGTCGACAGGGTGAAACAGGGAAGCCGGTGAGTGAGCGCGCTTGTACGCAGCGCCGCCGCAATTCCGGCGCTGCCCCCGCAACGGTAAATGAGTCAAGACGCTGCCTTTTGCCACTGTATCGCTCGCGATATGGGAAGGCGCAGCGTCGGTCTGTTCGCTTCAGAACGCCGCTCATGAGCCCGGAGACCGGCCTGGATCAATCAACAGCATCACGGTGGGCGATGCTTGGCTGTATGTGTTTCTTTTTCCTGCCCGCCGTTTTTGTCCAGCCCCAACGGAGAGCTGCCATGACCGATACCCCCGACCGCGACGAACGCCACCTGGCGCGCATGCTGCGCAAAAAAGCCGTGATCGACGAGCGCATCGCCAACTCTCCCAATGAATGCGGATTGCTGCTGGTGCTCACCGGCAACGGCAAGGGCAAGAGCAGCTCGGCGTTCGGCATGCTGGCCCGGGCCATGGGGCACGGCATGCAGTGCGGCGTGGTGCAGTTCATCAAGGGACGTAACAGTACCGGCGAAGAGCTGTTCTTCCGCCGTTTCCCCGAGCAGGTGCGCTTCCATGTCATGGGCGAGGGCTTTACGTGGGAAACCCAGGATCGCCAGCGCGACATCGCCGCCGCCGAGGCCGCCTGGGCCGTGTCGCGCCAATTGCTGCAAGACCCGTCCATTGGCCTGGTGGTACTGGATGAGCTGAATATCGCCCTCAAGCACGGCTACCTCGACCTCGACCAGGTCCTCAGTGACCTGCAGGCCCGCCCGCCGATGCAACACGTGGTGGTTACGGGGCGTGGCGCCAAGCCTGAATTGGTTGAAATGGGCGATACCGTCACCGAAATGGGCATGCTCAAGCACGCGTTCCAGGCCGGTATCAAGGCACAGAAGGGCGTCGAACTTTGAATCAGCCCCGTCAATGCCCCGCCGTATTGATTGCCGCACCGGCATCCGGCCAGGGCAAGACCACCGTCACCGCCGCGCTCGCCCGTTTGCACCGCAACCTGGGGCGCAAGGTGCGCGTGTTCAAATGCGGCCCGGATTTCCTGGACCCGATGATCCACGAGCGCGCCAGCGGTGCGCCGGTGTATCAATTGGACATGTGGATGGTGGGCGAGCAGGAAAGTCGCCGCCTGCTGTGGGAAGCGGCGGGGGAGGCCGACCTGATCCTGATCGAAGGCGTGATGGGCCTGTTCGACGGCACGCCGTCCAGCGCCGACCTGGCGCGGCACTTCGGTGTGCCGGTGCTGGGTGTGATCGACGGCACCGCCATGGCCCAGACCTTTGGCGCGCTGGCGTTGGGCCTGGCGCGTTACCAGCCCGACTTGCCGTTCGCCGGCGTACTGGCCAACCGCGTCGGCACCTTGCGCCATGCGCAGTTGCTCGAAGGCAGCCTCACCGAAGGCCTGCGCTGGTACGGCGCGTTGTCCCGCGAGACCGGGATCGAACTGCCCAGCCGCCACCTGGGCCTGGTGCAGGCCAGTGAACTCAATGACCTCGATGTGCGCCTGGACGCCGCCGCCCAGGCCCTGGGCAGCAGTTGCGAAGTCGCGCTGCCACCGCCGGTGGCCTTCGCCGCACCGCAGGTGATCGAGGCCGAGCCGTTGCTGGCCGGCGTGCGCATCGCGGTCGCTCGCGACGAAGCGTTCGCCTTCACCTACGGTGCCAGCCTCGATCTGTTACGGGCCATGGGCGCCGAGCTGAAGTTCTTTTCGCCTATCCACGATAGCCATTTGCCTGACACCGATAGCCTGTATTTGCCCGGTGGCTACCCGGAACTGCACCATCAAGCGCTGTCGGAAAATACCCCGATGCTCGCTGCGATCCGCGCCCATCACGCCGCCGGTAAGCCGCTGCTCGCAGAATGTGGTGGCATGCTCTATCTGCTGGATTCGCTCACCGATGTCGACGGCAGCCGCGCCGAACTGCTCGGCCTTTTACAGGGCGATGCGGTGATGCAAAAGAAACTTGCGGCCCTGGCTTTGCAAAGCGTCGAGTTGCCGGAAGGCGTGTTGCGTGGGCACACGTATCACCATTCCCTGACCAGCACCGAGTGCCAGCCGATTGCCCGTGGCCTGAGCCCGAACGGTGGGCGCGGTGCCGAAGCGGTCTTTCGGCAGGGGCGGATGACGGCCTCTTATGTGCACTTCTATTTTCCGTCGAATCCGACTGCGGTAGCCGCCTTGTTTGCACCCAATGTGGGAGGGGGCTTGCCCCCGATAGGGCCATGACCGACTACGCCTTTCCCCAGGCCGACCGCGACGCCGTCTACCGTGCCATCGCCGAACGCCGTGACATGCGCCACTTCAGCGGCGGCACAGTGGCCCCCGAGTTGCTGCACCGCCTGCTCCTGGCCGCACACCAGGCGCCCAGTGTCGGCTTGATGCAACCATGGCGTTTCATCCGCATCAGCGACCGTCACCTGCGTGGGCAAATCCAGCAGTTGGTGGAAGAAGAGCGCGTGCGTACCGCCGAGGCCTTGGGCGAGCGTTCCGATGAATTCATGAAGCTCAAGGTCGAGGGCATCCACGACTGCGCCGAAGTGCTGGTGGCAGCGTTGATGGAGGGGCGCGAGCGGCATATCTTCGGCCGCCGCACCTTGCCGGAAATGGACATGGCTTCGTTGTCCTGTGCGATCCAGAATCTATGGCTGGCGGCCCGTGCCGAAGGCCTGGGCATGGGCTGGGTGTCGTTGTTCGAGCCTGAGGCCCTGGCCGACCTGCTGGGCTTGCCGCCCGGCGCCAAACCCCTGGCCGTGCTGTGCCTGGGGCCGGTGACCGAATTCTATCCGGCACCGATGTTGCAGCTCGAAGGCTGGACCGAACCGCGGCCGCTGAGTGACATGCTGTACGAGAATACCTGGGGAGTGAGTCAATGAGTGTGGCCTTGCTGTGTGTCGCCGCGGTGGCGTTGGATGCGCTGCTGGGTGAGCCCAGGCGCTGGCATCCGCTGGTGGCGTTCGGCAATTTTGCCGGGCGCATCGAGCAACGCTTCAACAGCGGTGGCCGTGGCTGGCGCAGCCATGGCGTGACGGCGTGGTTTATCGCCGTGGTGCCGTTGACCCTACTGGCCACTGCGCTGTCGTGGGCGCCCTATATTGGCTGGGCGTTGGAGATTCTGGCCTTGTACTGTGCCCTCGGCATGCGCAGCCTCGGTGAACATGTGATCCCGGTAGCGCAGGCGCTGCGCAGCGATGACTTGGAGCAGGCGCGCCAACGCGTGAGCTACCTGGTGAGCCGCCAGACCAGTGAGCTGGACAGCACCGAAGTGGCCCGCGCCGCCACCGAATCGGTGCTGGAAAACGGCAGTGATGCGGTGTTTGCCGCGTTGTTCTGGTTCGTGGTCGCTGGCGTACCGGGTGTGGTGCTCTACCGCTTGAGCAATACCCTTGACGCCATGTGGGGCTATCGTAATGAGCGCTTCGAGCGATTTGGCTGGGCGGCGGCGAAAATCGATGACGTACTGAACTACATTCCCGCGCGCCTGGTGGCTTTGACCTACGCGTTATTGGGCAAAACCGCGCTGGCCCTCAAATGCTGGCGCACCCAGGGGTCGACATGGGACAGCCCCAACGCGGGGCCGGTGATGGCGTCCGGGGCCGGCGCACTGGGTGTCGAACTGGGCGGCGCGGCGATTTATCACGGTGAGCTGCATCAGCGCCCGCCATTGGGCGAAGGCCCGGCGGCGGATGCCGATGCTATCGAGCGGGGCTGGCAGTTGGTGCAGCGCGGCGTCTGGTTGTGGCTGCTGATCTTATGCGCGGGGGCGCAATTCTATGCTTGAGCACGGTGGTCGGCTGCGCAAGGCGTCCGTTCGGTACGGGATCGCCGAGGCCAATTGGCTGGATCTCTCCAGTGGGCTCGCGCCTTGGCCCTGGCCGATTCCGGAGATTGCGCTGCGTGCCTGGGCGCGCCTGCCGGAAACCGACGATGGCCTGGAGCAGGCCGCCAGCGAGTATTACGGCGCGGCGCATGTATTGCCGGTGCCCGGTTCCCAGGCGGCGATCCAATTACTGCCGCGCCTGCGCCGTGCGGGCAAAGTCGGCGTGTTATCGCCGTGCTACGCCGAGCACGCCGAAGCCTGGCGCCGCGCCGGTTACGTGGTGCGCGAAGTGCAGGAGCAGGAAGTCGACTTCTTCCTCGATGGCCTCGATGTGCTGGTGGTGGTCAACCCCAACAACCCCACCGGCCTGAGCCTCAGCCCACAACGCCTGCTGGACTGGCACACGCGGCTGGCCCAGCGTGGCGGCTGGCTGGTGGTGGACGAAGCGTTTATGGACGTGACCCCGCAATTGAGCCTGGCGAGCCAGGCCCATCAGGTCGGCCTGATTGTACTGCGCTCGTTCGGCAAGTTTTTCGGCCTGGCGGGTGTACGCCTGGGCTTTGTGCTGGCCGAGCGCCGGCTGCTCAAGTTGCTCGCTGAACAGGTCGGGCCGTGGGCGGTCAGTGGGCCGACGCGGGTGGTCGGCCAAGCGTGCCTGCGCGACACCGCCGGCCATGCGCGTCAGCGCGCGCGTTGCCTTGAGGCTGGCCGGCGCTTGTTTGAATTGCTGCAGCGCCATGGCTTTCAACCTCAGGGCGGCTGCGCCCTGTTCCAGTGGCTGATTACCCCGCACGCCGAACGCATGCACGAATTCATGGCCCAGCGCGGCATTCTGCTGCGCCTGTTTGTACACGACAGCAGCCTGCGCTTCGGCCTGCCCGACACCGAGGCCGATTGGCTGCGCCTGCACGAGGCCTTGGGCGCCTATAAGGACGCTGCATGAGTACGCTGATGGTGCAAGGCACCACCTCCGACGCGGGCAAAAGTACCCTGGTGACCGCGTTGTGCCGCTGGCTGGTACGCCAAGGCGTGGCGGTGGCACCGTTCAAACCGCAGAACATGGCGCTCAACAGCGCGGTGACGGCCGAAGGCGGCGAAATCGGCCGCGCCCAGGCCGTGCAGGCCCAGGCGGCCAACCTGGCGCCCCATACCGATATGAACCCGGTGCTGCTCAAACCCAACAGTGACACCGGCTCCCAAGTGATCATCCATGGCCGTGCGGTCACCAGCATGAACGCCGTGGCCTATCACGACTACAAAGCCATCGCGATGCAAGCCGTGCTGGCGTCCCACACGCGTTTGAGCGAAACCTACCCGGTGGTGATGGTGGAGGGTGCGGGCTCGCCCGCGGAGATCAACCTGCGCGCCAATGACATCGCCAACATGGGCTTCGCCGAGGCGGTGGATTGCCCGGTGTTGTTGATCGCCGATATCAACCGTGGCGGGGTGTTCGCCCATTTGGTCGGCACGCTGGAGTTGCTCTCGCCCAGCGAACAGGCGCGGGTCAAAGGTTTCATCATCAACCGTTTTCGCGGTGATATCGCCCTGCTGCAGCCGGGACTGGATTGGCTGGAGGCGCGCACCGGCAAACCGGTAGTGGGCGTATTGCCATATGTGATGGACCTGCACCTGGAAGCCGAGGACGGCATTGACCGGCGCCAGATCGACAAGGCGGCGCAGGTGCTCAAGGTGGTGGTGCCGGTGCTGCCGCGCATCAGCAACCATACGGATTTCGACCCGCTGCGCCTGCATCCCCAGGTGGATTTGCAATTTATCGGGCCGGGCCAACCGATTCCCGCCGCCGACCTGATCATTCTGCCGGGCTCGAAAAGCGTGCGCAGCGATCTGGCGTATTTGCGCGCCAATGGCTGGGACACGGCCGTGGCGCGGCATTTGCGCTATGGCGGCAAGGTGCTCGGCATTTGCGGCGGCCTGCAGATGCTTGGCGAGCAGGTGCACGACCCGTTGGGCCTGGAAGGGCCGGCAGGTTCCAGCGCCGGCTTGGGCCTGCTGGCGTTCAGCACCACGCTGGAAGAAGAAAAACAGCTGCGCAATGTACGCGGACGTTTGTTGCTGGAGGATGCCGAGGTCAGCGGCTATGAGATCCATGCCGGCGTGACATCGGGCGCAGCGTTATCGAACGCGGCCGTGCAACTGGATGACGGCCGTACTGACGGCGCCCGCAGTGCCGACGGGCAGATCCTCGGCACTTATCTGCACGGCCTGTTCGAAACCCCGGCTGCGTGCAGCGCTTTGTTGCGCTGGGCGGGACTGCGGGACGTGCAGGAGGTGGATTACCACGCCCTGCGCGAGCGCGACATTGAGCGGTTGGCGGATTTGGTCGAGAACCATCTGGATACCGAACTGTTACGCAGATTGTGTGGAGTTTAACGGATGCACACCGATCCCAATGTGTGAGGGTGTCAGCTTCAACTTATCTGCCGGGCGAGAAAGGAGTGTTCCCATGTTTCAACTGATCCTCGGCGGCGCCCGTTCCGGTAAAAGCCGCCTCGCCGAAAGGCTTGCCAGCGACAGCGCCTTATCCGTCATTTACATCGCCACCAGCCAACCGCTGGACGGCGAGATGAATGCGCGCGTCGCTCTGCATCGTCAGCGTCGCCCGGCGCATTGGGGCTTGATCGAAGAACCCGTCGAGTTGGCGCGGGTGCTGCGCGAGAACGCCGGCCCCGACCGCTGCCTGCTGGTGGATTGCCTGACCTTGTGGCTGACCAATCTGCTCATGCTTGAAGACCCGGAGCGCCTGGCGTTCGAGCGTGAGCAACTGCTGCAAAGCCTGGCCACGCTGACGGGTGAAATTATTTTTGTCAGCAACGAGACCGGTCTGGGTGTCGTGCCGCTGGGCGAATTGACTCGCCGCTATGTGGATGAAGCCGGTTGGCTGCATCAAGCCTTGGCCGAGCGTTGTCAGCGTGTTGTCCTGACGGTTGCCGGCCTGCCCCTGACCTTGAAAGGTACTGCGTTATGACTGACACCTGGTGGCTTAACCCTTGTAAGTCCATGGACACCACGGCGTACGAACACGCCCTGGCACGCCAGCAGCAATTGACTAAACCGGCTGGCTCCCTCGGCCAGTTGGAGGCGCTGGCGGTGCAATTGGCCGGCTTGCAGGGCCAGGTCAAACCGTCGATGGATCGGGTATGGATCGCGATTTTTGCCGGCGACCACGGTGTGGTTGCCGAAGGTGTGTCGGCCTTTCCCCAGGAAGTCACCGGGCAGATGCTGCATAACTTTGTCACTGGCGGCGCGGCCATCAGTGTGTTGGCGCGGCAGTTGGATGCGCGGTTGGAGGTGGTTGATCTCGGCACGGTGAACCCTTCGCTGAGCTTGCCCGGTGTGCATCACCTGAATCTCGGCGCCGGCACCGCCAATTTCGTCAAGGGTCCGGCCATGACCGTCGCGCAGGGACGATCGGCGCTGCAAGCGGGTCGCGAGAGTGTGCTGCGTGCACGTGAAAACGCTGCGCAACTGTTTATCGGCGGTGAAATGGGCATCGGCAACACCACCGCCGCCAGTGCGCTGGCGTGTGCGTTGCTCGAGTGCCAGGTCAGCGACCTGACCGGCCCGGGTACGGGCTTGAACGCCGACGGTGTCAGCCACAAGGTGGCGGTGATCGAGCGTGCCTTGGCGCTGCACGCCGGGCAGCGCGATGATGCGCTGCAAACCCTGTTCAATCTGGGCGGTTTTGAGATTGCTGCGCTGGCGGGTGCCTATCTGGCGTGTGCCCAGGAAGGCGTCGTGGTGCTGGTGGATGGGTTTATCTGCACGGTGGCCGCGCTGGTCGCCACGCGTCTGAACCCGGCGTGCCGCGACTGGCTGGTGTTCGGCCATCGTGGCGCCGAGCCTGGACATCGGCATGTGCTGCACAGCCTCGATGCGCAACCTTTGCTGGAACTGGGCCTGCGTCTGGGTGAAGGCAGTGGCGCCGCGTTGGCCGTGCCGCTGCTGCGCCTGGCGTGTGCGCTGCATGGGCAGATGGCGACCTTTGCCGAAGCGGCCGTGGCGGACCGCCCGGCATGATCTTGCACCTGGACCTGCTGCGCCACGGTGAAACCGAGCTGGGCGGCGGCCTGCGCGGCAGCCTCGACGACGCGTTGACTGCCAGGGGCTGGGAGCAGATGCGCGCCGCGGTGGCGGAGCGAGGACCTTGGGACCGGTTGATCAGTTCGCCATTGCAGCGCTGCGCGCGGTTCGCCGATGAGTTGGGCGCACGGCTCAATCTAACGGTGCACTTGGAAAAAGACCTGCAAGAGCTGCACTTCGGCGCCTGGGAAGGGCAAAGCGCGGCGGCGTTGATGGACACCGACGCCGAAGGCCTTGGGTTGTTCTGGGCCGATCCCTATGGCTTCACGCCGCCCGAGGGTGAGCCGGTCAGCGCATTTTCCGAACGGGTTCTAGGCGCTGTCTCACGCCTGCACCAGACCTACGCCGGTGAGCGCGTGTTGTTGATCAGCCATGGCGGCGTGATGCGCTTGCTGCTGGCGCGTGCCCGAGGGTTGCCCCGTGAACAGTTGCTGAATGTGGAGGTCGGCCATGGCGGCTTGTTCAGCCTGCGGGTGGCCGCCGATGGTGGGCTGAAGGAAGGAATCTGACGATGCTGCCATTTTGGATTGCCCTGCAATTTCTCAGCAGCTTGCCAATTCGTCTGCCCGGCATGCCGCAACCCCAGGAGCTGGGACGCTCGTTGCTGTTTTACCCGGTGGTGGGGTTGCTGTTCGGGCTGCTGTTGTGGGGGCTGAATTCGGCACTGATGGGCACGCCGCTGTTGCTGCATGCGGCGCTGCTGCTGACGGCCTGGGTGTTGCTCAGCGGCGGCCTGCACCTGGACGGCCTGGCGGACAGCGCCGATGCCTGGCTGGGGGGCTTCGGCGACCGCGAGCGCACCCTCACCATCATGAAAGATCCGCGCAGCGGGCCGATTGCCGTGGTCACGCTGGGGCTGGTGCTGCTGCTCAAGTTCACCGCCTTGGTGGCCTTGATCGAGCAGCACAACGGCGCGGCGTTGATCCTGGCACCGCTGATCGGGCGGGCCTCGATGCTGGCGTTGTTCCTCACCACGCGCTATGTGCGCGCAGGCGGGTTGGGCCAGGCACTGTCGGATCATTTACCGAGGACTGTCGGCCAGCAGGTACTGATCCTCAGTGGCCTGGCCTGCATGCTTATCGGCGGTTTCAACGGCGGCGTTGCCGTGTTGCTCGCTGCGCTCTGCTTTGTGGGCCTGCGCCAGTTGATGGTCAATCGCCTTGGCGGCACCACCGGCGATACGGCCGGAGCCTTGTTGGAGCTGCTCGAAGTCACGGTTGTGGTCGGCCTCGCCCTGTAACACTTTCTTGCATTCTCTTAATCGCGGGTATATACACGTTCCATGCTTGCTTCCCAATGTTTATGCACCAACCTGCGACGCGCCGCCCGTGGCGTCAGCAGGCACTACGACGGCGCCCTTGACGGCTTCGGGATCAACGTCGCCCAGTATTCCTTGCTGTGCAACCTGCAACGTCTCGATCAACCGAGCATTTCCAGCCTGGCGGAAGCCATGGGCCTGGATCGCAGCACCTTGGGGCGAAACCTGCGGGTGCTGGAATGCGAAGGGTTGGTGCAGTTGGTCGAGGGCAATGACCTGCGCAACCGCCTGGTGCTGCTCACCGAAGCCGGTGCAGAACGTCTGGCCGCCGCCTTGCCGGCCTGGGAAGCGGCGCAACAGAAACTGATCGATCGACTCGGCGTGCAAAAACGCGAAACCTTGTTGGCCTTGCTGGACGAACTCGCCTGAGGGCGGGTTTGTTCGAACACAAGCGGGTATATACCCGCGAGCGGAGAATAAGAAATGACCTCGATGTGGCGCACCAGCGGTTGGATCCTTGTGGGGAGTGCGCTGATCCTGGCGCTGTCCTTGGGCGTGCGGCATGGTTTCGGCCTGTTCCTGGCACCGATGAGCAGCGAATTCGGCTGGGGCCGTGAAACCTTTGCTTTTGCCATCGCCTTGCAGAACCTGATCTGGGGCTTGGCGCAGCCGTTTACCGGTGCGTTGGCCGACCGTTTCGGCGCCACCAAGGCCGTATTTGTCGGCGGGGTGCTGTACGCCGCCGGCCTGGTGCTGATGGGCATGTCCGATTCGGCCTGGACGCTGTCGTTGAGTGCGGGCCTGCTGATCGGTATTGGCCTGTCCGGCACCTCGTTTTCGGTGATCCTGGGCGTGGTCGGCCGTGCGGTGGCGCCGGAAAAACGCAGCATGGCCATGGGCATTGCCAGCGCCGCCGGCTCGTTCGGCCAATTCGCCATGGTGCCGGGCACCTTGGGCCTGATCGGCTGGCTGGGCTGGTCGGCCGCCTTGTTGGCGCTGGGCTTGATGGTGGCGCTGATCCTGCCGCTGGTGACGATGCTCAAGGATCGACCGCTGCCGGTCGTGGTTGGTCAGCAAACCCTGCGTGAGGCCTTGAAGGAAGCCTGCTCCCACTCCGGGTTCTGGTTGCTGGCTTTTGGCTTTTTCGTCTGCGGTTTCCAGGTGGTGTTTATCGGTGTGCATCTGCCGGCATACCTGGTGGACCAGCATTTGCCGGCTACTGTCGGCACCACTGTGTTGGCGTTGATCGGCCTGTTTAATATCTTCGGCACCTACACCGCCGGCTGGCTCGGTGGGCGCATGTCCAAGCCGCGCTTGCTGACCGGTTTATACTTGCTGCGCGCGGTGGTGATTGTGCTGTTCCTGTGGGCACCGGTCACCGAAATCAGCGCGTATCTGTTCGGCATGGCGATGGGCTTTCTGTGGTTGTCCACGGTGCCGCTGACCAACGGCACGGTCGCCACGCTGTTTGGTGTGCGAAACCTCTCCATGCTCGGTGGGATCGTATTCCTGTTCCACCAGCTGGGTTCATTCCTGGGCGGCTGGTTAGGCGGCGTGGTCTATGATCGAACCGGTAACTACGATTTGATCTGGCAGGTGGCGATCCTGCTCAGCCTGCTCGCCGCCGCCCTGAATTGGCCGGTACGTGAGCGGCCGGTCGCGCGATTGCAGGCGCAGATGGAGGCAGCATGAATTCGACTGGATACCTGTTCGGTGGGGCAGCCGCGATCGCGCTGTTGCTGGCCCTGGCCTGGTGGGGCTGGCAGCGGGGTGGGTTGGCGTTGATGCAACTGGGCATGTCGATCTGTTAAGTTCGATGCCTGGATTCTTTAAAGGACGTTTCGACATGCAGATGCGCTGGCTGGCTGTACCTGTGTTGATGGCTGCATTTGGCGGTGTGGCCCTGGCCGCCGATTGCCCGCCCTTGCTTGAAGGCCAATTGCCCAAGCTGCGCGCCAAGGAGTCCATCGACCTCTGCCAGCGCTTTGCCGGCAAACCGTTGGTCATCGTCAATACCGCGAGTTTTTGCGGGTTCGCGCCGCAGTTCAAAGGCCTCGAAGCCTTGTATCAACGCTACAAGGACCAAGGGCTGGAAGTGATCGGTGTGCCGTCCGATGATTTCAAGCAGGAAGCCAAGACAGGTGAGGAAACCGCCAAGGTCTGCTACGTGAATTACGGCGTGACCTTTACCATGACCGAACCGCAGAAGGTCAAGGGGCCGGACGCGGTACACCTGTTCAAGGTGCTGGCGCAGCAGAGCAACGCGCCGAAGTGGAATTTCTACAAGTACGTGGTGGACCGTCAGGGCAAGGTGATTGGTGATTTTTCCAGTTTGACCAAGCCGGACAGTCCTGAGCTGATCGAGGCGGTAGAGAAGGCAATCGCCTCCAAGCCCTGATCGACACCGACTAAAAAGCCCCGCCTCCTTTGCAGGAGAGCGGGGCTTTTTTACACCGGTCTGGATCAGAAGGTGTAAGTCATGCCCAGGCCGAAACCGTTGGCACTGTTTTCATACTTGGCGCGGTAGCTGGCCGTCGAAGGCGGGTTGGCTGTCTGGTTGACCTTGACGTCTTCTTCTTTCAGGTACGAGTAGGCAAGGTCGACCGTCATGTTATCCATGACTTTGTAGCCCAGACCCACGCTGAAGATCGTGCGGTCACCCGTTGGGATGCGTGGCGAACGATTGGTGTTGTTGGTCGGTGACTGGTCGAAGGTCAAACCGGTCCGCAGCACGACTTGCTTGGTCAACTGGTACGAGGTACCCACGGCGTAGGCCCAGGTGTCATGCCAGTTTTGTTCTTCGGTGATAGCGCCGAGCTGGCTAGGCGCGAGCAGGCCACCGGCAGCGGTTACGCCTTCGTTGTTGACGGTGATTTCTTTGAGGCGGCTCCAGCGTGTCCAGGTTGCACCGCCATAGAGTTTCCAGGCATCGGTCAGGTCTTGAGTGACCGACAGGTCGTAGGACTCTGGGGTATCGATTTTCAGCGAGGCGTCGTAACGGTTGTTACGCAGGAACGGCTGGGTGGCGGTCGGGCCGCTGACGGTGGTGTGGCCTTCGAGCTTGTACTTGACCTTCGAGTGGTAGGTCAGGCCCACGCGCGTGGTGTCAGTGGCCTGCACCAATACGCCGACGTTGAAGCCCAGGGCGGTATCGTCACCCTTGATTTTGACGTTGGTGTCGGAGGCCAGCGGGTTCAGTGTCTTGTCCGACTCGAGCACACCGGAAATACGGTTGATGGTCGGGCCAAAGCCGATGGATACCCGATCATTGAACGCATAGCTGACAGTTGGCTGGAAGGTCATGACCTTCACTTCGCTCTTGCTGCCGAAGCCACGGCCCTGGAAGCCGTTTTCATAGTCGGTCACCAGGCCGAACGGTGCGTAGACACCGAAGCCGACAGCCCACTGATCGTTGAGTTTGTTGGTGTAGAAACCAAATGGCACCGCGGTGAACGGAACCATGTCACCTTTGTTGGAGCCGCGAGAATTGCCGCCGGTATTGCTGATGTCGGTCGACGCATCGATGGCCGCGACGCCACCGGTGATCTGCTGGCCGCTCAGGCGAGCCATACCGGCAGGGTTACCGTACACAGTGCTTGCATCATCGGCAGAAGAAGAGCGACCTGCGAAACCGGTACCCATCCCGCTGACGCTCTGTTCGTTGAGTGCGAAGCCGCTTGCGAACAGTTGGGAAGATGCCATGGCAACGGCGAGGCTAAGTGTGGTCTTGAGCATTACTTTTTTCATTATTAGAACTCCGTGTGATCACCGCTGCGGAAAGTATCAATAAAATTAACATCGCGCTATAGGCTGTAATGCAGGAGATAGAGCGGTTTTGTAGGACAATCCGACCAGAATTCGGTGTTTTTGGCGAATCTTGCAAATTGCCCGGTCAGCAAGCCGTGTGATTCATGGGGGAAACGCTGGTTTGCCATGCGCGGGTGAAATCGCACAGTCGTCCTTGTGGATGAAATATTTCTTTCCAGATACGTGCCATGGCCAATACATCACCGGGTGGTGGCAGTGTCGGGCTGTGTTGTTCAACCAGTAACCAGGCAATGGCGGTGGCGTAGCGCAGGTTGACGGTCAACTCCAACTGGGGGGCGCTGAGGAATGCATGTTGGCTGGCCAGTCCGCGTACCAGGCTGGCACGTTCGGGATCCAGTGCCAGGTAGTCATCCCATAGGGCGCGATGGCGAAGTTCGGTGATGCTGTACAGACCATGGCCGTGCCGGTCATGCAAGGCGGAGCCGAGTTCCGACTGGCTGGCGGCAATGCCCAGCAGCAGGGATTCGGCCGCAGGGTCATGGCGGCCGAGGTACATCAGCGTGGGCCGGATCACATAACGACACAATTCGCTGGCGGCGATACCCATACAGGCCTCAATCCGTAAAAGTGGACGGCGAGGCCTGAGAAGGGGGTTTGGCAGCAGTTGAATCGAAGTCTCAGGCTCGCCGGAAGCGGATCATGCCGCTTGAGTTGAAGTGTAGTGTCATATTCATGATGTAAAGGACTGTTTTTAAAACATCTTGTCTGTGCAGTTATAACGGTTATATCCATTTGAACTTAGTGCAAAGGCTCAATTACCGAATCGCGGGCAATAAAAAACCCTGCGTGTTAAACAGGGTTTTTTGGGTTTCAGCGACTCGGGTCGATCAGGCAACCAGTGCCTGACGGGTACGCTCGATCACGGCCTGCAGCGGTTCTGCGCTGGAGTATTGATCGGGGTACAGGCGTTCGCTGTGACGTGCGATGCCGTGTTCGTTGACCAGAGTGAAGCTGAAGCAGCCTTTGCGAGCAGCCATGATCAGGCAGTTCATTGGGGCAAAAGCGTTGGTGAGGGTGCGAATGGCATCCTGAGTATGGATTTGAGCGTTCATGTTATGGGTGTTCCTACAAATGACACGGATTAAGAACCGTGCAACGTTAAAACGTTCCAGTAACGTTGATCACCATTGATCAAACGAAGAACCCGACTGGAACAAAGCAGCCAGTTTGAAGCGCTGATAAATTAGGCGCGCTTGGGCTGGCAGGTAGGTACTTAGGAGGGCAGGCAACACAACAGGGGCAAAGGTTCTGGGCCCAGGGTGAAGATCCTGATCAATTTGCAGGTTGGTTCGGTCAGAGTATGGAAACTTCGCGGCACCCTTTGCTTATTCAAAGGCAGTGTCGTCGCAAGTGATACCTGGAAACCATCTAGGTGGTCGATCCCGTGTTGTTCAGGGGAGTGTTCGACCAGAATTGACTTTCAGCTTGGTACTAACGCCGCGGATAGTAACGGATTGAAACGGCCAATGGAAGGGGCATCACCAAAAAGATTCAATCAGCCGCCCAGCAGGCAGCGATAGACCAGCACGGTAGCGGCCGCCGCCAATGAACAACCCAGCCCATAGGCGGCAAGGGTGAGGCGCAGGGACTGACCGGTTTCGATCGCCTTCATCACATCGCCCATGTCATTGATGCGGCCATCACCCAGTTCGATGCACAGGCTCGCGGCGGTGAAGGCGGCCGACAACAGGATAGCGATGGCAAACAATGCGCCATCCGGCGACGGCAGTGCGGCGTTGATCCCCAGGGAAATGGCGCAGGTGGCCAATAACAACACGGCAAATAACAGAATTCCTTTCATTGACCCCTCCACGTTGCGTTGCCGGCCGGGCAGTGTGGCGAGGCTGCAGAGATTTGAAAAGTCCTGTTTGCGCCCATGCGGTAACGCTGTTGAAGCTGTTGCTTTAAAAAAAAAGGGTGGGATAAACCGACGAATAGTGACTTGTGCACATTAGTTGCGGTCACTGTTACCACCCTGTCAACGGCCGCGCCGGGCCGCCATTTGCCTGCAATGGAAATTTAAGTCAATGAAAAATCTGGCTTTTTTTTATTGGTGAAAAAATCGTCAGTTTGACTGCGAGCCCCGTTCCATGGGCGTTTGCGCGGGTTAAAGGGGGGTTGTCCACTGAGTTATCCACAGCTTCTGTGGATTGTCCCAAGCGCTTGCTCTAGCACGGGCGTGCAAGATTTTTTCAGCTTTACCTCGACGAAAAAAAGGGTAGAGTGGCGCGCCTTCCGATCTGCTCCCACAGTGCTTTATGAAGTTTCGCTCAGTATCACTTTCTGTTACCGACACGCCGCAGGCTGTTACCGCGCCCAAGCGGTTCTCCTTGAAAGTCGCCTTGTGGTTGCTCGACAGCCCGCGCCTGGGGCACAAGCCCAACGTCCAGCACTTCGCCGGGCGCTTGCTCAAGCAGCCGGCCCGCGAAGGTGTGGTCGTCGCGCAAAGCCGCCTGGGCCAATTGATGTGCCGTGAATGCGGCAACGCCCGTGATCGCCGCATCGGTCACGACCTGTTGCGCCTGGCCGCCCGTGCCGGCGATCGCCGCGCCCAGCGCGAACTGGGCCAGGTCGAAGACTGAGCTGTCCTCCCGCGCTCTGCTTGGTTAACCTTGCTCTTTTTCGGTAATGGCAGAAATGGCTATGGTGTTTGACTGGACCAGTATCGCCCTGGGGCTTGCGGGTGCTGCAGTGCCGTTATTGGCCGTGTGCTGGCGGATTCAACGGCGACTGACCGAGCGCACCACCGGCTGGGAATTGCTCGAAGAACGCCTGGCCACGGCGCAACTGGCCCAGGAAGGCCTCATCGCGCAACTGGATGCCAGCCGCGATGAGATCAGCGACCTGAGCCAGGCCAACGCCGCCAAGCAAGCCGACCTGGCCGCCGTGCGCCGCGAAGTCGAGCTGTTGCAGATCGACCGCGACAACGCCCGCGACGCGGCGCATGCCTGGAACCTCGACCGCAACGCCAAGGAAACCGAATTGCGCCGCCTCGACGCACTCGCCGCCGCCTTGCGCGCCGAACTGCGCGAGCAGCAGGAAAGCCACCAACAGCGCCTCGCCGACCTGCAAGGCTCGCGGGACGAGCTGCGGGCGCAGTTTGCCGAGTTGGCCGGCAAGATCTTCGACGAACGTGAGCAACGTTTTGCCGAAACCAGCCAGGAGCGTCTGGGCCAGTTGCTCGATCCTTTGAAAGAGCGCATCCAGTCGTTCGAAAAACGTGTCGAAGAGAGCTACCAGAACGAGGCGCGCGAGCGTTTTTCCCTGGCCAAGGAGCTCGAACGCCTGCAACAACTCAACCTGCGTCTGTCAGACGAGGCCACCAACCTGACGCGAGCGCTCAAGGGCCAGAAGACCCAAGGCAATTGGGGCGAGTTGATCCTTGAGCGGGTGCTGGAACATGCCGGCCTGGAAAAAGGCCGCGAGTACCAGACCCAGGTCAGCCTCAAAGGCCCGGACGGCGAGCGTTTCCAGCCGGATGTGCTGATCATGTTGCCCGGCGACAAACAGGTGGTGGTGGACTCCAAAGTCAGCCTGACGGCGTATCAACAGTACGTCGCCGCCGATGACGAAGTGATCGGCCAGGCGGCGTTGAAGCAGCACGTGCTGTCGCTGCGCAATCACGTCAAAGGTTTGGCCGGCAAGGATTACAAGCGCCTGGAAGGGCTGCACAGCCTGGATTTCGTGTTGCTGTTCGTGCCGATCGAGGCGGCGTTTTCCGCCGCGTTGCAGGCTGAGCCGAACCTGTTTCAGGAGGCCTTCGACCGCCATATCGTGATCGTCAGCCCTACCACGCTGCTCGCCACGCTGCGAGTGATCGACAGCCTGTGGAAGCAGGAACGTCAAAGTCAGAATGCGCGGGAAATTGCCGAGCGCGCCGGTTGGCTGTACGACAAGTTCGTGCTGTTTATCCAGGACCTGGATGAAGTGGGCAACCGTCTGCAGCAGTTGGACAAGGCTTACAGCGCGGCGCGCAACAAGCTGACGGATGGACGCGGGAATCTGGTCAGCCGCACGGAGCAGCTAAGGCTGCTCGGCGCCCGCGCCAGCAAAAGCCTGCCGGCGGATTTGCTGGAGCGGGCGATGACCGACTCAGACGGCGTGGCGCACCTTCCCGAGTAAACGCAGTGCCCCTCCCAGATTTTGACTGAGTACAGCCGTTCTAAAGCGGCAAATGCCGACTGATCAACGCGCGCAAAGCCGCAGGCTTGACCGGTTTGGCCAGGTAATCCAGCCCCGCCGCATGCACCTCGGCGACCATCTCCGGACGGCCGTCGGCGCTGATGACCACGCCGGGAATCGGCTCTGCCAGTTGCGCGCGCAGCCAGCCCATCAACTCAGTGCCGGTTTCGCCGTGGTCCAGGTGGTAATCCACCAGCGCCAGTTGTGGCCGTACGCCTTCGGCCAGCAACGCGGCGCATTGCGCCTGGTCGCTGGCGGTCCATACCTCGCAACCCCAGCGCGTCAGCAAGCTGCGCATACCGATCAGGATGCTCTCTTCGTTATCCACGCACAGCACCTGCGCGCCGCTCAGCGGCAGACCGGTTTCCTGGGGGAGCTTGACCTGCGGGCTGGCCTGGTTGCGGGCCAACGGAACGCGCACACTGAATACGCTGCCTTTGCCTGGCCATGAGCGCACGCGGAGACGATGGCCCAGCACGCGGCACAGTCCGTCTGCAATCGCCAGGCCCAGGCCCAGGCCTTTTTCAGCACGGGTCTGATGGCTGTCCAGGCGCTTGAACTCTTCGAAGATCACTTTCTGTTTATCCACCGGAATGCCGGGGCCACGGTCCCAGACTTCCAGGCACAATTCGCCCTTGCGTCGGCGCACGCCAAGCAGTACCGGGCCGTCGGCATAGCGAAAGGCGTTGGTCAGAAAGTTCTGCAGGATTCGCCGCAACAGCTTGATGTCGCTGTCCACCCGCAAGCGACTGCCACGCAGGCGGAAGCGCAGGCCTTGCTCCTGGGCGAGTGCCTTGAATTCGGCGCCCAGGGTGTCAAACAGCTCGTTGAGCACAAAGGGCTGGCGTTGCGGGTTGATCTTGCCGTTTTCCAGGCGCGATATATCCAGCAGGTCGCTGATCAGGTCTTCGGCCGAGCGCAGCGAACTGTCCAAGTGCTGCACCAGTTGCCGGGCTTCGCTGGACAGTCCTTCGTTCTGGTGGGACAGGGCGGCGGAGAACAGGCGTGCGGCGTTCAGCGGTTGCATCAAATCGTGACTGACGGCCGCGAGAAAGCGCGTTTTCGACTGGCTGGCGGATTCCGCCACACCTTTGGCATCCGTGAGCGCGACATTGAGCTGCGACAGTTCATGGGTGCGTTCGGCCACGCGCTGTTCCAGGCCTTCGTTGGCCTCGGTCAGCGCCTGCGCGGCTTCGCGGAACGCGGTGATGTCGGTAAAACTCATGACAAAACCACCTCCGGGCATCGGGTTGCCGATCAACTCGATCACTCGCCCATTGGGGAACAAACGCTCGGAGGTGTGCGCACGGCCCTGGCGCATCCAGTGCAGGCGTCGCGCAACATGCACTTCGGCTTCGCCCGGCCCGCACAGGCCGCGCTCGGCGTTGTAGCGGATGATGTCGGCGATCGGCCGGCCCACGCTGATCAACCCCTCCGGGTAGTTGAACAGCTCCAGGTAACGGCGGTTCCAGGCCACCAGCTTCAGGGACTGGTCCACCACACTGATGCCCTGGGTGATGTTCTCGATGGCGCCTTGCAGCAACGCGCGGTTGAATTGCAGCACTTCCGACGCTTCGTCAGCGATACGTACGACATCCTCCAGTTGCATTTCCCGGCCTTCAATCGCTGCCTTTACGACTGCGCGTGTCGACGAGGCGCCGAGTACACCGGCCAATAGGCGCTCGGTGTGGGCAATCCAGTCGTTGTCGGCGTTCTGGTTGGGGTTGAAGCCCTTGCCCTGGCGATAAGCGAAGCGAATGAAACTCTGCTGGGCACGCTCTTCACCAACAAAACGCGCCGCAAGACTGAGCAGGTCACTGATCTGCACCGACAGCATCGAGCGCGCGCTGGCGCGCGGGCTGGTTTCCTGGCCGATAAAGCGACCGGCCTGCCAGTGTTCGGACACTCGCGTGCGCGACAGCATCGACACCCACACAAACAGGGTGAAATTACCCGCCAGCGAGAACACGGTGCCCAGCGTCAACGACGTGACGGACAGCCCCAGCGGGTGCGAATGCAGCCATGTCAGTCCAGGGAAGAGGCTGAGGGACCAACCCAGGCTTTTCGCCGTAACCGGCAGGACCAGCGTGTAGAACCACAGGAATGTACCGGCAGCCAACCCGGCAAACACCCCCCGCCGGTTGGCCTGCTTCCAGTACAGCGCGCCGAGCATGGCGGGAGCGAGTTGGGTCACGGCGGCAAACGCGATTTGGCCGATCGTGGCCAGGCTCGCGGTAGACCCCAGCAAGCGGTAGCTGACATACGCCAGCAACAGGATGATCACAATGCTGACCCTGCGCACCGAGAGCATCCAGTGGCGGAACACTTCGAACGGCCGCTCGGCGCTGGAGCGGCGCAACAGCCAGGGCAGCAGCATGTCATTGGAGACCATGGTCGACAGGGCGATGCTCGCCACGATCACCATGCCGGTGGCCGCCGAGGCGCCGCCGATAAACGCCAGCACTGCGAGTGCCGGATGGGCTTCGGCCATGGGCAGGCTGATCACGTAGGAATCCGGCAGTACCGAGCCGGGCAGCAGCATTTTGCCGCCGAGGGCGATGGGCACGACAAACAGCGCGGCAAGGATCAAGTAGGCGGGGAACACCCATTTGGCCAGGCGCAAATCCTGCGGGTCGATGTTCTCCACCACCGTCACATGGAATTGTCGCGGCAGGCAGATGATCGCCATCATCGCCACCCCGGTCTGCACCACCATCGACGGCCAGTTGACGGTTTCCTTCCAGTATTCCTCCAGCCGTGGCGCGAGCATCGCCTGGCTGAACAGGTCGCCGAAACCGTCATACAGGCCGTAGGTCACAAACGCGCCGACCGCGAGGAAGGCGAACAGCTTGACCAGCGACTCAAACGCAATGGCCAGTACCATGCCGCGATGGTGTTCGGTGGCGTCGAGGTTGCGCGTGCCGAACACAATGGTGAACAGGGCCAGCACCAGTGACACGATCAGCGCCGTGTCCTGGGCGCGAGTGCCGGTGGTGTCCGCCCCGGCACCGATCAGCAGGTTCACTCCCAGCACGATGCCCTTGAGTTGCAGGGCGATGTAGGGCAACACACCCACCAGGCAGATCAAGGCGACCACCACCGCCAGGGACTGGGACTTGCCGTAGCGCGCGGCGATAAAGTCAGCGATGGACGTGATGTTTTCCTGCTTGCTGATCAGCGTCATCTTCTGCAGGACCCAGGGTGCCAGCACCATCAGCAGCACCGGTCCCAGGTAGATCGGTAAAAACGCCCACAGCTGTTCGGCGGCCTGGCCTACGGCGCCGAAGAAGGTCCAGCTGGTGCAGTAGACCGCCAGCGACAGGCTGTACACCCACGCACGCATGCGTGGCGGCAGCGGCGCATGGCGACGGTCACCGTAGAAGGCGATGGCGAACATAATGGCCATATAGGCCAGGGCAACGGCGGCGATCAGCCCGCTGGACAGCGTCATGGTAACTCCGAGCATAAGAACGCCCGGGCCGTCCAGGCCCGGTTGGACAGTCTCGCATGATGCCTGGGGTTAGTCAGTGTCGACCATGGTCTGAGCGCGACGTGATGTCGCGGCTTATCGAGGGGGCAGGGTTTTCTGGCGCAGGATATAGATCGTTACCAGCACGGCACTGGTCAGCATGAACCCGCGCGCCCATGGCAGCGGCACCAGGTAACAGGAAATGCTGATGCTCAGCCACATCAAACCGATGGCGTAGACCTTGCCCTTGAGCGGGATACCATTGCCGTCCAGATAGTCACGAATCCACGGGCCCAGGCGCGGGTGATCCACCAGCCACTGGTAGAAGCGCGGGGAGCTTCGAGCGAAGCAGGCGGCAGCGAGCAGGAGGAAGGGCGTGGTCGGCAACACCGGCAGGAAAATGCCGATCACTCCCAGCGCTACGCTCAACCAGCCGATGGCCAGCAGCGCGTAACGCAGGAGCAGCGAGCGATTGCCCATGGGTGTCACGGGCAAACGGCTCAGTGGTGACGTGGCTTGAGGATCGCCGGTTTTTCGTCAGGTGCGTTGCACAGCAGGTACAGCGCGGTCAGGGCTTCCGGGATCTGGACGATCATGTCGTCCATCAGGTTGGCGTCGGCGGCGATGTCGGAGAACTCCGGCTGGTCGTCGAACAGGCCGGAACCGACCATGATCGGCAACAGCATTTCGCTGACTTCTTCCTCGGCGGTTTCGAACCAGGCGGCTTCGCGCAGGAACACGCCTTCCATGAACCCGATGCACCAGCCGCGCAGGTCGGAGTCGTCCGGGTCTTCACCCAGGTCCAGCTCGCAGGGCAGCTCGAATTCCTCGTCGGAAGCCAGTTGGCGACCGATGTGGGCCTTGAGGGCCAGCAGGGTGGCTTCGATTTCTTCGCGCTGGGCGTCGTCGGCGTAGTGTGGCTCTTCGGCGAACAGTGCATCGATCCACTCGCGATCGGGAACCTCTTCGGCGCAAATCGACAGGGCGGTCAGGTAGCCGTGGGCGGCCACGTAGTCCAGCGCCTCGTCATGCAGCTCGTCGGCGTCGAGGAAGGCTTGCAGGCGGGTTAGTTGCTCAGCGAAGGACATTGAAGGACTACCTTGGGAATAAACGATGCTGAATTCTAGGCGTTCTTGCGCGCCCAAGCCAGTCGCCATGCAGATTTGCCGGGTTTTAGAGACGGGCTGCAATTCGTCAGTGGTGCCCTTTGGCGGATGACGCTCGGGTATACTGCCGCGTTTTGTGATGCCCGTGCAGGCTAGGCGCCAGTCCGCGAAAACTTCGCTTACGGATTATTTTCCGTGAGCGCGTATTTTTTCGGCCAGCCTGTACAGAGGGTTTCGGGACTATTTTTTGGAGTTATACATGCTCGAGCAGGCTCAACGCGTCCTCAAGGACATCTTCGGCTACGACAGTTTTCGTGGCCGCCAGGGTGCGATCATTGAGCGCGTGGCCAGCGGCGGTGACGCGCTGGTATTGATGCCTACCGGTGGCGGTAAATCGTTGTGCTTCCAGGTGCCGGCGTTGCTGCGCAACGGTCTGGCCGTGGTGGTCTCACCGTTGATCGCGTTGATGGACGACCAGGTCGCGACCCTGGAGGAGCTAGGCGTCGCCGCCGCCGCCCTGAACTCCACCCTCAGTGCCGAGCAGCAGCGCGACCTGGCCGCGCGCATCAAGCGCGGTGAAGTGAAGATGCTCTACCTGGCTCCCGAGCGCCTCGTGCAGCCACGCATGCTCGCGTTCCTGCAGAGCCTGGAAATCGCCCTGTTCGCCATCGATGAAGCCCACTGCGTATCGCAATGGGGTCACGATTTCCGTCGCGAATACCTGCAACTGGGTCAGTTGGCCGAGTTGTTCCCCGACGTGCCGCGTATCGCCCTGACCGCCACCGCCGACAAGCGTACCCGCGAAGAAATCGTCGAGCGCCTGCACCTGCAGAACGCCGAGCGATTTCTGTCGAGCTTCGACCGACCGAATATCTTCTACCGCATCGTGCCCAAGGAGCAGCCGCGCAAGCAATTGCTCGCGTTTCTCTCCGAGCGGCGCAGCGATGCGGGCATCGTCTATTGCCTGTCACGCAAGAAGGTCGATGAGGTGGCCGCGTTTCTCTGTGAGCAGGGCTACCCGGCGCTGCCGTATCACGCGGGCTTGCCGAATGAAACGCGCTCCGCTCACCAGAAGCGCTTTCTCAACGAGGAAGGCCTGATCATGGTGGCGACCATCGCGTTCGGCATGGGCATCGACAAATCCAACGTGCGCTTCGTGGCTCACATGGACCTGCCCAAATCCCTGGAGGCGTACTACCAGGAAACCGGGCGTGCCGGTCGCGATGGCCTGCCGGCGGATGCGTGGATGGTCTATGGCCTGCAAGACGTGGTGATGCTCAAGCAGATGCTGCAGAACTCCGAAGGTGACGAACGCCACAAGCGCCTGGAGCAGCACAAGCTCGACGCCATGCTCTCGCTGTGTGAAGAAACCCGCTGCCGTCGCCAGACCTTGCTGGCGTACTTCGACGAAGACATGCCCCAGCCCTGCGGTCATTGCGACAACTGTATCGACGGCGTGCAGACCTGGGATGCCACCGAGCCCGCGCGCCAGGCGTTGTCGACTATCTACCGTACCGGCCAGCGCTATGGCGTGGGCCATCTGGTGGATGTGTTGCTGGGCAAGGACAACGAAAAGGTGCGCAGCTTCGGCCACGAAAAACTCTCGGTCTACGGCGTCGGCAAAGCCCGCGCCGAAGGCGAGTGGCGTTCGCTGTTCCGGCAAATGGTCGCGCGCGGCCTGGTGGATATCGATATCGAAGGTTATGGCGGCCTGCGCCTGAACGACAGTTGCCGGCCGCTGCTCAAGGGTGAGGTGAGCCTGGAACTGCGCCGCGACCTCAAGCCTCAGACTACCGCCAAGACCAGCACCAGCCAGGCCAGTCAGTTGGTGCGCGGTGAAGAGCGCGAGCAGTGGGAAGCCTTGCGCACCCTGCGGCGCAAACTGGCGCAGGAGCACAGCGTGCCGCCTTACGTTATTTTCCCCGACTCCACGTTGCTGGAAATGCTGCGCGAGCAGCCGACCACGATGGCGGAAATGGCGCGGGTCAGCGGTGTGGGCGCGCGCAAGCTGGAGCGCTACGGCCAGGCCTTCCTCGAAGTGCTCGGCGGCCAGGCTGAAGCGCCGAAGGAAATCGCCGATATTCGCCACGAACTGATCAGCCTGGCACGTGCCGGCATGACTCCGATCCAGATCGCCGGCCAGTTGCAATGCTCGGAAAAAAACGTCTACACCTTGCTTGCCGAAGCCATCGGCAAACAGCAGTTGTCGCTGGAGCAGGGCCTTGATTTGCCGGAAGATTTGCTCGGTGAGATCCAGGATGCGTTTCTTGATGGAGAGGGCGAATTGCCACCGGTTGCCGAGATCGCGCCGCTGTTTGCCGGGCGTGTGCCGGAAGGTGTTTTGTACTGTGTGCGGGCCGCTTTGCAGTCTGAATTCGAAATTTAGTGTGCCAATTACGACAATGTAACGAATCAGTACATAGCGACGCTTGCCTACGGGCAAGGCTCATGCTTAGCTGACTAATAATTAGCCACACTTTATTTTCAGTCTAAATCATGAGTTTTTTATGCCTTTAACCGATCAACACCGTTTTGGCATGCAGCTGGCGCAAATGTCCCGAGGTTGGCGCGCCGAGCTGGACCGCCGTTTGGCGGGGCTGGGTTTGTCCCAGGCGCGCTGGCTGGTGCTGTTGCACCTGGCTCGTTTTGAAGAAGCACCCACACAGCGTGAACTGGCGCAAAGCGTCGGCGTAGAAGGGCCAACCCTGGCCCGCTTGCTCGACAGCCTCGAAAGCCAGGGCCTGGTGCAACGCCAGGCCGTGGTGGAAGACCGCCGGGCCAAGCGTATTTTGCTGTGTGACACCGCCCGGCCGTTGATCGAGCAGATTGAGACCATCGCCACGGCCCTGCGTCATGAGCTATTCGTGGGGGTGAATGAAGAGGATCTGAGAGTGTGCATGCGGGTGCACGGGCACATTCTGGCGAATCTGGAAAAGTCCTGACCTGAACGCTGATTTATCCCAGGCAGGTTTGCTGTGGTGAGCGGGTTTGTTGTGGTAGCGGGGCAAGCCCGCTCACCACAAATGTCCCTCCCACAGTGGATGTGTGTGTGGCGCTAGAACGTCTGGCCGAGGTTCAGGTACACCGCCTTCTGATTGTCGTCATTGAACCCATAGCTGAAATTCAACGGCCCCAACGGCGTATCAAACCCGAGGAAAATACTCGCTGCGTTGATATAGCCGCTGTCGAATTCGTTGTCGTTGTTCCACGCCCGGCCCCGTTCCAGCGACGCTCCCATATACAGCGGGAAATCCAGCGGCAGGTACGAACGCGGCGTCAGCCGGCGGTAGTACACGGCACGCATCAGGCTGATGTTCTGCCCCGAGACCGCATCCTGGCGGAACCCCGACAACTGCCGCGCACCGCCCAGCAGGTAGCTCGAAATCACCACGTCCGCACCATCCAGGGTGCGCCCGTAGCGTCCGCCCAGAACGAGGGTGTCCGGTCCATGGCTCATGGCCTTGTCCAGCTTGAATTCCCACTGGCGGTAGCGTTGGTCCGAGCCCAGGCCCGGTTCGAACTCACGGAAGGCCAGGCCGATGTCCTCGCCGGTGTGGGGGAAGTACACGTTATCCAGGGAATCGAAGGAATATTTGAGTTCGTAGAACCCTTCGTTGAAGCTCACGCTGGGTAAGTTACGGTCGCCGATGCGCACGTCCGCCTTGCCCCAGGCCTCGCCGACGCCGAAGCGGATCTCGCCGCTGTTGCCGATCTGTCGACCCACATTCAAGCCGAAGCCGTAACGTTCCAGGCGGTATTCGGAGATCGGGTCGTTGTCCAGGATCAGCTCGACGTTCTGCGCCTGGGCGCTGAGGTAGGGCGCGACAAAGTAGCGCGAGCCGGTGTCCATCGGTTGGTAGAACTCGCTGTACAGTTCCTGCCGATCACCGATCTGCACGCGCGTCAGCCATTCGGCCCCGAGGCGGTTGATGCCGTTCATGCGATAGCTGGCGCCGAGGTTGAAGGCGCTGTCGCCGCGCATGTCGTCCGACAGGTTCAGGCCCAGGCGCAGGTAATCGGTGCCGGCGCGTTTGCCGCGGGCGCTGATCACCAGGGTGTTGTCCTGGCCCTTTTTCACCACGCGGTATTGCACCTGCTCGAAGTAATCCAGGCCGTACAAAGTGCCCATGTCGGTTTGCAGGCGGCCCAGGTGCAGTGGTTCGCCCAGAGGTTGGCGGATGTAGTAGCGGATCACGTCGTCGCTGACCTTGGAGTCGTTCTCCACCTTGATGGCGGTGATCACCGGGGTGCGCTCACCCGGCGTGCGTGCCGCGACCAGCGTCGGGTCGATGGGTTCGGCGGGGCGCAGGTGGGCCAGGCGCAGGTCGAGGGCGCGGGTGGCGCGGTAGCCGGCGTCGATCATGTCCTTGGCACGGCCGAAGTCCGTCACCCCGTAAGCGCTCAGCGGCGGCTGGATCAGCACGTCCTTGGGGTGCAGGGCCTTGAGCTGTTCTTCGGAGTTGCGCCGGGTCATCAGGGTGATGGATTGGTTGAGCACGTCCACCACCGTGGCCAGTTGCTTGCGTGAGCGCAGCGGGGTGCCGATGTCGACCACGATAGCAATGTCGACGCCCATTTCCCGCGCCACATCCAGCGGGATGTTATCGGTCATGCCGCCGTCCACCAGCAAACGGCCGTCCAGCTCCACTGGCGCGAACACTGCCGGGATCGACATGCTGGCGCGGATCACCTGGGGCAGGTGCCCCTTGCTGAACACGACTTTTTCGCCGGTGGTGATATCGGTGGCCACGGCGCGGAAGGGGATGGGCAGCTTGTCGAAGTTTCGCGTGTTGCTGCTGTGGGCGAACATGCTTTCCAGCAGCAGCGCGAGGTTCTGGCCCTGGATCACGCCCAGTGGCAGGCCGAGACTGCCGTCATCGCGAAAGCTCAGCTTCTGCTTGACCAGGAAATCCCGGTCATCCTGCTTGCGTCGAAACGGCACGTCTTCGCGGGGCGGCGCATCGGACAGGGCTTGTTGCCAGTCGATACTCAGCGCGAGCTTTTCCAGTTCGTCGATCTTGTAGCCCGAGGCGTACAGCCCGCCGATCACCGCGCCCATGCTGGTGCCGGCGATGGCGTCGATATGAATGCCCTGTTCCTCCAGCGCCTTGAGCACACCAATATGCGCCAGGCCACGGGCGGCGCCGCCGGACAGCACCAGACCGATTTTAGGGCGTGGCGGCTCGACGGCGTCGGCAAGCAAAGGGATGAGGCACAGGAACAGGCAGGACAACAGGCGGCGCATCATGAATCTCGAGGCTGGGCGACAAAGGCCGGTATTATAGCCGTCCGATCCGCCTCCCTTGTCATGCCTGGAGTCAGTCAAACCATGTCCGTGAGCAAACCCGAGATCGTCATCACCTATTGCACCCAATGCCAATGGCTGCTTCGCGCTGCCTGGCTGGCGCAGGAGCTGTTGAGCACCTTTGCCGAAGACCTGGGCAGAGTGTCGCTGGAGCCTGCAACGGGCGGCGCGTTTCGTATTACCTGCGACGGCGTGCAGATCTGGGAGCGCAAGGCTGACGGCGGGTTTCCCGAAGCCAAGGTGCTCAAGCAGCGCGTACGCGACCGGATCGACCCGCAACGCGACCTGGGGCATAACGAGCGCACGCAGTGAAGGTCACCGCCGCTGCCGCACGGTGACCGGTACGCGCGTGGCTACTTGTCGGCCATCTTGCTTTTGATGAAGCCCACGAGCCACGTCAACACCAGGCCTCCGAAGCCACCGCCGAGAATATTGCTGCCGACCGCCGCGACATCCAGTGCTTCGCCGCCGGCGGTGCCGGTGAGCGCTGACATTAGCTGGCCCAGCAGCAGGCCTCCGATAGTGCCTATGATGGTATTGGGCCCGGTGCCCAGGCTCTGTTTGGTCATGCCGGCCAGATTACCGCCAACGGCGCCGCTGATGACCTGGACCAGCAAGTTGATGAGCATTTCCATGTTGAAACTCCTGCATAGCGTTTAGGGAGTGACCACTCGCTTGCAGCAACTTCAAACATCATGGCTGTCGTCGAGGAGTCTTATCCGGTGAACGACGACAGACTGTTGCGGATGCGCACAGTATAGATCAGGCCGCCGTAACCGGCGGCTTGGCCTGGCTGGCACTGCCCATCAGCCCCGACAGCACGATGGCGACGATGATCAATGCGCCCCCCAGCAGCATGCGCAGGGTGGGCGTCTCGGCGAACAACAGCCAGGCCACGGTGATGCCGTAGACCGGCTCCATGGCAAACACCACCGAGGCGGTACGCGCCTTGATCACCGCGAGGCTGGCGACAAACAGGCTGTGGGCCAGGCCGGTGCAGAACACGCCGAGCAGGCCGATCCACAACCAGTCCAGCGCCCGCACGTGCGCCAGCCCCGGCGCCGCCACTGGCAGCAGGCACAGTGCAACCACCACGTTCTGGCACAGCGCGGCCTGTACCGCCGGAATTCGCCCGGAACTGGCGCGATTGTTCAGCGACAACAGGGAGAACAACAGCCCTGAGGCGATGCCCCACAGCAGGCCGCCGGTGGCTTCGCTGGCGAGGTTGAAATCCGGCGTCACCAGCACCAGCCCAACGCTGACCAGTACTACCAGGACGATTTCATTGGTACGGATGCGCTCGCGGAAGATCAGCCCTTCAAGGATCACGGTAAACGCCGGGAACGCCGTGAACCCTAGCGTGGCAACTGCCACACCGGCCACCTTGACCGCGATGAAGAACGTCACCCAATGCGCCGCCAGCAACACGCCGCTGACCAGCAGGCGTCGCCAGTCGCGTGGCTCAAGGGTTTTCCAGGCGGTGTTGCTGGCAAACCGGGCAAATACCGCCAGCGCCAGCACGGCAAAAACGGCGCGCCCAAATACGATGATCGACGGCGAGGCGGCCGCCAGTTTGCCGAACACGCCGGTAAGGCCAAACATCAGTGCGCCGATGTGCAGGGCGCCGAGGGCTGAGCGGGGAGTCATTGCAATCCTTTGAACGGACGAGGTAACCGCCTTGCAGTCTAAAGGGTTGGTCGTGCCGATGTCTTTGGGCTGCGGCGCGTTTTGCCTGACAGGGTGATGTGCTCATCGCTGTCATCAGACTGACGCACCGTTGTCATGGGCTATTAATCGCCAGGGCGCAAGCTCGCTAAAACAGCGCCGAGGGATGCCCATGACCAGTGCCGAGTTCACCCAGCCCAGCCGTAAGCAGCGGGTGCGAACCCTGTGGATTTCCGATGTGCACCTGGGCACCCGGGATTGCCAGGCCGAACACCTGTCGCAGTTCCTCAAGGGTTACCACGCCGACAAGGTGTACCTGGTGGGCGACATCATCGACGGCTGGAAAATGCGCGGCGGCATGTATTGGCCTCAAGCCCACACCAACGTGATCCGCCGCCTGCTGACGATGGCCAAGCGTGGCACCGAGGTGATCTACGTTACCGGTAACCATGACGAGTTCCTGCGCCGCTACTCCAAGCTGATCCTGGGCAATATCCAGTTGGTCGACGAGGCAGTGCACGTGACCGCCGATGGCCGTCACCTGTTGGTGATCCATGGCGATCAGTTCGATGTGATCACCCGCTATCACCGTTGGCTGGCATTTCTCGGCGACTCGGCCTACGAGTTCACCCTGACCTTGAACCGCTGGCTGAACCACTGGCGGGCGCGGTACGGCTATGGCTATTGGTCGCTGTCGGCGTATTTGAAGCACAAGGTCAAAACCGCGGTGAGTTTTATCAGCGATTTTGAAGAGGCCATCGCCCATGAAGTGACCAAGCGCGAGTTGCATGGCGTGGTGTGCGGGCATATCCACCATGCCGAGATTCGCAAGGTGGGCGAGGTGGATTACCTCAACTGCGGGGATTGGGTGGAGTCGTGCACGGCGTTGATCGAGCACTGGGATGGGCATATCGAGTTGTATCGATTGGCGGATGCACAGGCCAGAGCGGCACTGCTCAAGGCTGAGATGGTCACAAACTGAAGGTCCACCACAGTCCAAATGTGGGAGGGAGCCAGTCTCTCCCTCATTTGGAAGCGGTTTCTTCAGTTGCAGACGTCTGCGATGGCTTGGGCCAATAGCGCCAACCGCGTTGCATCCGCTCCCGCCACGTTGGCCCGTCCCGAACTGACCATATACACACTGTGCTTCTCGCGCAGTTGCTTCACTTGCTCGGCACTCAAGCCGGTATAGGAAAACATCCCGCGTTGCGCGCCGATATGTGCAAATCGCTCAGCCAATCCATGGGGTGCCAGTGCGTCCACCAGCCCGGAACGCAACTGCGCGATTCGTGCGCGCATGGCTTCGACTTCGCTACTCCACAGGGCTTTGAGCTCGGCGTCACCGAGGATGGTCGCTACCACCGCAGCCCCATGATCCGGCGGCGTCGACCACAGGTTTCGGGCGATATTCGCCAGTTGGCTGCGCACGTCGGTGAGTTTTTCCGCGTCCGCCGCACATACGATCAACGCGCCGACACGGTCGCGGTACAGGCCGAAGTTCTTCGAGCACGAACTGGTGATCAGTACTTCCGGCAGTTCAGCCGCAAACAACCGCACCGCCCAGGCGTCCTGCTCCAGGCCGTCGCCAAAGCCCTGGTAGGCGAAGTCGATCAGTGGCAGCAACTGGCGTTCGCGCACGATGTGCAGTACCTGGCGCCAGTCATCCTGGGACAGGTCGAAACCGGTCGGGTTGTGGCAGCAGGCGTGCAGCAGGACCACGTCGCCTTTGGGCACGGTGGAGAGCGTCGCCAGCATCGCCGCCACATCCAGGCGGTTGTCCGCGCCCACGTAGGGGTAATGGCTGACCTTGACTCCCGCCTTGGCGAAGAGCGTTTCGTGGATCGGCCAGGTCGGGTCGCTCAACCACACGCCACGGCCGGGCAGGTTGTGGGCGATGAAATCGGCGCTCAGGCGCAGGGCACCGGTGCCGCCAGGTGTCTGTGTGGCACCGGTGCGGCGGTCGCGGATCAGGGCTGAACCGGCACCGAGCACCAGTTCGCTGATCAGCGCGCCAAAGGCTGCATCGCCATGGCCGCCAATATAGGTCTTGGTGGTTTGCTGCTCCACCAGGCGCTGCTCCGCCCGCTTCACCGACGCCGGAATCGGCGTCAGGCCCTGGTCGTCCTTATAGACACCCACGCCCAGATCAAACTTGTTCGGGTTGGGGTCCTGGGCATACAGCTCCATCAACCCGAGGATCGGGTCGCCGGGAACACGGCCTATGGCATCGAAATGCATTACTTGCGGCCCTCGGCGCTCTTGGCCACTTCGTCGGTGCGTGCGGCCATGATGAAGTCGTTGCGGTGCAGGCCCTTGATGGAGTGGCTCCACCAGGTCACGGTGACTTTGCCCCATTCGGTGAGCAGGCCTGGGTGATGGCCTTCGGCTTCGGAGATTTCGCCCATGGCGTTGGTAAAGGCCAGGGCAAATTTGAAATTCTTGAACAGGAAGACTTTTTCCAGCTGCATCACGCCATCGCGCACTTCGATGTTCCAGTCGGGGATCTGCTTGAGCAGTACCGGCAGTTCTTCGTCGCTGACTTGCGGGGCATCGGCGCGGCAGGCTTCGCAGTGGGCTTGGTTCAAGGTGGTCATGTGCGGTGTCCTGAATTCGAATGATTGAAGATCAGTGAGCGTCACCCTAAAGCAACGCGGGGTCAGGGAAAAGACTCACCTGGCCTTAAAAATCGTGGTTTACGCGGCTTTGGGTTTGGGCGGGAATTTGGGGGCGTGCAGACCCAACTGCATGCCGCGTTCGACCATGCCCATGATGTCCTCCTGCGCCACTTCGAACAGGCGCTTGAGCTCGGGCAGCACGAAGTAGAGCGGTTGCAGGATGTCGATGCGATACGGCGTGCGCATCGCTTCCAGCGGGTCGAAGGTCTGGTGCTCAGGTTCGTCCGACAGGCAGTAAACACTTTCTTTAGGTGACGACAGAATCCCGCCGCCGTAGATGCGCAGGCCGGCGGGCGTGTCCACCAGGCCGAACTCGATGGTCATCCAGTACAGGCGCGCCAGGTACACGCGCTGTTCCTTGGTGGCCGCCAGGCCGAGCTTGCCGTAGGTGTGGGTGAATTCGGCGAACCAGGGGTTGGTCAGCAGCGGGCAATGGCCGAAAATCTCGTGGAAAATATCCGGCTCCTGCAGGTAATCCAGTTCTTCACGGGTACGAATAAAGGTCGCCACCGGAAACTGCTTGTTGGCGAGTAGCTCAAAGAAGGTCTGGAAGGGGATCAGTGCCGGCACCCGGGCGACTTGCCAGCCGGTGGTCTCGGCCAGCACTTTATTGATTTCGCCCAGTTGGGGGATGCGGTCCAGGGGCAGGCCGAGTTTGTCGATGCCGTCCAGGTATTCCTGGCAGGCGCGACCCTCGATCACTTTCAGTTGGCGCGTGATCAGGGTGTTCCACACCGCATGTTCTTGCGGCGGGTAGTGGATAAAACCTTGCGCATCGGGCTCGCGTGCCACGTAGTGCGTCTGCTTCATACGGCTCTCCTGCTAGGCATTCGTTCTTGTTATGTCCTGCGATGCACCTATTGATAACCCGTGGAGGGCGGGATTCCATCCGGCTGCGAGGTGCGCATGTAGGAAAAATGGCTGGATTTCGTAAAGTATTCGTTACGGTTGCGTGGCTCGTCGCCGCATTGGGCTGGGAAAAGCCCACAAGCTGTCACATAATCTTGACGACTATCTGCGCCCAGCGACAAAAAGACGCGGCGCTTCCCCACTTTTCGGGTCTTTTCATGCGTATCAAAGTGCACTGCCAGAACCGCATCGGCATCCTGCGGGACATTCTCAACCTGCTGGTGGAGTACGGCGTCAACGTCGCCAAAGGCGAGGTCGGTGGGGAACATGGCAATGCCATCTACCTGTTTTGCCCGAACCTGGTGAACATGCAGTTTCAGGCGCTGCGCCCGCAGTTCGAGGCGATTGCCGGCGTGTTCGGTGTAAAAAGGGTAGGGCTGATGCCCAGCGAGCGTCGGCATATGGAGCTCAACGCCTTGCTCGGTGCCCTGGAGTTTCCGGTGCTGTCCATCGACATGGGCGGTTCCATCGTCGCCGCCAACCGTGCGGCGGCGCAATTGCTCGGCGTACGCGTGGACGAAGTGCCGGGCATTCCGCTGTCGCGCTATGCCGAGGATTTCGACTTGCCGGAACTGGTGCGCGCGAGCAAGTCGCGGATCAATGGCCTGCGGGTCAAGGTCAAGGGCGACGTGTTCCTGGCGGATATCGCGCCGCTGCAATCCTCCGAGCACGATGACAGCGAAGCCATGGCCGGCGCCGTGCTGACCCTGCACCGCGCCGACCGCGTGGGTGAGCGCATCTACAACGTGCGCAAGCAGGAGCTGCGTGGCTTTGACAGTATTTTCCAAAGTTCCAAAGTCATGGCGGCGGTGGTGCGTGAAGCACGGCGCATGGCCCCGCTGGATGCGCCTCTATTAATAGAAGGCGAAACCGGTACCGGCAAAGAGCTGTTGGCGCGCGCCTGTCACCTGGCCAGCCCACGCGGGCAATCGCCGCTGATGGCGCTGAACTGCGCCGGGTTGCCCGAGTCGATGGCCGAGACCGAACTGTTCGGTTACGGCCCTGGCGCATTTGAAGGCGCGCGGGCTGAAGGCAAGCTCGGGCTGCTGGAATTGACGGCGGGGGGTACGTTGTTTCTCGATGGCGTGGGGGAAATGAGCGCACGCCTGCAGGTGAAATTGCTGCGTTTTCTGCAGGACGGCTGCTTCCGTCGGGTCGGCAGCGACGAAGAGGTGTACCTGGATGTGCGGGTGATTTGTGCGACCCAGGTGGACTTGTCCGAACTCTGCGCCCGTGGCGAATTCCGCCAAGACCTCTATCACCGCCTCAATGTGTTGTCGCTGCATATCCCGCCGCTGCGCGAATGCCTTGATGGGCTGGCGCCGTTGGTTGAGCACTTTCTCGATCAGGCCAGCCGGCAGATCGGTTGCCCGCTGCCCAGGTTGGCGCCGGCGGCCATGGAGCGACTGAGCCACTACCACTGGCCGGGCAATGTGCGGCAGTTGGAAAACGTACTGTTCCAGGCGGTGTCGTTGTGCGAGGGCGGGACGGTCAAGGCTGAGCATATTCGCCTGCCGGATTATGGCGTGCGTCAGCCGCTTGGCGATTTTTCGCTGGAAGGCGGCTTGGAGGCGATTGTCGGGCGGTTCGAGAAGGCGGTGCTGGAAAGTTTGTATGCCGAGCACCCGAGCAGCCGCCAACTGGGTAAGCGCCTGGGGGTGTCGCACACCACCATCGCCAACAAACTGCGCGATTACGAAATCCTCAAGACTGACAAATAACCACCTGACACCCTTGGGGTTAAAACTGTGGGAGGGAGCAAGTCGAATCGTCGTACCGCCCCTCCCACCTTTGACCTGTACTTGCCGCACGCGGCAGTAGTCCGCCGTTTTTTCGACTCTCTCCAACGCTCAAAAAGTCACGACCCGCCCGCAAACCCCCGTCCAGCCTGCACTTCACCCTCTTTTAGAAAGTTGGTTCGCAAATTGCTTAAGCCTCATCAGTACAGCGGTGGGCGGCAAGCCTGCGTCAGAAAGAGGAAAGAGCGTGGACAAGTACCTTTATGTGGCAATGACCGGCGCCAGCCAGAATGCACTGGCGCAGAAGGCCCATGCCAACAACTTGGCGAACATTTCCACCAACGGTTTTCAACGCGACCTGGAACAGGCGCGTTCGATGCCGGTGTTCGGTGACAGCTTTCCGGCGCGGGCCTTTGCCATGACCGAACGTCCAGCGACCGACTTCAGCCCTGGGGCGATGATCGAGACCGGTCGCGACCTGGACGTGGCCGTCAACGGTGATGGCTGGATGGCCGTGCAGACCCCGGACGGCGGCGAAGCCTACGTGCGCAGCGCCAGCATGAACGTCGACGCGTTGGGCGTACTGCGCGCCGGTAACGGTATGCCGATCATGGGCAACGGTGGCCCGATTGCCGTGCCGCCGCAGCAGAAGATCGAAGTGGGCGCCGACGGCACCATCAGTATCCGCGCCATGGGCGAAGGCCCGCGCGTCATGGCCGAAGTGGACCGTATCAAGCTGGTCCAGCCGGACCTGAAGAATATGAATAAAGGCCTGGACGGCACCATCCACACCAAGGATGGCAAGCCGGCCGTGGCCGATGCGAGCGTCAAGCTGACCTCGGGCTTCCTGCAGGCGAGCAACGTCAATGCCGTTGAAGAAATGACGGCGGTGCTGGCGCTTTCCAAGCAGTTCGAGCTGCACATCAAGATGATGAACAGCGCCAAGGAAGACGACCAGGCCATGACCCGCGTCATGTCGATGAGCTAATCGCCCTTTTTAAATAACGTTGGCTTTTAAATAAACAGCGCAGCACGGCGCCAACAAACAGGCGCACAGAGGAGAACAGCATGCTTCCGGCTCTATGGGTTGCCAAGACAGGTCTGTCCGCCCAGGACACCAACCTGACCACCATTTCCAACAACCTGGCGAACGTCTCGACCACGGGTTTCAAACGTGACCGTGCCGAATTCCAGGACTTGCTCTATCAGATCAAGAAGCAGCCAGGCGCCCAGTCGACCCAGGACAGCGAGCTGCCGTCCGGCCTGCAACTGGGTACCGGTGTGCAGATCGTCGGCACCCAGAAAAACTTCAGCGCCGGTAACCTGCAGCAGACCGGCCAGCCGCTGGACATGGCCATCAACGGCCGGGGTTTCTTCCAGATCCTGCAACCGGATGGCACCACGTCCTACACCCGTGACGGCACTTTCCACCTCGATTCCAACGGTCAGATCGTCACCGCCAACGGTTTTTCCCTGGAACCCGCCGTGATCGTGCCGGCCGATGCCAAGACGTTCACCGTCGGCAACGACGGCACTGTGTCCATCACCGTGGCCGGCAACCCGGCCTCGCAAGTGATCGGCAACCTGCAAACCGCCGACTTCATCAACCCGGCCGGCCTGCAGGCGATGGGCAACAACCTGTTCCTGGAAACCGCTTCCAGCGGCGCGCCGCAAATCGGCACCCCTGGCCTGAACGGTTTCGGCACCACGCTGCAAAGCACTCTGGAAACTTCCAACGTGAGCACCGTTGAAGAGATGGTCAACATGATCACCACTCAACGCGCCTACGAGATGAACTCCAAGGTGATCTCCACCGCCGACCAGATGCTCTCGTTCGTTACGCAGAATCTGTAATCAAGTCTATGGGGCGCCTTAGTCAGCGCCTGCAACACCGTGAGGTAAGGGTCATGAATCGCTATGTTTCCGTTTTGGCATTGAGTGGGATTGCCGTGCTCGCGGGCTGTGTCGCCCCGACGCCAAAACCCAATGACCCGTACTACGCACCGGTGTTGCCGCGCACGCCGTTGCCGGCGGCGGCCAATAACGGCTCGATCTATCAGGCTGGTTTCGAACAGAACCTGTACAGCGACCGCAAGGCGTTCCGGGTCGGTGACATCATCACCATCACCCTGAACGAGAAGACCCAGGCCAGCAAAAACGCCAACTCGCAGATCGGCAAGACCAGCAAGGCGAGCCTCGGCCTCACTTCCTTGTTCGGCGGCGTTCCCAACACCAATAACCCATTGGGCAGTGGTGACCTGAGCCTCGACGCAGGCTACAGCGGCGACCGCGCCACCAACGGCAAGAGCGCGGCGGCGCAGGGCAACACCCTGACCGGTTCGATCACGGTGACGGTGGCGGATGTGTTGCCCAACGGCATCATCGCCGTGCGCGGTGAAAAGTGGATGACCCTCAATACCGGTGACGAGCTGGTGCGCATCGCCGGGATGGTACGCGCCGATGACATCGCCACCGACAACACCGTGCCGTCGACGCGGATTGCCGATGCACGCATTACCTATTCGGGTACGGGTTCGTTTGCTGATGCGAGTCAGCCGGGCTGGTTCGACCGCTTCTTCCTTAGCCCGCTGTTCCCTTTCTAGGTGGCCACTTTGAAACTCAAACAGCTGATGGCGGCCGCACTCCTGCTTTCCTTGAGCGCTGTCGCCCAGGCCGAACGCCTGAAAGACATCGCCAGCATTTCCGGCGTGCGGTCCAACCAGTTGATCGGCTACGGCCTGGTGGTGGGGCTTAACGGTACAGGTGACCAGACCACCCAGACCCCGTTTACCCTGCAGACCTTCAACAACATGCTCTCGCAGTTCGGCATCAAGGTGCCTGCGGGCTCGGGCAACGTGCAGCTCAAGAACGTTGCGGCGGTGTCCATCAGTGCCGACTTGCCGGCGTTCGCCAAGCCGGGCCAGGTGGTGGACATCACCGTGTCGTCCATCGGTAACTCCAAAAGCCTGCGTGGCGGCACCTTGCTGATGACGCCGCTCAAAGGTATCGACGGCAACGTCTACGCCATCGCCCAGGGCAACCTGGTGGTGGGCGGGTTTGACGCCGAGGGCCGGGACGGTTCGAAGATCACTGTCAACGTGCCGTCGGCCGGCCGTATTCCCGGCGGCGCCACGGTCGAGCGCACCGTGCCCAGTGGTTTCAACCAGGGCAACAGCCTGACCTTGAACCTCAACCGCTCCGACTTCACCACCGCCAAGCGCGTGGTCGACAAGATCAACGACATGCTCGGTCCAGGCGTGGCTCAGGCCCTAGATGGCGGCTCTATCCGCGTGACTGCACCGCTGGACCCAAGCCAGCGCGTGGATTACCTGTCGATCCTGGAAAACCTTGAAGTCGACCCGGGCCAGGCGGTGGCCAAAGTCATCATCAATTCGCGTACCGGTACCATCGTGATCGGCCAGAACGTCAAGGTGTCGCCGGCAGCGGTGACCCACGGCAGCCTGACCGTGACCATTACCGAAGACCCGATCGTCAGTCAGCCTGGGCCGTTGTCCAATGGTCAGACGGCGGTGGTGCCGCGCTCGCGCGTGAATGCCCAGCAAGAAGCCAAGCCGATGTTCAAGTTCGGCCCCGGTACCACCCTGGATGAGATTGTCCGCGCGGTGAACCAGGTGGGCGCAGCCCCCGGCGACTTGATGGCGATCCTCGAAGCGCTGAAACAGGCCGGCGCCTTGCAAGCCGACCTGATAGTGATCTGAGGCCATGGTCATGGACATGCGCAAGAGCGGTCTCACCAGCACGGCGGACTCGGGGTCTTACTCCGACCTGAACCGGCTTAACCAGCTCAAGGTCGGTGACGACAAGAACAGCGAAGGCAACATGCGCAAAGTGGCGCAGGAGTTCGAGTCGCTGTTCCTCAACGAGATGCTCAAGTCGATGCGCTCGGCCACCGAGGTGTTGGGTAAGGACAACCCGATGAACACCCCGGCCGCCAAGCAATACCAGGAAATGTACGACCAGCAGTTGGCCGTCTCGATGTCCCGCGAAGGTGGGGGTATCGGCCTGGCCGACGTGCTGATGCGCCAGATGCAGAAGAACAAACCCGTGGACGCCCAGGCGGCCACCTTGCAGGGCCCGGCGGCTGCCGAGCCTGCGAAGAAAGTCGACGTGCCGACCGAAATTGCCGCCGGCACCCAGGCCTCCGGGCCGCTGGGCCGCTCCAATGGTCAGCGTCCATTGTGGGCCTATCGCGTGGCGGAACCCCAGGCCGGTGCGGCTGCTACCCACAGCAACGACGTGGAGCTGATGAACCAGCGCCGTATCGCCTTGCCGAGCAAACTCACCGATCGCCTGCTGGCCGGTATCGTGCCGACCACCCAGGTCGCCACCGAAGCCAAGTCCGCGCCGCTGCGTAACAGTGCGTTGCAAGACAACGTGGTCAACAGCGCCGCGCGCAGCTTTGCCGTGCCCAGCGACCGCATGCAGATCTACAGCCGCGCCGTGGCCCAGCCACCGTTGGCGCCGGCGAAGAAGGCGTTCAGCTCGCAGGATGAATTCGTCGCCACCATGTTGCCGATGGCCAAGGCCGCTGCCGCGCGCATTGGTGTCGATCCGAAGTACCTGGTGGCCCAGGCCGCGCTGGAAACCGGCTGGGGCAAATCGGTGATGCGCGCCGAGGACGGCAGCAGCAGCCACAACCTGTTCGGCATCAAAGCCGGCCAGAGTTGGCAGGGCGGCCAGGCGCGTGCGATCACCAGCGAGTTTCGCGACGGCGCGATGGTCAAGGAAACGGCGCAGTTCCGCTCCTACGACTCCTACCAGGACAGCTTCCACGACCTCGTGACCTTGCTGCAAAGCAATGATCGCTATAAAGAAGTTGTGAAGTCGGCCGACAACCCGGAACAGTTTGTGCGCGAGTTGCAAAAGGCCGGTTACGCCACTGACCCAGCCTACGCCAGCAAGATTTCGCAGATCGCAAAAACGATGAACAGTTACCAGAATTACGCTGCCGCGGGCGCGACCACTCATTTATAAGGTCTGAACCATGAGTTTGCTCAATATCGGGATGTCGGGGCTTAACGCCGCTCAAGGATCGTTGTCGGTTCTGAGTAACAACATCGCCAACGTCAACACCCCGGGATACTCACGTCAGCAGACCACTCAGAACGCCGGCGCCAGCAATCCCTACGGCGGCGTGTACATCGGCACCGGTACGACGCTGGCGGATGTGCGCCGCATTTATAACGATTTTCTGGGCGCGGCCTATCAAGGCAGCACCGCCCTCAACAGTGACGCCACCACTTACGCGGGCCAGGCCGCTGCGATCGACAAGACCCTGTCGGACAAGTCGACCGGCATGTCGGCCGTGCTCAGCGCATTTTTTGCCTCCCTGCAGACCGCGGCGGCAACGCCCAGCGATGTGTCCGCGCGGCAGTTGCTGGTCACCAGCGCCCAGACCTTGAGCAACCGCTTCAACGCGATCTCCACGCAATTGACCCAGCAGAAAGAAGGCATCAACGCCCAACTGAGCACCATGAGCGACCAGGTCAACAAACTGACGTCGTCGATTGCATCGCTCAATGCTCAAATCACCACCGCCCAAAGCTCGTCGACCAGCGCGCCGGCCAACTTGCTGGATGCGCGTAACGAGGCTGTGCGTTCGCTCAATGAGCTGATCGGCGTGACGGCCACCGAGAAAAACGGTCAGTTCAGCATCAACACCGGCACCGGCCAGTCGTTGGTGGAAGGGAACATCGCCAATACGATCTCGGCGGTGCCGAGCAAGGCCGACAACAGTCAGTACACCATCCAGCTGAACATGGGCGACACGGCAATTGACATCGGTAATGTGGTCAGCGGCGGCAGTATTGGCGGCCTGTTGCGTTATCGCAGCGATGCGCTGATGCCCGCCATCAATGACTTGGGGCGCATCGCCATTGCCACCGCCGACAGCGTCAACAGCCAGTTGGGGCAGGGCCTGGACCTGAACAGCGATTTTGGCTCCTCGCTGTTCGGCGACATTAACAGCGCCATCGCGATTGCCCAGCGAAGCCAGGCGTCAACGGGTAACAGTGCGGGGTCGGGCAACCTGAATGTGACGATTGCAGACAGCAGCAAGCTGTCGACCTTTGACTACAAGGTGACCTTCACCAGCGGTAACCTGTACAACGTGGTGCGCTCGGACGGCAAAGCCATGGGCTCGTTCGATACCACCACCACGCCCCCACCGGTGATCGACGGCTTCACCCTGGCGTTGGATGGCGCGGGCCCGGTCGCTGCCGGTGACAGCTTCAAGATCAGTCCGACGGCCAACGGCGCCAGCGGTATCAGTGTCGAGCTCAAAGATCCGAACAAACTTGCGTTTGCCGCGCCTTTGGCCGGTAACGCCAGCAAGACCAACACCGGTACCGGTGCGTTCACGCCGCCCACCTTGACGGTGCCGATCGATATCAATGGTGGCGCGGCCACCGCCCAGTTGCGCACCGGAATCGAAAACTCGATGCCGGTGAAGATGCTTTTCGGCAAGCCTGCGGCGGATGGTACCCAGCCGTATTCGATCAGTGATGCCCAGGGCAATCCGCTCGGCACCGGCACCATCATTCCGGGGCAGGGCAACAAGATCACCATCAACGTGCCGATGCGCGATGCCGCCGGCGCGTTGATTCCGGGCAAAAGCTTCAGTTTTGACACCAGTGTGTCCGGCGCGCCCGCCGACGGCGACAGCACGACCTTTTCATTCAATAGTGGCGCCACGTCCGATGGTCGCAATGCCCAGCAGTTGCTGGGGTTGCAGACCAAGGCGACGGTCGGCGCGGTGGATGGCAATGCGGGCGTGAGCCTGGTCAGCGCCAACAGCCGGCTGGTGTCCCAGGTGGGCTCCAAGGCAGCCCAGGCCAATACCGACAGCACCGCCACCGGCGCCTTGCTGGCGGCGAACAAGGCGGCCAGCAACTCCGTGTCCCAGGTCAACCTGGACGAGGAGGCGGGCGACATGATCAAGTTCCAGCAGTACTACACGGCGTCGTCGCAGATCATCAAGGCCGCGCAAGAAACCTTCAGCACACTGATCAACGCCCTTTAAAGGAGTCTGGAACGATGCGTATCTCTACACAGCAGTATTTCGACACCAGCTCCACCAAGTACCAGGACAACTATTCTGGTGTGGTGAAGGCCCAGGATCAGGCCTCTACCGGCGTGCGTGTGCAAACCGCTTCCGATGACCCGGTGGCCGCGGCCCAATTGCTGATGCTGCAACAACAGAAAGACATGCTGGGGCAGTACAACGGCAACATCACCACCTTGCAGAACTCGCTGAACAACGAAGAAAGCGTGCTGTCGAGTATCAGCCTGGCGATGCAGACCGCCAGTGGCCTGGCGCTGCAGGCGGGTAACCTGCAGATGAGCAACGATGATCGCAAGGCGATCGCCGCCCAGGTGGGAGCGCTTGAGGATCATGTGCTGGGCCTGCTCAACAGCAAGGACTCCAGCGGCAACTACATGTTCTCCGGGGCCAAGACCGACACGCCACCCTACAGCCGTAACAACGATGGCACCTACACCTATCAGGGTGATGAAACGCCGTTGAGCCTGCAGGTATCGAGCAACCTGTCGATCTCCATGGGTGATACCGGCAAGACCCTGCTTGAAAGTTCTTCCAATGTCGGTCGCACCCAAACCACGCTGTTGCCGCCTTCGGTCAATGACGGCAAGGTCTCGATCTCGGCCGGCCTGGTGACGTCCGGCACGGCTTATACCAAGAGTTTCGCCGATGGCCAGCCGTACAAGCTGACTTTCGCCAGCAGTACCCAATACAGCGTGACCGACAACGCGGGTAATGACGTCACGTCAGAGATCACCGGCAACGGTACGTTCGACTCCACCAAGGAAGGCGCGGCCAGCGTCAACCTGCGCGGGGTCAAGTTCGACATCACCTTGAACCTGGGGGCGGGTGTCGCCTCGGGGCCTCCCTCCGATGCATTGGTGGCCGGCAAGGAATTCACCCTTGAAAGCAAGCCGGATACCTTCAGCAGCTCGCGTACGGCAAGCAATGCATCCACCGCGCAGCTGACCGGTGGTCGCGTCACCGATCAGGCCGCGTACGCCAGCACTTTCCCGAACTCGGGGGCGGTGATCAAATTTACCAGCGGTACCGCCTACGACGTGTACGCCCAGCCCTATACGGTTGATAGCAAATCCATTGCCTCGGGCACCATTGCCGCGGGCGCGACAACAGTCACCACGGTCGGGGTGACCTTTGATGTGAGCGGCACGCCGGGTGCCGGCGATCAGTTTTCGATCGGTGCCACGAGCAATAAGAACATGAACGCCCTGGATACCCTGGGCCAATTGCGCAAAGCCCTGGAGGCTCCGGCGGATGGTGATCTGATTGCCAGGGCCAAGCTCAAGGATGTCATCAATACCTCCATCGGCAACCTGGCCAACGCTGACGCGCAGATCAACCAGGTACGCGGCTCCATTGGTGCGCGGCAGAACGCCTTGGATATTCAGGGCCAGGAAAACACCAGCCTGGGTCTGGCCAACACCTCCACCATGTCATCGCTGGCAAACGTCGATATGGGGCAGGCTGCGATTGACCTGACGTTGCAGCAGACCATGCTGCAGGCGTCGCAACTGGCCTTTGTGAAAATCTCCCAGTTGAGCCTGTTCAGCCGCATGTAATGGGCTGTCGGCGCAAGCGGCCCACCCTGGCGACAGGGTGGGCCGTTGTCGTTTCTGGCGCCGTGAATGTTGCGGGGTTTTGCATAAAGCGCACAAAATTGAGTGACCTGTGAGTCATAAAGCGCATCTTCACTGTATCGTATGAAAAGGATAAGTTGTCGCAGCTTCTTTACGCGGCGGCTTTCAGCGATTTTTTACGGGGTTATCCCCTTTATTGTCAGCGCTCCCGGCGTAGCCCGAGGGGTGTTATCCAGCTATTTAGTATTGGGAAGCCACAATGATTGGCATAAAAAGCATCGCCAGTTACGTGCCGGCGGACGGTATCGATAACTACGCCCAGGGTGCCAAATTCGCCAAGGATGAAGAATTCATCATCGGCAAGATCGGTTCGGCGTTCCTGCCACGCAAGGAAGCGGCGCAGGAGACCTCCGACCTGTGTGTCGAGGCGGCCAATGCCTTGTTTGCAGCCAACCCTGGATTGTCGCGCGAATCGATCGATGCGGTGATCGTCGTGACCCAGAACGGCGATGAGGAAGGGTTGCCCCACACGGCCGCCATCGTCCAGGACAAATTGGGCCTGCCGACTCACGTGGCGGCGTTCGATATTTCCCTGGGCTGCTCCGGCTATGTCTACGGCATCTATGCGATGAAAGGCTTCATGGAAGCCACCGGCCTGAAGAACGGTCTGCTGATCACCGCCGACCCTTATTCGAAGATCGTCGACCCGGAGGACCGCAACACCACCATGCTGTTCGGCGATGCCGCCACGGCCACCTGGATGGGTGAAGAGGCTCCATGGCAGTTGGGCAAGGCGAAATTCGGCACTGACGGTTCGGGCGCGCCGCACCTGAAGGTCAGCGACGGTGTGTTTTTCATGAACGGTCGCCAGGTGTTCAACTTCGCGTTGCTCAAGGTTCCCGCGCATTTGCACGAGCTGCTCAACGAATCGGACCTCAAGGCCGACGAGATCGATGCGTTCTGCATCCACCAGGGCAGTGCGGCCATTGTTGACGCCGTGGCGCGGCGTTTCGAAGACGCGCCGGTAGAGAAGTTCATCAAGGACATGGTCGAGACCGGCAACACCGTGTCATCGAGCATTCCGTTGCTGCTGGAAAAGCACGTGATGGATGCCACGTGGAAGCGCGTGGCGATCAGCGGTTTCGGCGTGGGCCTGTCGTGGGGCTCGGCGATTCTCTATCGTCCATGACGTTTCAGTAGACCGGTTCTGCATAAAAGCAAACGCCGATGATCAAAAGATCATCGGCGTTTTTTATTTGGCGCCAAAAAAAACCATAAAATCACGGGTTGGAGTCGGCCTAAGGCCTTGAATTACAAGGGGTGGCACGGCGCCATTAAAAAAAATCAAAAAAATCCTCAAGCAACCGGCTACCACGACGATAACTATTACGTAGGTTCTCTAGGCCACACCCGGCGGTTGCCAGGGCCGGAAGCCGCAGTACACCACCCACGAGGATTTCGTCATGGCATTAACAGTAAACACCAACCTTGCTTCGTTGACCGTTCAGAACAACCTGAACAAGGCTTCCGGCGCTCTGCAAACTTCCATGCAGCGTCTGTCCTCCGGCCTGCGTATCAACAGCGCCAAAGACGATGCGGCCGGCCTGCAAATCTCCAACCGTCTGACCAGCCAGATCAACGGCCTGGGCGTTGCGATCAAAAACGCCAACGACGGTAGCTCGATTGCTCAGACCGCTGAAGGCGCGATGCAGCAGTCCACCAACATCCTGCAAAGCATGCGTACCCTGGCCCTGCAATCGGCCAACGGCTCGCCAAGCGCTGAAGACCGCAAGTCGAACCAGGCTCAATACGCTGCTCTGACTGCTGAACTGACCCGTATCGCTACCACCACCACCTTCGGTGGCAAGAACCTGCTGGACGGTTCTTTCGGTACTACTTCGTTCCAGGTCGGCGCCAACGCCAACCAGACGATCGACATGAGCATCGGTAACGTTGCAGCCAACAACATTGGTTCGCAGCAGCTGAAAAGCCAAGGCGTTGCTCCAAGCGCGACCGGCGTTGCCGGCGGTGCAATCGACGTTACCGGTGGCGGCCAGTCCAAATCCCTGACCATCGCTGCCGGCGCTTCCGCCAAGCAGATCGCTGCTCAAATGAACGGCGCTGTCGGCGGCCTGGCTGCTACCGCCAGCACCACTGCTCAGTTCACCGTTGACGCCACTGCCATTGCTGCTGCAACGCCTGCCAGCGCCAACTTCACCCTGCAAGTGGGCAGCGGTACCGCAGTCCAGTTCACTGGCGTGACCAGCACTTCGGACCTGGCTGACCAACTGAAGTCCAACGCTGCCAAGCTGGGCATCAGCGTAAACTACGATTCGACCACCAACGCGCTGTCGGTCAAGTCCGATACCGGTGAGAACCTGACGTTCAACGCTGGTGACGCTGGCGCTATCGCAGGTGTCAAGGTTGCTACTCTGGATGGCACTGGTACCGCAGGTACCGCTGTTGCTCTGGCTGCTACCGCGATCATCGCTACTGGTGCAGTTTCCCTGAACTCCTCCAGCAGCTACTCGCTGAGCGGCGCAGGTGTAACTGGTCTGTTCGCAGCCGCTGGTACTGCTGCCAACTCCACCAAAACCACCGTCAACAACACTGACATCACCTCTGCTGCCAACGCACAGAACTCGATCGACGTGATCACCCAGGCGATCTCGGACATCGACTCCCAGCGTGCCGGTCTCGGTGCTGTACAAAACCGTTTCGACAATACCGTTGCCAACCTGCAGAGCATTGCAGACAACTCCAGCGCCGCTCGCGGTCAGATCCAGGACGTTGACTACGCTGCAGAAACTGCTCAGCTGACCAAGCAACAAACCCTGCAACAGGCTTCCACCGCGATCCTGTCCCAGGCCAACCAACTGCCATCCGCTGTACTGAAGCTGCTTCAGTAATAGCCATCGGTAGATGACTGACGGAAGGGCGCGTTTACGTGCCCTTTTGTCTTTTGCGTGATGAGGAGATTGGACATGGACATGAGCATCAAGTTGAACCTGTCTTATCCTGCAGCGGCGCCGCAGAGCGTTCCTGCTCCCGTAAACAATGACCTGCAGAAGACCAAGGTAGACCCTACGGCTGCCACGGTCGAAACCAGGCAGGACTCGAAGCCGTCCGACCTTCAACAGGCGGTAACGGACATTCGCAACTTCGTCCAGGCTGCTCAGCGCAACCTGGATTTTTCGATTGATGACAGCACCCATCAGGTGGTGGTCAAAGTCATTGCGACTGACAGTGGCGAAGTTATTCGCCAGATCCCGTCGGAAACCGCATTGAAACTTGCACAGAGCCTTCACGACGCCAGCAGCGTACTGTTTGACGCCAAAGTCTGAGCTGGCATGAATTTTGTTGCTGTAGCTGCTTTAGGCGTCGTCCGTCAATAAAGCGCCAGCCCCGATCAGGAGAAGTGTCATGGGTGATATCACGGTAAGCGGCCCGGTTACAGGGATTAATACCGAGTCGATCGTTACGGCCTTGGTGAACGCGGAGCAAGCGCCCAAGCAGTCGCAGATCAACAAGCAGACGCAGACGCAGACCGCCCAGCTGTCCTCGATCGGCAAGATTCAAGCGGCATTGTCGGCCTTTCGCGGCGCCATGGACAACATGACCAAGGACGCCAGTATCGGTGGCCTGACGGCCACGACTTCTGACACCGCCGTGTCCACTGTCACCTTGGGGGCCGGTGCTTCCGCGGGCAGCTATCAGTTGGTGGTCACCCAGCTGGCGACCGCCTCGAAGATCGCGACCCAGAACTTCGCCGGTGGCGCCAAGACCGTCGTCAACTCCGGCAGTACCGCGACGACCCTGGAGATTTCCCAGTCAGGCCAGAGTTATGGCGTGAGTGTTGCGCCGGGCGCCACCCTGCAGCAGGTGCGTGACTCGATCAACTCGCAGTACAGCAGCGCAGGCTTGAGCGCCAACATCCTGACCGACGCCACCGGTTCGCGCTTGGTTGTCACTTCGACCAACACCGGCGCAGGCACCGACATTACGCTGGGCGGTAATTCCGGCCTGCAAGCGGGTACTTCGGTGGTCGGCGGTGCACCGCAGAATGCCAAATACACCATTGACGGTACGGCTCAGGAGTCCAAGAGCAACACCCTGTCCGATGCGATCAGTGGTGTGAGCATCAAGCTCACGGCCGTATCGCCACTGCCCACCGGCGTCACGGATGAGACCAAGCGAATTGCGTCGACCATTACGGTCACCCGTAGCAACGACACCCTCAAGAGCTCGGTCAAGGGCTTTGTCGATACCTATAACGCCTTGATCACCGCGATCAGCACCGAGACCAAAGTCACCACCAACCCCGATGGCAGCACCACGCCGTCGGCGCTGACGGGCGATGCCACCATGCGCTCTTTGCAATCGGCGCTGCGCAGCGAGTTGAACGCACTGAGCGGTTCGGGCACGTTGAAGTCTCTGGCTCAATTTGGCGTGAACACTGACCAGACCACCGGCAAGCTGAGCATTGACGACAAGATCTTCAGCGCGGCAGTCGCTAGCAACCCTACGGACATCGGCGGCATTTTCAACGGTGACAAGGGCCTGCTGGCGCGCATGAAAACCGCGACCGACAGTTATGCGCTGAGCGGCACCGGCGTGCTCGCCACGCGCAGCTCGACGCTGTCGGATAACCTCAAGGACCTGCAGAACCAGCAGGACACCCTGACCGCGCGCATGGCTGCGCTGAAGACGAGCCTGACCGCCAAGTACACCACGATGAACAACCTGGTCGCCCAGCTCACCAACCAACGCTCCAGTGTCATGACCACGCTCAATGCGCTGAACAAAAACAACTCGGATAATTGATCCGCGTTGCAGTCGCCCCGGTGAGCGGCACCGGGCGCGGCGTCGCCTGATCGGCGGGTTAAAGTTTTGTGCAGTCCCGACGACATATTAGTCAGAGCCCATCCTATTTAGCTGTTGCCTGTCACGAGGTCGAAAAATGAATCCCATGAGAGCCCTTCGCCAATACCAGAAGGTCAATTCCCATGCCCAGGTCTCCGAGGCCAGCCCGCACCGTCTGGTCCAGATGCTGATGGAAGGCGCATTGGATCGCATGGCTCAGGCCAAAGGCGCCATGGCTCGTGGTGATATCGCGCAGAAAGGCCTGCTGTTGGGCAAGGCGATCGATATTCTGATCGGTCTGCGCGATGGCCTGAACCCGGAAAAAACCGATGACCCGGCCGCCTTGCAGCAATTGGACAACCTGTACGCCTACATGACCACGCGCCTGCTTGAAGCCAACAGCAAGAGCGATGTCACGATGATCGATGAAGTGGCGGGCCTGATGATTACCCTGAAGGAAGGTTGGGACGGTATTGCAACACAGTAGGCCGCTTGGCCTGAGGATGATGTCATGAGCCACGCCCTGCAACGGATTGACGAGACCCGCGAAGCCTTGGTGGACGCATTGGCGCAACGTAACTGGGACGCTATCGGCGAACTGGACCTGGGTTGTCGTGCGGTGATCGATGAGGCGCTGCACAATGCGCCGGTAGACGAAGGCGCACTGCGCGAGAAGCTAGAGAGCCTGCTGGCGGTGTACCAGCAGTTGCTCGAGGTGACGACCGGCGAGCGCCAGGCGATTTTTGAAGAGATGTCGCAGATCAACCGCGCGCAAAATGCGTCAAAGGTCTACCATCTGTTCGGCTGAACAGGCGCAGTTAATCCAACCGGTGCGTCATAAATTTGACCGTGCCAGCTTTTTTGACTTAACTAGTGCTGTTTTCAGAGTTCAGACGTCTATAGAGTAAGAAGTCCTACAGCCGTCTCGATTGCCCTTACACCGGGCAGGAAGTTTTACTAGGGAAGTTGCTATTGCATGTGGCGTGAAACCAGAATTCTGCTGATCGATGACGATAGCGTCCGGCGCCGCGATTTAGCGGTGATTTTAAATTTTCTCGGTGAAGAAAATTTGCCCTGCGGCAGCCATGATTGGCAGCAGGTGGTCAGCTCGTTGTCATCGAGCCGTGAAATCATTTGTGTGCTGATCGGGACGGTAAACGCTCCTGGCGCAGTTTTGGGCTTGTTAAAGACACTGTCTACCTGGGATGAGTTCCTTCCAGTGTTGCTAATCGGTGATATTTCTTCTGTCGAGCTGCCGGAAGACCAGCGCCGCCGCGTGCTTTCCACCCTGGAAATGCCGCCCAGCTACAGCAAACTGCTCGACTCCCTGCACCGTGCCCAGGTCTATCGCGAGATGTACGACCAGGCCCGCGAGCGCGGCCGTCACCGCGAACCCAACCTGTTCCGCAGCCTGGTCGGCACCAGCCGTGCGATCCAGCACGTGCGCCAGATGATGCAGCAAGTGGCCGATACCGACGCCAGCGTGTTGATCCTCGGCGAGTCCGGCACCGGCAAGGAAGTGGTCGCGCGCAACCTGCACTACCATTCCAAACGCCGCGACGGACCCTTCGTGCCGGTCAACTGCGGGGCGATCCCGGCAGAGCTGCTCGAAAGCGAACTGTTCGGCCACGAGAAGGGCGCCTTTACCGGGGCGATCACCAGCCGTGCCGGGCGTTTCGAACTGGCCAACGGCGGCACCCTGTTCCTCGACGAAATCGGCGACATGCCGCTGCCGATGCAGGTCAAGCTGCTGCGCGTGTTGCAGGAGCGCACCTTCGAACGCGTGGGCAGCAACAAAACCCAGAGCGTCGACGTGCGCATCATCGCGGCGACGCACAAGAACCTCGAAAGCATGATCGAGATCGGCAGTTTCCGCGAAGACCTGTACTACCGCCTCAACGTTTTCCCGATCGAAATGGCCCCGTTGCGCGAGCGCGTGGAAGATATTCCGCTGCTGATGAACGAGCTGATCTCGCGCATGGAGCACGAAAAACGCGGTTCGATCCGCTTCAACTCCGCCGCGATCATGTCCCTGTGCCGTCACGGCTGGCCGGGCAATGTCCGTGAGCTGGCCAACCTGGTCGAGCGCATGGCGATCATGCACCCCTACGGGGTGATCGGGGTGGTCGAGCTGCCGAAGAAATTCCGCTACGTCGACGACGAAGACGAGCAACTGGTCGACAGCCTGCGCAGTGACATGGAAGAGCGCGTGGCGATCAACGGCCACACGCCGAACTTCGCTTCCTCGGCCATGCTGCCGCCGGAAGGTCTGGACCTGAAGGATTACCTTGGCAACCTGGAACAAGGCTTGATTCAGCAGGCCCTGGACGATGCCAACGGCATCGTCGCCCGTGCCGCCGAGCGCTTGCGCATCCGCCGAACCACCCTGGTGGAGAAGATGCGCAAGTACGGTATGAGCCGTCGCGAAGGTGATGAACAGCCGGAGGATTGACGCCTGTTTTTCAACGCTATGATTTATAAGTAATTTTTTTTAGGCACGGGTATTGCTAAAGCCCTCGCAACGTTCCGTTTAACTGACGGTCAGCCAAGCGAGAGAGCATGATGCCCCACGCCGCCCAATTAGCTTCGGCCCCTGCCATCCAGGGGCTCATTCCATCTGCAGAGCCCCTGGCCCGCCAGGGTCTGGAACAAGCGTTCTCGCAATTCAGCCAGATGTCGAGCCAACTGACCGATTCCTACAGCCTGCTGGAAGCCCGGGTCTCCGAGCTCAAAGGCGAGCTGGCGGTGGTCAGCGCCCAGCGTATGCAAGAGCTGGCCGAGAAAGAGCGCTTGGCCAACCGCCTGCAAAACCTGCTGTCGCTGTTGCCCGGTGGCGTGATTGTCATTGATGAAGACGGTCGCGTGCGCGAAGCCAACCCGGCCGCCTGCGACATGCTCGGCCTGCCACTGGAGGGCGAGCTGTGGCGTCACGTCATCACGCGCTGCTTTGCGCCACGTGAAGATGACGGGCATGAAATCTCCCTCAAGGACGGCCGCCGCCTGTCCATCGCCACCCGTTCCCTGGACGCTGAGCCGGGCCAACTGGTGTTGCTCAACGACCTGACTGAAACCCGTCACCTGCAGGACCAACTGGCACGTCACGAGCGCTTGTCGTCGTTGGGGCGCATGGTCGCCTCTTTGGCGCATCAGATCCGTACGCCGTTGTCGGCCGCGTTGATCTACGCCAGTCATTTGACTGATGAGCAACTGCCCGCCGCCACCCAGCAGCGTTTCGCCGGTCGGCTCAAGGAGCGGTTGCACGAGCTCGAACACCAGGTACGCGACATGCTGGTATTTGCCCGCGGTGAATTACCGCTGACCGACCGCGTCACGCCTGACCAACTGATGCAAGCCTTGCAGGCGGCGGCCGCGGCCCATGTTCAAGACACCCAAGTGCGCTGGCAGTGCGACAGCCATTTCGGCGAGTTGCTGTGCAATCGCGATACGTTGGTGGGGTCATTGCTTAATCTGATCGAGAACGCGATCCAGGCCAGCGGGCCGGGCGCGCGGCTCAAGGTGCACCTGTACCGTCGCGAGCAAACCCTGCGTCTGTGCATCAGCGACAGCGGCAGCGGTATCGAGCCTAAGGTACTCCAGCGTCTGGGCGAACCGTTTTTTACCACCAAGACCAACGGCACCGGCCTGGGCCTGACCGTGGTCAAGGCGGTGGCACGTGCCCATCAGGGAGAATTGCAGCTGCATTCCCGTGTCGGGCGTGGCACCTGTGCATTGATGACCTTGCCGCTGTTTTCAGGCGCGGCAAGCGCGGAGTAAAGAGTCATGGCTATCAAGGTTCTGTTGGTGGAAGACGATCGCGCCCTGCGTGAAGCATTGGCTGACACGCTGCTGCTGGCGGGCCATGACTACCGGGCGGTCGGTTCTGCCGAGGACGCCTTGGAGGCGGTCGAGCAGGAGTCCTTCAGCCTGGTGGTCAGCGATGTGAACATGCCGGGCATGGACGGCCACCAGTTGCTGGGCTTGCTGCGTGTGCGCCAGCCGCAACTGCCGGTGTTGCTGATGACCGCCCACGGCGCGGTGGAGCGGGCGGTGGACGCGATGCGCCAAGGCGCGGCGGATTACATGGTCAAGCCGTTCGAACCCAAGGCGTTGATCGAGTTGGTGGCACGGCACGCCCTGGGCGTGATCCCCGCCGGCGACGGCGAGGGCCCGATTGCCTTTGAACCGGCCAGTGCGCAATTGCTGGAGTTGGCGGCTCGGGTGGCGCGCAGTGATTCCACGGTGTTGATTTCCGGCGAATCGGGTACCGGTAAAGAGGTTCTTGCGCGGTATATCCACCAGCAATCGACCCGCGCCAAGCAACCGTTCATCGCCATCAACTGCGCGGCGATCCCCGACAACATGCTCGAAGCGACGCTGTTCGGTCACGAAAAAGGCTCGTTCACCGGTGCCATCGCCGCCCAGGCGGGCAAGTTCGAACAGGCCGACGGCGGCACGATCCTGCTCGATGAAATCTCGGAGATGCCCCTGGGCCTGCAAGCCAAACTGTTGCGGGTGCTGCAGGAGCGCGAAGTCGAGCGCGTCGGCGCGCGCAAGCCGATCCAGCTGGATATCCGCGTGGTCGCCACCACCAACCGCGACCTCGCCGGTGAAGTGGCGGCGGGGCGCTTTCGTGAAGATCTGTTCTACCGGCTCTCGGTCTTCCCGCTGGCCTGGCGCCCGTTGCGCGAGCGCCCGGCGGACATTATTCCGCTGGCCGAGCGCCTGCTGAACAACCACGTCAAAAAAATGAAGCACGCCCAGGCTCGGCTGTCGGCCGAGGCCCAGGCCTGCCTGATCAGCTACCCCTGGCCCGGCAATGTGCGGGAACTGGACAACGCGATCCAGCGCGCGTTGATCCTGCAGCAGGGCGGCCTGATCCAGCCTCAGGATTTCTGCCTGGCCATGGGCAGTGGTACTGCGCCATTGCCGACGTTGGCGCCCGCGCCGGTGGTGACCGAGGCTGAGTCTGCCGGTGCTCTGGGCGATGACCTGCGGCGCCGCGAATTCCAGATGATCATCGACACCCTGCGCGCCGAGCGTGGCCGGCGCAAGGAAGCGGCTGAGCGCCTGGGCATCAGCCCGCGCACCTTGCGCTATAAGCTGGCGCAGATGCGTGACGCGGGGATGGATGTGGAAGCGTATCTGTTTGCCACCTGACTCGCCCTATAGCTACGCATCTTTGGCGTGAGCCTGAACCTGTGTAAGGGAGCTTGCTGTGGGAGGGGGCTTGCTCCCGATGGAGGCTAAACCGGCATCCCTGCCGGTTTACCCCCCCCCAATCAATGTCGAATTCCGGCCAGCGTGTTTGACAGGGCGCCTGAGATCAAGATCAAAAGCCAGAGCAACAGCAAGCAGTTGTGTAGAAACCCATGCCTACAGCGGGTAACAAATTGGACAAGCTCTGTCGCCTTTTCTTACGAGCTGATACGGATCTGGCACCCTTGTTGCTACCTCCCTTAGTAATTGCGGCGTAGCGTCAAAAAAATACGGGTTGTCGGAGAGAGAAGGTCATGAGCCAGGGTATTGAGTTCAATCGGTTGATGTTGGATATGCGCTCCATGCAGATGGATGCCATGGCTCAACCGAAATCCGTCGCGCCAGCGCCGGAGTTGGGCCAAAGCAATTTTGCCGACATGCTCGGCCAGGCCATCAATAAAGTCAGTGATACCCAGCAAGCCTCCAACCAGTTGGCCAACGCGTTCGAGATCGGCAAAAGCGGCGTGGACCTCACCGATGTGATGGTCGCCTCGCAAAAGGCCAGTGTCTCCTTCCAGGCCCTGACCCAGGTGCGCAACAAGCTGGTCCAGGCCTATCAAGACATCATGCAGATGCCGGTTTAAGGGCGAGATTTAAGTCATGGCAGAAGCAGTCTCCGACAACGTCCCCGCCAAGACAGACGGCAAGCCGCCGCTGTTTGGCCTGTCGTTCCTGGAAAACCTCTCGGAAATGACCATGTTGCGTCAGGTGGGCCTGATGGTCGGCCTGGCTGCCAGCGTGGCGATTGGTTTTGCCGTGGTGTTGTGGTCGCAGCAACCCGATTACCGTCCGTTGTACGGCAGCCTGGCGGGCATGGATTCCAAGCAGATCATGGAAACCCTGGCCGCCGCCGACATCGCCTACACCGTAGAGCCCAACTCCGGCGCCTTGCTGGTCAAGGCTGACGATGTGGCCCGTGCGCGCATGAAGCTGGCCGCCGCCGGCGTGACGCCGTCCGACAGCAATATCGGTTTCGAGATCCTCGACAAAGACCAGGGCCTGGGGACCAGCCAGTTCATGGAAGCCACCCGCTACCGTCGTGGCCTCGAAGGCGAACTGGCGCGCACCATCTCCAGCCTTAACAACGTCAAGGGCGCGCGCGTGCACCTGGCCATTCCGAAAAGCTCGGTGTTTGTGCGCGATGAGCGCAAGCCCAGCGCTTCGGTGTTGGTGGAGCTGTTTTCCGGGCGCTCCCTGGAGCCTGGCCAAGTCATGGCGATCATCAATCTGGTGGCCACCAGCGTTCCCGAGCTGAGCAAGTCGCAGATCACGGTGGTCGACCAGAAGGGCAACCTGTTGTCCGACATGGCCGAAAACTCCGCGCTGACCCAGGCCGGCAAGCAGTTCGACTACAGCCGTCGCATGGAGAGCATGCTCACCCAACGCGTGCACAACATTCTGCAACCGGTATTGGGCAACGACCGCTACAAGGCCGAAGTGTCGGCCGACGTGGACTTCAGCGCGGTCGAGTCGACTTCCGAGCAGTTCAACCCTGACCAGCCCGCGCTGCGCAGCGAGCAGTCCACCAGTGAACAACGCACCGCCAGCAATGGCCCGCAAGGCGTGCCGGGGGCCTTGAGCAACCAGCCGCCGTCACCGGCCTCCGCGCCGCAAACCACCGGTGGCGCGGCAGCCACGGCCGGCGCGATCCAGCCTGGCCAACCGTTGTTGGACGCCAATGGCCAGCAGATCATGGACCCGGCCACCGGCCAGCCGATGCTCGCGCCGTACCCGGCGGACAAGCGTAACCAGTCGACCAAGAACTTCGAGCTTGACCGCTCCATCAGCCACACCAAACAGCAACAAGGCCGCGTCAATCGCCTGTCGGTGTCGGTGGTGGTCGATGACCAGGTCAAGGTCAATCCGGCCGATGGCGCCGTGACCCGTGCGCCGTGGAGTGCCGACGAATTGGCGCGCTTCACGCGCCTGGTGCAGGACGCCGTCGGTTTTGACGCCAGCCGCGGTGACAGCGTCAGCGTGATCAACATGCCGTTCTCCGCCGAGCGTGGCGAAACCATCGCCGAGCCTGCGTTCTACTCGCAACCGTGGTTCTGGGACATCGTCAAGCAAGTGCTGGGTGTGTTGTTTATCCTGGTGCTGGTGTTCGGTGTGCTGCGTCCGGTGCTCAACAACATCACCGGCAATGGCAAGAAACAACTGGCGGCTTTTGGCGGCGGCGACGTCGAGTTGGGCGGCATGGGCGGCCTCGATGGCGAACTGGCCAACGACCGCGTGAGCCTGGGTGGCCCGCAAAGCATCCTGTTGCCAAGCCCGAGCGAAGGTTACGACGCTCAGCTGAACGCAATCAAAAGTCTGGTGGCAGAAGACCCGGGTCGTGTGGCCCAGGTCGTGAAAGAGTGGATTAATGCAGATGAGTGATCGAGCCGCTGTTGCCAAACTGACCAAGGTCGACAAAGCCGCTGTATTGCTGCTGTCGCTGGGTGAGACCGACGCCGCCCAAGTGCTGCGTCACATGGGCCCCAAGGAGGTCCAGCGCGTGGGCGTGGCCATGGCGCAAATGCGCAACGTGCACCGTGAGCAAGTCGAACAGGTGATGAGCGAGTTCGTAGAGATCGTCGGCGACCAGACCAGCCTGGGCGTCGGGTCCGACAGCTACATCCGCAAGATGCTCACCTCGGCCCTGGGCGAAGACAAGGCCAACGGCCTGATCGACCGTATCCTGTTGGGCGGCAACACCAGCGGCCTCGACAGTCTGAAATGGATGGAACCGCGCGCCGTTGCCGATGTGATCCGCTACGAGCACCCGCAGATCCAGGCGATCGTGGTGGCGTACCTCGACCCCGACCAGGCCGGTGAGGTGCTCGGCCACTTCGACCATAAAGTGCGCCTGGATATTGTCCTGCGCGTGTCGTCGTTGAACACCGTGCAACCGGCGGCCTTGAAAGAATTGAACACCATCCTGGAGAAGCAGTTCTCCGGCAACTCCAATGCCTCGCGCACCACCCTGGGTGGTATCAAGCGTGCGGCCGATATCATGAACTTCCTCGACAGCTCGGTCGAGGGCCAGTTGATGGACGCGATCCGCGAGATCGACGACACCCTGTCCGGCCAGATCGAAGACCTTATGTTCGTGTTCAACAACCTCTCCGATGTCGACGACCGTGGCATCCAGGCGTTGCTGCGTGAAGTGTCGTCCGACGTGCTGGTGCTGGCCCTCAAGGGCTCGGACGAAGGCGTCAAGGAAAAGATCTTCAAGAACATGTCCAAGCGCGCGTCCGAACTGCTGCGCGACGACCTCGAGGCCAAGGGCCCGGTGCGCGTCAGCGACGTGGAAACCGCGCAGAAAGAAATCCTCACCATTGCCCGCCGTATGGCCGAAGCCGGAGAAATCGTTCTCGGCGGGAAGGGCGGCGAAGAAATGATCTAAGGCGCCCCGCATGTCGAACAAAGATGAGGCGCCCAGCGATCTGATTCGCGCACGGGATGTCGGTGGGTTCGACATCTGGTCGTTGCCCAGTTTCGACCCGCATGTGCCGGAGCCCGAGCCGGAACCGGTGGTCGAACTGCCGGTGGAAATGGAAGAAGTGCCGCTGGAAGAAGTCCAGCCGCTGACCCTCGAAGAGTTGGAAAGCATCCGCCAGGAGGCCTATAACGAAGGTTTCGCGGTCGGTGAAAAAGATGGTTTTCGCAGCACCACGCTCAAGGTGCGCCAGGAAGCGGAGGCGGCGCTGAGCGTCAAGCTGGCCAGCCTGGAGCGCTTGATGGGCGTGCTGTTCGACCCCATCGCCGAGCAGGACTCGCAGATCGAAAAAGCCATGGTGCGCCTGGTGGAGCACATCGCTCGCCAAGTGATCCAGCGCGAACTGTTACTGGACTCCAGCCAGATCGAAAGCGTGATGCGCGAGGCCCTCAAGCTGCTGCCCCTGGGGGTCGGTAATGTGCGGCTGTACATCAACCCGCAGGATTTCGAACAGGTCAAAGCCCTGCGCGAGCGCCATGAAGAAACCTGGCGCATCGTCGAAGACGCCGCGCTGCAGCCCGGTGGTTGCCGCGTCGAAACCGAACACAGCCGCATCGATGCCACGGTGGAAACCCGCATCAGCCAGATCATGGCCAAGCTGTTGGACCAGCAGCACGAGCAAGCATTGAACCCGGCCGAACCCGACCTGAGCGTGGACCTGGACACCGCCGATGCGCCTTGATCGCACCAGCTTCACCAAGCGCCTGGACGGCTACGTCGAGGCCACCGAGCTGCCCGGCCAGCCGATCCTCGAAGGGCGCCTGCTGCGCATGGTCGGCCTGACCCTCGAAGCCGAAGGCCTGCGCGCCGCCATGGGCAGCCGCTGCATGGTGATCAACGACGACAGCTACCACCCGGTACAGGTCGAAGCCGAGGTAATGGGCTTTTCCGGCACCAAGATATTTCTCATGCCGGTCGGCAGCCTGGCCGGTATCGCCCCCGGTGCGCGCGTGGTGCCGCTGGCCGACACCGGGCGCCTGCCGATGGGCATGAGCATGCTCGGCCGGGTGCTGGACGGTGCCGGTCGCGCGCTGGACGGCAAGGGTGGCATGAAGGCAGAAGACTGGGTGCCGATGGACGGCCCGACCATCAACCCGCTCAACCGCAACCCCATCAGCGTGCCGCTGGACGTGGGGATTCGCAGCATCAACGGTTTATTGACGGTCGGCCGCGGCCAGCGTCTGGGCCTGTTCGCCGGTACCGGCGTGGGTAAGTCGGTGTTGCTGGGCATGATGACGCGCTTTACCGAAGCCGACATCATCGTGGTCGGGCTGATCGGCGAGCGGGGCAGGGAGGTGAAGGAATTCATCGAGCACAGCCTTGGCGCGGAAGGCCTCAAGCGCTCGGTGGTGGTCGCGTCGCCAGCGGACGATGCGCCGCTGATGCGCCTGCGCGCCGCCATGTACTGCACGCGTATCGCCGAATATTTTCGCGACAAGGGCAAGAACGTCCTGTTGCTGATGGACTCGCTCACGCGTTTCGCCCAAGCCCAGCGGGAAATCGCCCTGGCCATCGGCGAGCCACCGGCGACCAAGGGCTACCCGCCTTCGGTGTTCGCCAAGTTGCCCAAGCTGGTCGAACGTGCCGGTAACGCCGAGGCCGGCGGGGGCTCGATCACCGCGTTCTACACCGTGTTGTCCGAAGGCGATGACCAGCAGGATCCCATCGCCGACTCGGCGCGGGGCGTGCTCGACGGCCACATCGTGCTGTCGCGGCGCCTGGCGGAAGAAGGGCACTACCCGGCCATCGATATCGAAGCGTCCATCAGCCGGGTGATGCCGGCGGTGGTCACTCCGGAACATATGGCCCGCGCGCAGCAGTTCAAGCAACTCTGGTCGCGCTATCAACAGAGTCGCGACCTGATCAGCGTGGGCGCCTACGTGGCCGGTGGCGATCGCGACACCGACCTGGCGATTGCCCTGCAACCGCAATTGGTGACCTACCTGCGCCAGGGCCTCAACGACAAGATCAGCATGGGCGAGAGCGAAGCGCATTTGCAGTCCATTTTCGCCCCCGCGCCAGGCGGCTAAGCCATGGCCAACAGCCGCGCCGCCCGCCTGGCCCCGGTGGTGGACATGGCCGAGAAGGCCGAAAAAGCCGCGGTCCAGCGCCTGGGTTACTTCCAGGGCCAGGTACGTCTGGCCGAGAGCAAGCTGGGCGACCTGGAGCGCTTTCGCAGCGAATACCAGCAGCAATGGATCGAGCGCGGCACAAAGGGCGTGTCGGGCCAGTGGCTGATGGGTTACCAGGGCTTTCTCAACCAGCTGGAAACCGCCGTGGGCCAGCAGCGCCAAAGCCTCGCCTGGCACCAGAACAACCTCGATAAAGCCCGTGAGAGTTGGCAAGCGGCGTTCGCCCGGGTCGAAGGCTTGCGCAAACTGGTGCAGCGCTATATCGACGAGGCGCGGGCGCTGGAAGACAAGCGCGAACAGAAGCTGCTGGACGAACTGTCCCAGCGCCTTCCCCGCCAGGAACAGTTTTAACTAACGCAGCAGGGCAAATGTGGGAGGGGGCTTGTCTCCATACATTTGATGGTCTGTGTTGCTCATCGCCGGTTCAGCTGCTAAACCTTGTGTCTATGCCAATGACAAGGAAACAGTCGTATGTCAGTCGAGTCGGAAGTATCCCTGGATGGGAAGAAGTTGACGATCGCAATCAAGGGCCGGTTCGATTTCGGCAGTCACCAGGCATTTCGTGAATCGTATGAGCGCTATTACAAGGTGCCGGAGCTGTATGTGGTCGACCTGAAAGAAGCCACCTACATGGACAGTTCGGCCCTCGGCATGCTCCTGCTGCTGCGTGATCATGCGGGGGGGGACGAAGCGGAGGTCAAGCTGGTCAACAGCAGTTCTGACGTGCACAAGATCCTCGCCATCTCCAACTTCGAAAAGCTGTTCGACATCACTTGACGGGCCTCACCTCCGTGTCCGAGCCGTTGACCGTCCTGATCGCCGAAGACAGCGCCACCGATCTGCTGTTGCTGTCGACGATTGTGCGGCGCCAGGGGCATCACGTGCTCACCGCGACCAACGGCGAGGAAGCCGTTGAAGTATTCGCCCGCGAACGTCCGCAACTGGTGTTGATGGACGCCCTGATGCCCGTGATGGATGGTTTTATCGCCGCGCGGCGGATCAAGCAACTGGCGGGCGAAGAGCTGGTCCCCGTTATCTTTCTCACCTCCCTGCGTGAAAGTACCGCCCTGGCCGAATGCCTGGACGCCGGCGGTGATGACTTCCTGCCCAAGCCCTACAACCCGGTGATTCTGGCGGCCAAGATCAATGCCATGGACCGCCTGCGGCGCCTGCAGGCCACGGTTCTGCAGCAGCGCGACCAGATTGCCAGGCACCACGACTACCTGCTGCACGAGCAGCGGGTGGCCAAGGCGGTGTTCGACAAGGTCGCCCACTCCGGCTGCATCAACGCCGCGCCGAATATTCGCTACCTGCAATCGCCCTATGCGCTGTTCAACGGTGACCTGTTGTTGGCGGCCTACACGCCATCCGGCGACATGCATGCGTTGCTTGGCGATTTTACCGGCCATGGGTTGCCGGCGGCGGTGGGGGCGATGCCCCTGGCGGATGTGTTCTACGGCATGACCGCCAAGGGCTATGGCCTGGCCCAGATCCTGCGGGAGATGAATGCCAAGCTCAAACGCATCCTGCCGGTGGACATGTTCTGCTGCGCCACCCTGTTGTGCCTGAGCGCGGAGCGGCGCGTGGTGGAGGTGTGGAACGGCGGCATGCCGGACGGTTACGTGCATGAGGTCGCCAGCGGCAAGCGTACGCCGCTGCAATCGCGGCATTTACCATTGGGGGTGTTGTCGGCGCAGGCGTTCGATGACCGCACTGAAGTCTGGCCCATGGCCTTGGGTGATCGGGTGTTCCTGCTCTCCGATGGCGTGCTGGACACCGCCGATGGCAACGACCAACTGTTTGGCGCACAGCGTTTGCATGAGGTTTTCGCCGCCAACCGCGAGCCGGACCGTCTGTTCGAAGACATCGAGCAGGCCCTGGCTGCGTTTTGCGGTGAAGCGCGCGACGACGTGAGCATGGTGGAGATCACCCTGCAGCCTGGCCAGTCGCTGCGCGCGACGGGGCCGTTGTATGCCGACAGCGGCCAATCCTGCCCGCTGGATTGGTCGGTCAGTTTCGAATTTCGCGCCGAAACACTCAAACGCTACAACCCGTTGCCTTACCTGTTGCAACTGTTGCTGGAGGTTCATGGCCTGCGCGAGCAGAGCGGGGCGCTCTACAGCGTGATGGCTGAGTTGTATTCCAATGCCCTCGAACACGGCGTGCTGGGCCTGGACTCGCGGCTCAAGCGCGATGCCGCGGGGTTTGCCGAGTATTATCGCCAGCGCAATGACCGCCTGGCGGCGTTGAGCAGCGGCTACGTGCGCGTGCATGTGCAGGTGGTGCCCACCGAGACCGGCGGCAAAATGACGCTGCGCCTTGAGGACAGCGGCCTCGGCTTCGACGTGGAGCAAGTGCTGGCGCGGCCGCTGGATATCGACCGTCTGTCCGGTCGGGGCTTGAGCCTGGTGCGTCAACTGAGCAGCGCGGTGCGTTGGTCCGACGGCGGGCGCAGCGTCTGCGTAGAGTTTTGCTGGGGGGCTCTGGCATAATTCGCCGATTCTTGATCATGGAGCGAGCAAGTGGCTGAGATTCATATGGACCCTGAGGTGTTGTCGGTTTTGCAGGAAGTCATGGAAGACGGGTATCCGAAGTTGCTCGATACCTTTCTTGATGATTCCCAGAAACGCATCGAAGCGCTGCGCAAGGCGCGAGATGATGCAAAGGTGTTGGGGCAGATCGCGCATAGCTTCAAGGGCAGCAGCGGCAACCTGGGGGCCGTGCGGTTGGCGCAACTTTGCCAACAGCTTGAAGACGGCTCCGCCGAGCCTGCCGAGGTGGATCTGCGGGAGTTGGTGGACGAGATCGATCAGGAATTCGCGATCGTTCGGCCGTTGTACGAGCATGAGCGGCAACGATTCGAGCTGTGACTGAAGGTCATTGACCGACCTGGCCCGACTCTTGCTCTACCTCTTGATACTGCATCCCCGATCCCCATGCAGTGGAGACCTTTACCTATGCCAGTCGCCCCGAATTCGCTTCTCCAGGCTGCCCCCGCGGCCAAGCCTCAAGCGCCTGTCGCCACCCCTGCGGTGGTGGCCGCGGACCCGCAGGACAAGGGCCCTGGCTTCGCTCAAGTGTTCGCCAGCCAAGGTTCGAAACCCGTCGTAAAGGGTGACGATAACGCAGCCAGGCCGACCCGTGACAAGCCCGCCGATGCCGGCGCCAAGCCGGTGGACAGCCGCGATACGCCTGCCGCCACTACGCCGGCGGTTGCCGATAGCGGCAATACCTTGCCTGCCAAGCCGCCGGCCACGTCCGACGACAGTGCCGGCCAGGATGACGAGGCACCTGTCGATCCGACCCTGGTGCAGCAGCCCCCGGTTGACCCGGTGGTTGACCCGGCGTTGATTGCCGCTGTCACCCCGGTCGCCGTGCCCGTGCCGGTGGAAAACCCGGTGCCGGCCGCAGCCGTCACCGACGCCAAGGCGCAGCCGGTGGCGGCTGCGCCGATCACGGCGACTGAAGAGGTCAAGCCGGACTTCGACCCGGCGGCCGACCCACTGGACGCCATGCCGGTCGTGCGCCTGGCGATGGAGCAGGGCGGGCATGTATCGGCCAGCAGCCAGGCGCCCGCCAAAACCGCCGCGCCGACGACCCAGGATCAGCCGACCGCCGCGCAGAACTTTGCCGCGGGCCTGGCCACGATGGTCGACCAGCAAGCCACCAAGGACAGCACCGACACCGGTGGCGACAAGGCCTTTGGTGGTCTGATCGAAGATGGCCTCAAGGACTTGAAGCGTGCCGACAGTGACACCCGTGTCGATGACTTCGCCAATCGTCTGGCGGCACTGACCCAGGCGGCCACGCCGAAAACCGCGAATGCCTTGCCGCCGGTGACCAATGCACCGCTGGCCATGCACCAGAGCGGTTGGACCGACGAAATCGTCAACCGGGTGATGTACCTGTCCAGCGCCAACCTCAAGTCGGCGGAGATCCAGTTGCAGCCCGCAGAACTCGGGCGCCTGGACATCAAGGTCAACATGACGGCCGATCAGCAGGCCCAGGTCAACTTCATGAGCGCGCACCCGGTGGTGCGCGAAGCGCTGGAAAGCCAGTCCGGCCGCCTGCGGGAAATGTTCGCCCAGCAGGGCATGGGGCAGGTGGACGTCAACGTCTCCGACCAGTCCCGTGGTCAGGAACAGCAGCAACAGCAGGCCCAGACCCGTGGCGTGAGCGGCAGTGGCGGGCGCGGTGGCGATAACGGCGACAGCGGCGGCCACATTGATGTGGCCGAGACAATGACGCCCGTGACTTCGACGGTGATCGGCTCCAGCGCCGTCGACTACTACGCCTGACCTGAGCCCAACGCAGCACAAAATGCGGGAGGGGTGGCGTTCCTTTTGTCTCCTACTTGCCGGACAACTCTGGCATAACACTTGCTCTTGCCTTTGCGTAGATCTACGAATCCCCGAATAGTGACGGATTATTGGCATGGCGAAGAGCGAAGACGCAGCAACAGCACCCGCAGGGAAAGGCAAAGGCAAGCTCAAGCTTATCCTGATGATAGTCGTGGGCCTGCTCCTGGCCATCGGCGCCTCGGTGGGTGGCACCTGGTACATCATGCACAGCAGTGCAAGCAAACCGGCTCCCGTCGCCGAAGCCGCCACCAACGCCAAGCAGCCGGCAATCTTCGAACCCATGCTTCCGGCCTTTGTTGCCAACTTCAACCAGAACGGTCGTCAACGCTACCTGCAGGTGAGCATCACTCTGCTGGCACGCAACCAGGCGGACCTGGAGGCGCTCAAAGTGCACATGCCGGTGATCCGCAATAACCTGGTGATGCTGTTCTCCGGACAGAGCTTCGATACCCTGGCCACGCCGGTGGGCCAGGAAATGCTGCGCCAGAAGGTCACTGCCAGCGTGCAGGAAGTGGCCCAGAAAGAGCTCGGCAAAGTCGTGATCGAGCAGGCGCTCTTCACTAATTTCGTATTGCAGTAGGACCACGACATGGCCGTGCAAGACCTGCTGTCCCAGGATGAAATCGACGCGCTGTTGCATGGTGTCGACGATGGTCTGGTACAGACCGAAATGGCTGCCGACCCCGGCAGCGTCAAAAGTTATGACCTCACCAGCCAGGATCGCATCGTCCGCGGACGCATGCCGACCCTGGAGATGATCAACGAGCGTTTCGCCCGCTACACCCGTATCAGCATGTTCAACATGCTGCGTCGTTCGGCGGACGTAGCGGTGGGCGGTGTGCAGGTGATGAAGTTCGGCGAGTACGTGCACTCGCTGTACGTGCCCACCAGCCTCAACCTGGTCAAGATCAAGCCACTGCGCGGCACTGCGCTGTTCATCCTCGACGCCAAGCTGGTGTTCAAACTGGTGGACAACTTCTTCGGCGGTGATGGCCGTCACGCCAAGATCGAAGGCCGTGAATTCACGCCCACCGAATTGCGCGTGGTGCGCATGGTGCTGGAGCAAGCCTTCATCGACTTGAAGGAAGCCTGGCAGGCGATCATGGAAGTCAATTTCGAGTACATCAACTCGGAAGTGAACCCGGCCATGGCCAACATCGTCGGCCCCAGCGAAGCCATTGTGGTGTCCACCTTCCACATCGAACTCGATGGCGGGGGCGGCGACCTGCACGTGACCATGCCGTACTCGATGATCGAGCCGGTGCGCGAGATGCTCGACGCCGGTTTCCAGTCCGACCTGGACGACCAGGACGAGCGTTGGGTCAAGGCCCTGCGTGAAGACCTGCTGGACGTCGACGTACCGCTGAGCGCCACCGTCGCCCGGCGTCAGTTGCGCCTGCGGGATATTTTGCACATGCAGCCTGGGGACGTGATCCCCGTCGAGTTGCCGCAGGAAATGATCATGCGCGCCAACGGCGTGCCATCGTTCAAGGTCAAGTTGGGTTCCCACAAGGGCAACCTGGCGCTGCAAGTGATCGAGCCGATCAATCGTCGCTGATCACCCCTTAATTTTATGAATGTTTGCTCCGCCGAGGACATGTAATGGCTACCGAACACGAAAACACTTCCGCCGAAGACCAGGCCCTGGCTGACGAATGGGCGGCTGCCCTTGAAGAAACCGGCGATGTCGGCCAGGACGATATCGATGCCCTGCTGGCCGCTGACGCCGCCACCGCGCCTGCCGGCAACCGCCTGCAGATGGAAGAGTTCGGCAGCGTGCCGAAGAACAACGAGCCGGTGAGCCTCGACGGGCCGAACCTGGACGTGATCCTCGATATCCCGGTGTCGATCTCCATGGAAGTGGGCAGCACCGATATCAATATCCGCAACCTGCTGCAACTCAACCAGGGCTCGGTGATCGAGCTGGACCGCCTGGCCGGTGAACCGTTGGACGTGTTGGTCAACGGCACCCTGATCGCTCATGGCGAAGTGGTGGTGGTCAACGAAAAGTTCGGCATCCGCCTGACCGACGTGATCAGCCCAAGTGAACGCATCAAGAAGTTGCGCTGATATGAAACGGCTGATGGTGGGACTGTTGGTCGCGCTGCCAGTTCACGCCTGGGCCGCCGAGCCGGTGGCCCAGGCTGCCGCCGCGCCGGTGACCGGCAGTGTCGGCGGGCAGTTGACCCAGTTGGTGCTGGGCCTGTTGCTGGTGGTCGGTGTGATTTTCGTGCTGGCCTGGCTGATGCGCCGCGTGCAGAGCATCGGCCCGGGCAACGCCCAGGTGATCGAGCTGGTCGGCTCGCGCGCGCTTGGCCCGCGTGATCGGCTGGTGCTGGTACAGGTGGGCGAGGAACAGATCCTGCTGGGTATCACCCCTGGGCGCATCACCCCGCTGCATGTGCTCAAGACCCCGGTGCAAACCACCCAGTCACAGCCCGCCACGCCGGAATTCGCCCAGCGCCTGATGGAGTTGCTGGGCAAGGATCAGAAGGATAAGAAGTGATGCGTGTTTTATTGACGCTCATGCTGTGGCTGGCCACGCCGTTGGCCTTTGGCGCCGACCCGCTGTCGATCCCGGCGATTACGCTGGGCACCAACGCCGCCGGCGCCCAGGAATATTCGGTCAGCCTGCAGATCCTGCTGATCATGACGGCGCTGAGTTTTATCCCGGCGTTCGTCATGCTGATGACCAGTTTCACACGGATCATCATCGTGTTCTCGATCCTGCGCCAGGCCCTGGGCCTGCAGCAGACGCCGTCGAACCAGATCCTCACCGGCATGGCGCTGTTCCTGACGATGTTCATCATGGCGCCGGTGTTCGACAAGGTGAACCAGCAAGCCCTGCAACCGTACCTCGCGGAAAAAATGACGGCCCAGGACGCGATCGACAAGGCCCAGGGGCCGATCAAGGACTTCATGCTGTCGCAGACCCGCTCCAGCGACCTCGAACTCTTCATGCGCCTGTCCAAGCGTACCGACATCGCCAGCCCGGACCAGGCGCCGCTGACCATTCTGGTGCCGGCGTTTGTCACTTCCGAGCTGAAAACCGCCTTCCAGATCGGCTTCATGATCTTTATCCCGTTCCTGATCATCGACCTGGTGGTGGCGAGCGTGCTGATGGCCATGGGCATGATGATGCTGTCGCCGCTGATCATCTCGTTGCCGTTCAAGATCATGCTGTTTGTGCTAGTGGACGGCTGGGCGCTGATTATCGGCACCCTGGCCAGCAGTTTCGGCGGGGTATAGCGCGATGACGCCAGAAGTCGCCGTCGACCTGTTCCGTGAAGCGCTGTGGCTGACCACCATGATGGTCGCGGTGCTGGTGGTGCCGAGCCTGTTGGTGGGGTTGCTGGTGGCGATGTTCCAGGCCGCGACGCAGATCAACGAACAGACCTTGAGCTTTCTGCCGCGCCTGTTGGTGATGCTGGTGACGCTGATCGTCGCCGGCCCGTGGCTGGTACAGACCTTCATGGAATACATCCTGCAGCTGTACGGCAGTATTCCGCAGTTGATCGGCTGATCCGATGAACTCGCTGCTGGCGTTGACCGATACCCAGATCAGTACCTGGGTGGCCTCCTTCATCCTGCCGTTGTTCCGCGTGACGGCGATGTTGATGGCCATGCCGGTGTTCGGCACGACCCTGGTGCCACGGCGTATTCGCCTGTATTTCGCGGTGGCGATTACCGTAGTGATCGTGCCGGGGCTGCCGCCGATGCCGGCGGTCAATGCGCTGGATTTGAGCGCGTTGATGCTGATCGCCGAGCAGGTGCTGATCGGTGCCATGCTCGGGTTTTCGCTGTCGCTGTTTTTCCAGGCATTCGTGATTGCCGGGCAGATCATCTCGATCCAGATGGGCATGGGCTTTGCGTCCATGGTCGACCCCACCAACGGTATCTCGGCGGCGGTGATCGGGCAATTTCTGACCATGCTGGTGACCTTGCTGTTCCTGGCCATGAACGGCCATCTGGTGGCGTTCGAGGTGCTGACCGAAAGCTTTACCACCTTGCCGGTGGGCTCGGGGCTGGTGGTCAATCACTTCTGGGAAGTCGTCGGGCGCCTTGGCTGGGTGTTGGGCGCCTCTCTGTTGCTGGTATTGCCGGCGATCACCGCGCTGCTGGTGGTCAACATCGCATTCGGGGTGATGACCCGCGCCGCGCCGCAACTGAACATCTTCTCCATCGGTTTCCCCTTGACCCTGGTGTTGGGCATGTGGATTTTCTGGGTCGGCATGGCTGACATCCTCAATCAGTATCAACCGCTGGCCACCGACGCCTTGCAGTTCTTACGCGATCTGGCACGGGCGCGCTGAGCCATGGCCGAGAGCGAAAGTGGTCAGGACAAGACAGAAGACCCCACGGAGAAACGGAAGAAGGACTCCAGGGAAAAGGGCGAGATTGCGCGCTCCAAGGAGCTCAACACTGTCGCGACCATGATGGCCGGCTCCGGCGCGCTGCTGATCTACGGTGGCGGTCTGGCGCTGGACCTGCTGGAACTGATGAAACATAACTTCAGCCTGCCCCGTGAAGTGTTGCTCAACCCCGACTCCATGGGGCAATACCTGATGCACTCGGGGAAAATCGCGCTGCTGGCGGTGCAGCCGATCTTGATCACCTTGCTGCTGGCCGCGCTGATCGGCCCGGTCGCCCTCGGCGGCTGGCTGTTCGCGGCCGGCAGCATGGCGCCCAAATTCAGCCGCATGAACCCGGCCGCCGGGCTCAAGCGCATGTTTTCCGCCAAGGCGCTGGTGGAGCTGCTCAAGGCATTGGCCAAGTTCATCCTGATTCTGTTCGTGGCGCTGTCGGTGTTGTCGTCCGACGTCGATGATTTGCTGCGCATCGCCCACGAACCGCTGGAGTCGGCGATCATCCACAGCGTGCAGGTGGTCGGCTGGAGCGCGCTGTGGATGTCGGCCGGGCTGATCATCATTGCGGCGGTGGATGCACCGATCCAGCTGTGGGAAAGCCACAAGAAACTGCTGATGACCAAGCAGGAAGTGCGTGACGAGCACAAGGACCAGGAAGGCCGACCCGAGGTCAAGCAACGCATCCGCCAGCTGCAGCGCGAAATGTCCCAGCGCAAGATGATGGCGGCGGTACCCGACGCCGACGTGGTCATCACCAACCCGACCCACTATGCCGTGGCCCTCAAGTACGACCCGGAGAAGGGCGGCGCGCCGATGCTGCTGGCCAAGGGCAGTGACTTCACTGCCTTGAAAATCCGCGAAATCGCCGTGGCCAACGAGATCCTGCTGTTGGAGTCGCCGGAACTGGCGCGGTCGATCTTCTATTCCACCGACCTCGACCATGAAATCCCCGCCGGGCTGTACCTGGCCGTGGCGCAGGTACTGGCCTACGTCTATCAGATCCGCCAATACCGCGCCGGCAAAGGCAAGCGCCCCGACCCGCTCAAGGACTTGCCGATCCCGCCGGAATTGCGCCGCGATTCGTAATCCGCATGCCGCCTTCCCTTTAACGGTTGCCGTTACCACCTATCGTCAATCGATGTCTACCTGTCAACTCTGACAGTAGCCAACCACCTCTTCTCACGGTTCTATGGCCGTGGGTGGTTACGAGCTGCGGGGAGAAGGGTATTGGAAGTGGGCAGTGGTGTTATCGAGTCCTATAACCCGGCGACGGGAGAGGGTTTGATTGCGCTCGATGGCGGCGAAGAACGTGTGCTGGTTAACCGACGCAACTGGATTGGGACCACGCTTTGGGTGGGAAGGCGGATGACGTTTCAAATGAGACATGGACGCGAAGGTGTTTATGCGTTGCGCATCGGTGCATTGCCAACACCTGAATAAGCTCAATGAAAAGTACGGAGAACGGCAATGGCTACGGGTACGGTGAAGTGGTTCAACGCGGAAAAGGGCTTTGGGTTTATCACTCAGGATGAGGGCGGAGCTGACGTCTTTGTTCACTTTTCCGCGATCCAGAGTGACGGGTTCAAGACGCTCGAAGAAAACCAGAAGGTTGAGTTCGAAATCGAACAAGGACAAAAAGGACCTCAGGCTACGAGCGTGCGAGTGGTGTGAAGACTCATTGATTGATCGTTCGCCGGTAGCGCTGCACGCAAAAAAATCCAACTGTGGGAGGGGGCTTGCTCCCGATAGCAGTGTGTCAGGCAGCAGATTCATGGCCTGACTCACCTATATCGGGAGCAAGCCCCCTCCTACATTTGGATCGGTATATGGCCTTAGACACGGTCGCTTGTGAGGTTAACCAAACCCGAAACCAAAGTTGGAAGGCTTCTTGCACTACCCCCACCAGGACGCCTCCCGGCGTCAAAAGTTTGCTTTACGTTACGAGGAATACCGGTGGTGGATCGCTCTCAAATGCTCGGCACGGCCCGTACGACCCTGACTGACCTCTCGCGGGGTAATCTGGGTGTGCCGTTGTTGTTGCTGGTGATGCTGGCAATGATGATGTTGCCGATGCCGCCGTTCCTGCTCGACGTGTTCTTCACCTTCAACATCGCCCTGTCCGTGGTGGTGTTGCTGGTCTGCGTATACGCCCTGCGGCCGCTGGATTTCGCGGTGTTCCCGACGATTTTGCTGGTGGCGACCCTGTTGCGCCTGGCCTTGAACGTGGCCTCTACCCGCGTGGTGATGCTCCACGGCCAGGACGGTCACGCTGCCGCCGGCAAGGTGATCCAGGCCTTCGGTGAGGTGGTGATCGGCGGTAACTACGTGGTGGGTATCGTGGTGTTCGCGATCCTGATGATCATCAACTTCGTGGTGGTGACCAAAGGCGCCGGGCGAATTTCCGAGGTGAGCGCGCGGTTTACCCTCGACGCCATGCCCGGCAAGCAGATGGCTATCGACGCCGACCTCAACGCCGGCCTGATCGACCAGAACCAGGCCAAATCCCGCCGTCTGGAAGTGGCCCAGGAAGCCGAGTTCTACGGTTCCATGGACGGCGCCAGCAAATTCGTGCGCGGTGACGCCATCGCCGGCCTGCTGATTCTGTTCATCAACCTCATCGGCGGCATGGCCGTGGGCATCTTCCAGCACGGCATGACCTTCGGCGATGCGGGCAAGGTCTACGCCTTGCTGACCATCGGTGACGGTTTAGTGGCGCAATTGCCATCACTGTTGTTATCCACAGCGGCTGCAATCATGGTCACCCGTGCCTCGGGCTCCGAGGACATGGGCAAACAGATCAGCCGGCAGATGTTTGCCTCGCCCAAGGCCCTGGCCGTGGCGGCAGGCATCATGGCGATCATGGGTATCGTGCCGGGCATGCCGCACGTGTCATTCCTGAGCATGGCCGCCATGGCGGCGGGTGGTGCCTACCTGTTCTGGAAAAAGCAAAACGCAGTCAAGGTCCAAGCCCTGCAGGAAGTCGCGCGCCAGCAGGAGCTGCTGCCGTCCCCGGCCCGCGCCCAGGAAACCAAGGAGCTGGGCTGGGACGATGTGACCCCCATCGACATGATCGGCCTGGAAGTCGGCTACCGCCTGATTCCGCTGGTGGACCGCAACCAGGGCGGCCAATTGCTCGCGCGGATCAAGGGCGTGCGCAAGAAGCTGTCCCAGGACCTGGGCTTTTTGATGCCCACCGTGCACATCCGCGACAACCTCGACCTGGCGCCGAGCGCCTACCGCCTGACGCTGATGGGCGTGATCCTGGCCGAAGCCGAGATCTACCCGGACCGCGAGCTGGCGATCAACCCCGGCCAGGTGTTCGGCAGCCTCAACGGCATTACCGCCAAAGATCCGGCTTTTGGCCTGGAGGCGGTGTGGATCGAAATCAGCCAGCGCAGCCAGGCGCAGTCCCTGGGCTACACCGTGGTGGACGCCAGCACCGTGGTCGCCACGCACCTCAACCAGATTCTGTACAAGCACTCCCACGAGCTGATCGGCCACGAAGAAGTCCAGCAATTGATGGGTTTGCTGGGCAAAGCCTCGCCAAAACTTGCCGAAGAGCTGGTGCCCGGCGTGCTGTCGTTGTCGCAACTGCTCAAAGTGCTGCAAGCGCTGCTGGCCGAACAGGTGCCGGTGCGCGACATTCGCAGCATTGCCGAGGCCATCGCCAACAACGCCGCCAAGAGTCAAGATACCGCCGCGCTGGTGGCGGCGGTGCGTGTCGGATTGTCCCGCGCAATCGTGCAAAGCATTGTAGGGCTTGACTCCGAGCTGCCTGTGATCACCCTGGAGCCCAGGTTGGAACAGATTTTGCTCAATAGTATTCAGAAGGCGGGACAAGGCCAGGAAGAGGGCGTTCTGCTGGAGCCAAGCATGGCTGAAAAACTGCAGCGTTCTTTGATTGACGCCGCCCAGCGCCAGGAAATGCAGGGCCAACCGGTGATTCTACTGGTGGCAGGCCCGGTCCGAGCGATGTTGTCGCGGTTTGGACGCCTGGCAGTACCGAATTTGCACGTTTTGGCTTATCAGGAAATTCCTGACAACAAGCAAGTGACTATCGTCGCGACAGTAGGGCCCAACGGCTGAGGGTAGTGGGTTATGCAAGTGAAGCGTTTTTTCGCCGCCGATATGCGTCAGGCCATGAAACTGGTCCGTGATGAGCTGGGCGCCGACGCCGCGATTATCGGTAACCGTCGCATTGCCGGCGGTGTCGAGCTGACGGCTGCCCTGGATTACACCCCTCAGGCCCTGGCCCCGCGCGTGCCGAACATGGAGCTTGAAGACGAGCTGCGCAAGACCGCCTCGCGCATCGTCTCGGCCCAGGCCGAGCTGAGCATGCGTGGCGACAGCGATGCCACCACCAATCGCCAATTGTTCGCCGGCCTGCCGTTGACCGCCTCCGAGCCGCTGGTCGAGCCGACTTTCATCGAGCCACCGCGTCCTGCCGCGCCAGCCCCGGCCGCCGGCGTCGACCAGCGCGCGTTCGACTCGATGCGCTTTGAACTCAACGGCCTGCGCGAACTGCTGGAAGTCCAGCTGGGGTCGCTGGCCTGGACACAGTTGCAAGGCAGCAAGCCGCAACAGGCCAACCTCTGGCGTCGCCTGCAACGCATCGGCCTGTCTGGCCCGCTGTCCCGCGACCTGCTGGCACTGACCACCGAAATCGAAGAACCCCGCCAGGCCTGGCGCATGTTGCTGGCCCACTTGGCGCGGATGATCGCCACTCCGGAAATCGAGCCGCTGGAAGAGGGCGGCGTGATTGCCATGGTCGGCCCGGCCGGCATGGGCAAGACCACCACCCTGGCCAAGCTCGCCGCCCGATATGTGCTCAAATACGGCGCCCATAACATCGCGCTGGTGAGCATGGACAGCTATCGTATCGGTGCCCAGGAGCAACTCAAGACCCTGGGCCGTATCCTCAACGTGCCGGTGACCCACGTCGATCCGGGCCAATCCCTGGCCAATGCCCTCGATCCGCTGCTGCGCAAACGCGTGGTGCTGATCGACACCGCCGGCCTGCAAGCCAGCGACCCGGCGTTGCGCCTGCAGCTGGAAAGCCTGGCTGGACGTGGCATCAAGTCGAAAAATTACCTGGTGCTTGCAACCACCAGCCAGAAACAGGTTCTGACCGCTGCGTATCACAGCTACAAACGTTGCGGCCTGGCCGGCTGCATCCTGACTAAACTGGATGAAACCGCCAGCCTGGGCGAAGTGTTGAGCCTGGCGATCAGCCATGAATTACCGGTTGCCTACCTGACCGATGGGCCGCGGATCCCGGATGATTTGCATCTGCCGCGCCGTCATCAGTTGGTCAGCCGTGCCGTGAGCGTACAAATGCAAGACGAGCCTAGCGAGGAAGCGATGGCCGACATGTTCGCCGATCTCTACCACCACCCGGCAAAACGGGTCGGTTGAAGTCGATGAGCACCGTGAAATGTATCTACATCGATGGTCTGCAAGCGATTCACGCGGCCAAGCCATGTAGCCTGCGTCTAAGCAAGACAAGGTAAAGAAATAAAATGGGCAGCATGCATCCCGTACAGGTGATCGCGGTGACCGGCGGCAAAGGTGGCGTCGGAAAAACTAACGTGTCAGTGAATTTGTCCCTGGCGCTGGCAGAGCTTGGCCGTCGCGTCATGCTGCTGGATGCTGACCTGGGACTGGCGAACGTCGACGTTCTGCTGGGGCTGACGCCCAAACACACCCTGGCCGATGTGATCGAGGGGCGCTGTGAGCTGCGCGATGTGCTGCTGCAGGGCCCTGGCGGGATCCGCATCGTGCCGGCCGCGTCGGGCACTCAGAGCATGGTGCACCTGAGCCCGGCACAGCATGCCGGCCTGATCCAGGCCTTCAGTGATATTGGCGACAACCTCGACGTGCTGGTGATCGACACCGCCGCCGGGATCGGCGAGTCCGTGGTCAGCTTCGTGCGCGCGGCGCAGGAAGTACTGCTGGTGGTCTGCGATGAACCCACCTCGATCACCGACGCCTACGCCCTGATCAAACTGCTTAACCGTGACTACGGCATGAACCGCTTCCGCGTGCTGGCCAACATGGCCCAGAGCCCGCAGGAAGGACGCAACCTGTTCGCCAAGTTGACCAAGGTCACGGATCGTTTTCTCGATGTCGCCTTACAATACGTTGGTGCAGTTCCCTACGACGAGTGCGTGCGCAAGGCTGTGCAAAAGCAGCGTGCAGTCTACGAAGCGTTCCCTCGTTCCAAGTGCGCCTTGGCGTTCAAGGCGATTGCCCAGAAGGTCGATACCTGGCCCTTGCCTGCCAACCCTCGGGGGCATCTGGAGTTTTTCGTCGAACGATTGGTGCATCAGACGAGCGCAGGACCTGTGCTATGACAGCGAACGGCTATAACGCTTATAAGAAGTCCGCCCGTGACAGCCAGGGTGAGTTGATCGAGCGCTATGCGCCGCTGGTCAAACGCATTGCCTATCACCTGCTGGGACGCCTGCCCGCCAGCGTCCAGGTCGAAGACCTGATCCAGGCCGGCATGATCGGCCTGCTCGAAGTGTCGACCAAATACGATGCCAGCAAAGGCGCCAGTTTCGAGACGTATGCGGGTATCCGCATTCGTGGCGCGATGCTCGATGAAGTGCGCAAGGGGGATTGGGCGCCACGTTCGGTTCACCGCAATACGCGCATGGTCAGTGACGCAATTCGGGCAATTGAAGCAAAAACCGGTCGCGACGCTAAAGATCACGAAGTTGCGGCCGAACTCCAATTGAGTCTCGACGATTATTACGGGATTTTGAACGATACCTTGGGCAGCCGCCTGTTCAGTTTCGACGACCTGTTGCAGGACGGCGAACACGAAGGGCTGCACGAGGACGGCGCGAGCGCACACATGGAGCCGTCGCGCGACCTGGAAGATCAACGCTTCCAGGGTGCGTTGGCGGACGCCATCGCCAATTTGCCGGAACGTGAGCGATTGGTGTTGGCGCTGTACTACGACGAAGAGCTGAACCTCAAGGAAATCGGTGAGGTCCTGGGTGTCAGCGAATCGCGGGTCAGCCAGTTGCACAGCCAATGCGCCGCCCGTTTGCGGGGGCGTTTGGGAGAGTGGCGAGCGCGCTGACAGGCAGTGTGGGGACACTGCAAAGCGATACCGCGAGGGCGTTTGATTTTCGTGGTTCGGCCCGTGGTGGCCCCGGCAGTCCTATTTGTGTAATGCCTGTTGATTGAAATGGCGCGTCCAGGTGCTGGGCGCGTTTAAGACTGCTTGGAGGTCGAATTGGACAAGAACATGAAAATCCTCATCGTTGATGACTTCTCAACGATGCGGCGGATCATAAAAAACCTGTTGCGTGACCTTGGGTTCACCAACACGGTCGAGGCGGATGACGGCCTGACGGCTATTCCGATCCTCAACAGCGGGAGCATCGACTTTCTGGTAACCGACTGGAACATGCCGGGCATGACCGGTATCGACCTGCTGCGCCACGTGCGCGCCGACGAAAAACTGCGCAGCCTTCCCGTGTTGATGGTGACCGCCGAAGCCAAGCGTGAGCAGATCATCGAGGCCGCCCAGGCCGGGGTCAACGGTTACGTGGTCAAGCCATTCACTGCACAGGCCTTGAAAGAGAAGATCGAAAAAATCTTCGAACGCATCCACGGCTAATGCCATCGCGGGGGAGCTATGGAGCATAACGAAACGTCACAGGGAGACTTTGAGTCCACCCTGAAAAAACATGCTCACCAGTTGGTCGAATGCCTTGAAAAAGGCCAGTTCGGTGACGCGGTGCAGTTGATCCATGAGCTCAATCAGACCCGTGACCGAGGCCTGTACCAGGAAGTGGGCAAGCTCACACGCGAGCTGCACAGCGCGATCGTCAATTTCCAGATTGACCCGCACATGCCCCAGGCCGAAGAAATCTCACAGATCACCGACGCCACCGAGCGTCTGTCCTATGTGGTCAGGCTGACTGAAGCGGCGGCCAACCGCACCATGGACCTGGTGGAAAACGCCACGCCGCTGGTGACCGGCATGGCCACCGAAGCCCAGGCCCTGAGCGTTGACTGGGGCCGCTTCATGCGCCGCGAAGTGGGCGCTGAAGAGTTCCGTGAACTGGCCCGCCGGGTCGAAGGGTTCCTGTCACGCAGCGAGCAGGAAAACCGTACGGTTTCCAGCAACCTCAACGACATTCTGCTGGCCCAGGATTACCAGGACCTCACTGGTCAGGTGATCAAGCGCGTGACCCAATTGGTCACCGAAGTGGAAAGTAACTTGCTCAAATTGGTGCTTATGGCAGGCCAGGTCGATCGTTTTGCCGGTATCGAACATGACCGCGAAGCGATCCTCTCGGAAAAAGATCCACAAAAACATCTCGCCAAGGGTGAAGGTCCGCAGATTCATGCCGATAAACGTGAAGACGTTGTGTCAGGTCAGGATGACGTAGATGACCTGTTATCCAGTTTAGGCTTCTAAGGAGCACCCACATGAGCTTCGGCGCCGATGAAGAGATCCTTCAGGATTTCCTTGTAGAGGCCGGCGAAATTTTAGAGCAACTGTCCGAACAACTGGTCGAGCTGGAAAGCCGCCCAGATGATGCGAACCTGCTCAATGCAATTTTTCGCGGTTTTCACACTGTAAAAGGGGGCGCCGGCTTCCTCCAGCTCCATGAGCTGGTGGAGTGCTGCCACATCGCCGAGAACGTTTTCGACATCCTGCGCAAGGGTGAGCGTCACGTTGATTCGGAGTTGATGGACGTGATTCTCGAAGCACTGGATGCGGTCAACGGCATGTTCAGCCAAGTGCGTGAACGTGCCCCGATCACCGCAGCCACGCCGGAACTGTTGGCCGCCCTGGCGCGCTATGCGGAGCCTGCGGACACCTCGGCGGCGCCGGTGGTCGAAGCGGAGCCTGAACCGGAGCCTGAGCCCGATGTGACGGACACTGAGTTCGAACAGCTGCTCGACTCGCTCAGTGCCGTCAAGGCCGAAGCCGAAGCGCCGGCCACTGTGGCCCCGGCAGCGGCGCCGACCAGCGAAGACATTACCGACGCGGAATTCGAGTCGCTGCTCGACCAGTTGCATGGCAAGGGCCAGTTCGCTGCCGATGCGGTCGCGCCTGCCGCTTCTGCACCGGCTGCACCGGCCGCGCCTGTCAGCACCGACATCACCGACGACGAATTCGAAGCGTTGCTCGACCAACTGCATGGCAAAGGCACGTTTGCCGCCGACGCCTTGCCGGCAGTCGCTGCCACCGCCGCCGCGCCTGCAGCCAGCGCTGCGCCCGCCGCTGATGGCTTGATCACCGATCACGAATTCGAAGCCCTGCTCGACGATTTGCACGGCAAGGGCAAGTTCAGCGAAGCCGTCTCGACGGCAGCCGTCGCTGCGCCCGCACCGGTTGTCGCCAAAGCCGCCGCTCCAGCCGCCAAACCGGCTCCTGCTCCGGCAGCGGCCCCAACGCCGGCCCCAGCCCCAGCACGTGCCGCCGCCGCGGCACCGCCTGCGGACAAACCCGCCAGTGAAGCCGAAACCACCGTGCGCGTCGATACCGCGCGCCTGGACGACATCATGAACATGGTCGGCGAACTGGTGCTGGTGCGTAACCGCCTGGTGCGCCTGGGCCTGAGCAGTGGCGATGAGGCCATGCAAAAGGCGGTGTCGAACCTCGATGTGGTCACCGCCGACCTGCAAACCGCGGTGATGAAAACGCGGATGCAGCCGATCAAGAAAGTCTTCGGCCGCTTCCCGCGCCTGGTCCGTGACCTGGCGCGCCAGCTGAAGAAAGAGATCAACCTGGAACTGGTGGGTGAGGAAACCGACCTCGACAAAAACCTCGTCGAGGCCCTGGCCGACCCGCTGGTCCACTTGGTGCGCAACGCGGTCGACCACGGCGTCGAAACGCCGGAAGAACGCGAAGCCTCGGGCAAGTCCCGTGGCGGCAAGGTGATTCTGGCGGCGGAGCAGGAAGGCGACCATATCCTGCTGTCGATCACCGATGACGGCAAGGGCATGGACCCGACGATATTGCGCAACATCGCGGTCAAGCGTGGCGTGATGGACAAGGACGCCGCCGACCGCCTGACCGACACCGAGTGCTACAACCTGATCTTCGCCCCGGGCTTCTCGACCAAGACCGAGATTTCCGATGTGTCGGGCCGTGGCGTCGGCATGGACGTGGTGAAGACCAAGATCAGCCAGCTCAACGGCTCGATCAATATCTACTCGACCAAGGGCCAGGGCTCGAAGATCGTCATCAAGGTGCCGTTGACCCTGGCGATCATGCCGACCCTGATGGTGATGCTGGGCAACCAGGCGTTCGCCTTCCCGCTGGTCAACGTCAACGAGATCTTCCACCTCGATCTGTCGCGCACCAACGTGGTGGACGGCCAGGAAGTGGTGATCGTGCGCGACAAGGCGTTGCCGCTGTTTTACCTCAAGCGCTGGCTGGTGGCATCGGCGGCTCACGAGGAGCAGCACGAAGGTCATGTGGTGATTCTGTCCGTGGGCACCCAGCGTATCGGCTTTGTCGTCGATCAACTGGTGGGTCAGGAAGAAGTGGTCATCAAGCCTTTGGGCAAAATGCTGCAGGGAACCCCGGGCATGTCGGGTGCGACCATCACCGGTGACGGTCGGATCGCGCTGATTCTCGATGTTCCGAGCATGCTCAAGCGTTACGCCGCTCGGCGTATTTGATTCTGGTGGGGCAGGGCGGTCTCGCTCGCCCCACCTAACGGAGTGTTTATGGCAGTCAAGGTCCTGGTGGTGGACGATTCGGGTTTCTTCCGCCGCCGCGTCTCGGAAATTCTTTCCGCCGATCCAAGCATCCAGGTGGTCGGCACGGCCACCAACGGCAAAGAGGCGATTGATCAAGCCATTGCGCTGAAGCCGGACGTGATCACCATGGACTACGAGATGCCGATGATGGATGGCATCACGGCAGTCCGGCACATCATGCAACGCTGCCCGACCCCGGTATTGATGTTCTCCTCGCTGACCCATGAAGGCGCCCGAGTGACCCTCGACGCGCTGGATGCCGGTGCGGTGGACTTTTTGCCGAAGAATTTCGAAGACATCTCGCGCAACCCCGAGAAGGTCAAGCAGATGCTGTGCGAGAAAGTCCACAGCATCTCGCGCAGTAACCGTCGCAGCCTGTCCAGTGCGCCGACGCCTGCGCCGACGCCTGCTCCGGTGGCGGCACCGGCCGCGCCCACCGGTTCCTCGCTCGGGCGCCCGGCACCCGCGCCGCTTGCACGACCCGCGCCGCCACCGGTAAGGGCCTCGGCGCCGGCAACCGCGCATTCGCCTGCACCCAAGCGCAAAGCCTACAAGCTGGTCGCCATCGGCACCTCCACCGGTGGTCCGGTCGCCTTGCAGCGGGTATTGACCCAGCTGCCGGCCAACTTCCCGGCACCGATCGTATTGATCCAGCACATGCCCGCCGCGTTCACCAAAGCCTTCGCCGAGCGCCTGGACAAGCTGTGCCGCATCAGCGTCAAGGAAGCCGAGGATGGCGACATCCTGCGTCCTGGCCTGGCGCTGCTGGCGCCGGGTGGCAAGCAGATGATGGTCGACGGCCGTGGCGCGATCAAAATCCTGCCGGGCGATGAGCGTCTCAACTACAAGCCGTGCGTGGACATCACGTTCGGTTCGGCGGCCAAATCCTACGGCGACAAAGTTCTGGCGGTGGTACTCACCGGCATGGGCGCCGATGGCCGCGAAGGTGCGCGCCTGCTCAAGCAGGGCGGCAGCGCGATCTGGGCCCAGGACGAAGCCAGCTGCGTGATCTATGGCATGCCCATGGCCATCGTCAAGGCTGACCTGGCCGACGCCGTCTACAGTTTGGACGATATCGGCAAGCACCTGGTGGAGGCCTGCCTCTGATGGACGTGTTGAGCCTGATCGGCATTACCATGGCGTTTGTCGCGATCATTGGCGGCAATTACCTCGAAGGCGGCCACCTCGGTGCGTTGGCCAACGGTCCGGCGGCGCTGATCGTGATCGGCGGCACCGTGGGCGCCGCGTTGTTGCAGTCGCCGATGAGTTCGTTCAAGCGTGCGATGCAGATCATGATCTGGATCATCTTCCCGCCGCGTGTCGACCTGCCCGGTGGCATCGACCGCGTGGTCAACTGGAGCCTCACCGCCCGCAAGGAAGGCCTGCTGGGCCTCGAAGGCGTGGCCGATGCCGAGCCCGACAGTTATTCGCGCAAAGGCTTGCAGTTGCTGGTGGACGGCGCCGAGCCGGAAGCGATCCGCAGCATCCTCGAGGTGGATTTCTACACCCAGGAAAGCCGTGACATCAACGCCGCCAAAGTCTTTGAAAGCATGGGCGGCTACGCGCCGACCATTGGCATCATCGGTGCGGTGATGGGCCTGATCCACGTGATGGGCAACCTCGCTGACCCTTCGCAACTGGGCAGCGGGATTGCCGTGGCATTTGTCGCCACCATCTACGGTGTGGCCAGTGCCAACCTGGTGCTGCTGCCGGTGGCGAGCAAGCTCAAGTCGATTGCCATGCGCCAGTCCCGTTACCGTGAAATGTTGCTCGAAGGCATCCTGTCGATTGCCGAGGGCGAGAACCCGCGTTCCATTGAATTGAAGCTCCAGGGCTTCATGGATTGATGGATATGTATAGCTGGCCTGCGGCCTTGTTGTGGCGAGCGAGCCATAAGTCCTGTGTACAGAGAGGTGCCTGCCAGTGAGCCGTCGCCGTCGCGAGCCTGAAGAGCACGTCAACCACGAACGCTGGCTGGTGTCCTACGCGGACTTCATCACCTTGCTGTTTGCGTTTTTCGTGGTGATGTATTCCATCTCGTCGATCAACGAAGGCAAGTACAAAGTCATCTCCCAGGCGCTGATCGGTGTGTTCAACGACGCCGACCGCTCGCTCAAGCCGATTCCCATCGGCGAAGAACGGCCCAGGACCGTGACGCCGGCCAAGCCGCTGGTCAATGACAGCGATGAAACCGCTGCCGGTGTGGGGGGCACCAGCGATCCGCTGAAAAGCATCGCCGATGACATCAGTGCTGCGTTCGGCGACCTGATCAGCTCCAACCAGATGACCGTGCGCGGCAACGAGTTGTGGGTGGAAATCGAGCTTAATTCCAGCCTGCTGTTCGCCAGTGCCGACGCGATGCCCAGCGACCAGGCGTTCACCATCATCGACAAGGTGGCGGCGATCCTCAAACCGTTCGAGAACCCGGTGCACGTCGAAGGGTTTACCGACAATGTGCCGATCAGCACCGCGCAGTACCCGACCAACTGGGAACTGTCCTCGGCGCGTGCCGCGAGCATTGTGCGCATGCTCGCGATGCAGGGCGTGAGCCCCGGACGCCTGGCGTCGGTGGGGTATGGCGAGTTCCAGCCGGTGGCCAACAACGCTACGGTGGAAGGCCGTGCGCGCAACCGTCGGGTGGTGTTGGTGGTCTCGCGCAACCTGGACGTGCGCCGCAGCCTGACCGCCACCGGCACCGCCAATGCAACACCGGACGCGGCTTTGAGGCGTGCTGGCACACAAACTGCACCGGCCCCTGCAAAGCCGCCGGTTCGTCAGAGTGCCGTCAATTCTCCGTCGCCGGCTCAATAACCTTATGCAATGTCTCGGTCGCGCCTGTGCCCACCGGGAGGAACCATCCGAATGAGAGTCTGGGCAGTTGCCAATCAAAAAGGCGGGGTCGGCAAGACCACCACCTCCATCGCTCTAGCCGGTTTGCTGGCTGAGGCGGGCAAGCGCGTGGTCGTGGTCGATCTGGACCCCCACGGCTCGATGACCAGCTATTTCGGTTACGACCCGGATGCGCTGGAACACAGCTGCTATGACCTGTTCCTGCACAAGGGCAGTGTGCCGAGCGACTTGCCCGGCCAACTGCTTTTGCCGACCAGCAGCGAGCGCATTTCCCTGCTGCCATCGAGCACCGCGCTGGCCACCCTTGAGCGCCAGTCACCGGGCCAGAGCGGCCTGGGCCTGGTGATCGCCAAGACCCTGGCGCAGCTGTGGCAGGACTTCGACTACGCCATCATCGACAGCCCGCCGTTGCTCGGCGTGCTGATGGTCAACGCCCTGGCGGCCAGCCAGCAACTGGTGATCCCGGTGCAGACCGAGCACTTGGCGGTCAAGGGGCTGGAGCGCATGGTCAGCACCCTGGCGATGATCAACCGTTCGCGCAAACAGGCGCTGCCGTATAGCATCGTGCCGACGCTGTTCGATCGTCGCACCCAGGCGTCGCTCGGCACCTTGCGCGTATTGCGCGATGCCTACCCGCAGACCATCTGGAATGGCTACATCCCGGTGGACACGCGTCTGCGCGATGCCAGCCGTGCCGGGCTGACGCCTTCGCAATTCGATGCCAAGAGCCGTGGCGTGATGGCCTACCGCGCGCTGCTCAAGCACCTGTTATCGCAGCAGCTTGTGGCGCAGGTGGCTTGATGATGAACCGCCCCGTCGAACTCAAGACCAAGACCCGGCCGCAACTGGCGCTGGAATCCTACCTGGATGCCTTGCTGCAGGACGCGACCGAGGAGCAATTGCCGGAACCGATCCTGGCGCTGGAACCGGCGGTAGAAGTACCGTCGTCGAGCAGCCTGGATGAGTTCCAGCTGGCTGTATTGGAAGAGCAGGCCCGCGATGCACATGCTGCACCGCTGATCGTGCCGGTCGAGGCACCGGTTGTGGTGGAACCGGTGACGCCGCTGATGGTGGTCGAGCCGGTGGTAGACGTGCACCTGCCGCCAAGCATCACCCCGCCGCCGGTGAGCGGCGACGATCGCCCGTCCTGGGCGGCGGAACCGTTCGAATGTTTGCTGTTCGACGTCGCCGGCCTGACCCTGGCGGTGCCGCTGGTGTGCCTGGGCTCGATCTATTCCCTGGAAGGCCAGGAGCTGACGCCGCTGTTCGGCCAGCCCGATTGGTTCCTCGGGATCCTGCCCAGCCAGGCCGGCAACCTCAAGGTGCTGGACACCGCGCGCTGGGTGATGCCCGACCGCTACCGCGATGACTTGCGCCAAGGCTTGCAATACGTGATCTCGGTTCAGGGCTACGAGTGGGGGCTGGCGGTGCATCAGGTCAGCCGCTCGCTGCGCCTGGACCCGAATGAAATCAAATGGCGCAGCCACCGGGGCCAGCGGCCTTGGCTGGCGGGCACTGTGATCGAACACATGTGCGCGTTGCTCGACGTCGCCGAGCTGGCGGAATTGATCGCCAGTGGCGCCGTCAAGGAAATGTCCGCCAATAAACGCAGTTGATTGAACAACAAGGGCCGTGCGCAAGTGCGGCCAACGAAGCACACACGCCGTACGCAACGGCATTTGAAGGGGTCATGAGTATGAGCAGCAATCCAAGTAAGAGCACTACAGACGATCCGATCCTGCAATGGGTTACCTTCAAGCTGGACAACGAGACCTACGGCATTAACGTGATGCGCGTGCAGGAAGTGCTGCGCTACACCGAGATCGCTCCGGTTCCGGGTGCGCCAAGCTACGTGCTGGGTATCATCAACCTGCGCGGCAACGTGGTGACGGTGATCGACACCCGCCAGCGTTTTGGCCTCAATGCCACCGAGATCAGCGACAACACCCGTATCGTCATCATCGAAGCCGACAAGCAAGTGGTCGGCATCATGGTCGACAGCGTGGCGGAAGTGGTCTACCTGCGCCAATCGGAAGTGGAAACCGCGCCGAACGTGGGTAACGAGGAATCGGCCAAGTTCATCCAGGGCGTGTGCAACAAGAACAACGAACTGCTGATTCTGGTTGAGCTGGACAAGATGATGAGCGAAGAAGAATGGTCGGAACTGGAGAGTATCTGATTGTTCCTTGAGGCGGCGGTAATTGTCCTGGCCCTGCTGTGGGCCGGGACGTTGGCGTTTTTGCTGCGCCATGTCAGTCAGCAACGCGAATTGGCCTTGCAACAGGCCGAGCGCGATGCCATGCGTGATCGGCGTGTGCTGGAGCTGGTCAAGCGGGTCGACCATTATCAGCAAAGTGCGGTGAAGGTCGGGGACGAGGTGCACGAGTTGCGCGCAATCCTGGCGCCGTTGCCGGACAAGCTGGTGCAACTGGAGCAGCGCGATCCCGCCAGTCTGTCGTTCGCTCAGGCGGCGAAACTGGTGGGGATGGGCGCGACGGTGGACGAGCTGACCCAATCGTGCGGCTTGACGCAGGCTGAGGCGCAGTTGATGAGTAAGTTGCACAAGAGCAGTTGAAGGCTGCGAGCTTCAAGCGGCAAGGTTGAGGCGTGCGACTTGTCGCTGATGACTTGCGGCTGCACTTTCCTTCCTGGTTTGAGGTCAACATCCTTCAAGCACTTTCAACCCAGGAGTAACCCACCCATGACCACCGCCAAGGCACTGTTGATTCTCCACGGCAAGCAAGCCCTCAACGAGGACGTGCGTGCGGCCGTGCAGGCGCGGCGTGGGCAGGGTTGGGAATTGGCGGTACGGGTGACCTGGGAGGGCGGTGATGCCCAGCGCCTGGTCAGGGAGGCCCTGGATGGCGGTTATACGCACATCATCGCAGGCGGCGGCGACGGCACCTTGCGTGACGTGGCCGAAGCGATGGCACAGGCACAGGCCGATGCCAGTCTGGTGTTGATGCCCCTGGGCACGGCCAACGATTTCGCCAAGGCCGCCGGCGTACCGCTGGAGCCTGCCCTGGCCCTGGCGTTGCTGGATGTCCCGGCCAGGGCCATCGACCTGGGCCAGGTCGGCGGACAAATCTTCCTGAACATGGCCACTGGCGGTTTCGGCAGCCAGGTCACGGCCAATACGTCGGAAGACTTGAAGAAGGTCCTGGGCGGCGCCGCCTATCTGTTCACCGGCCTGTCGCGGTTCAGCGAGTTGAAGGCTGCCTACGCCGAACTGGATGGCCCGGATTTCCACTGGAAAGGTGAACTGCTCGCGCTGGGCATCGGCAACGGTCGCCAGGCGGGCGGTGGGCATGAGCTCTGTCCGCAGGCCATGGCCGATGATGGGCTGCTCGACGTGAGCATTCTGCCGGCGCCCCAGGAGGTGGTCGGCACGTTGCGTGAGCTGATGAGCAACGGCTGGGGCCTGGAGACTATGTTTGTGCGGGCGCGCTTGCCGTGGGTGCAGGTCAAGCAGGCCGAAGGCCTGTACTTAAACCTTGACGGTGAACCGCTCGAGAGCGACGACCTGCGTTTCGAGGTCTTGCCCAAAGCCTTGCGTGTGCACTTGCCGGTGGGGTCGCCGTTAGTCGTCCAGGCTGATGATCTGCTCGCGCACGGCAAATAACACCAAGCCCGCCACGTCGAATATCTGCAGGCGCTTCATGATCTGCGAGCGGTGCGCCTCCACAGTCTTGATGCTCAGGCCCAGGCCGTGGGCGATCTCGCGGGTGGACTTGCCGCGCACGATCAAGCGCAGGATTTCCAGCTGGCGGGCCGTGAGGTTGTGACTGTGGACGGCGGCGGCAGCCGGGCCCTGGTTGCGCACCAGCGCCTGGTTGATCACCGTGTGGGCGATCGCCGGGCTCAGGTAGCGTTCGTTGTTGCGCAAGGCCAGCAGCGCGTGTTCCAGCTCATTGGCGCTGGTGTCCTTGAGCAGGTAGCCATGGGCGCCGGACTCCAGCGCCTGCATGATCAGTTCCGGGTCGGTGTGCATCGACAGGATCAGCACCTTGCTCTTGGGGTAGACGCGCTTGAGTTGCTGCAGCGCATCCAGGCCGCCGGTGTGTTTCATCGATAGGTCGAGCAATACGATATCCGGCTGCAAGACGCTGAACTGCTCGAGCAACTGCGCGCCGTCGCTGGCTTCGCCGACAACGGTGTAGCCGCAAATATCCTGGACCAGTGCGCGTACGCCGGCCCGGATCAGTGCATGGTCATCCACCAGGAGTAATGTGCAGGTCACTCGTAAACCTTAGGGGAACTGGCCCGTTCGAGGGCGCGCGGCGCCCAGGGGAAAAGCACGTCAATCCGTGTGCCCTTGCCTGGCTGGCTGTTGACGGACAGGGTGCCCCCCAGTTGATTGATCCGTTCGGCCATGCCGGCCATGCCTCGTTGACCTTCACGCCCTGGGTCGAGGGCGGGCGAAAAGCCCTGGCCGTCATCGCTGATACTCAGCGACAGACCCTCGGGCAGACGTTGCAGGCGCACCAGCAGGTTGTGTGCCTGGGCATGGCGCAGCATGTTGGTCACCGCTTCCTGGGTAATGCGAAAGGCCGCCACGGCTATTTCTTCCGGGATGCCGGTCAAGCGCTGCTGACATTCCAGGCTCCAGTGCACGGGGGTGTTTTCCAGCGTCTTGAGCAGGTGCGCGCGCAGGCTGGCTTCCAGGCCCAGGCTGGTGAGCTGCCGGGGGTTGAGGATGGCCGAGACGTCGCGCACCTTGGCCAGGGTCTCGTTCAAGGTGTTGCACAGCACGTTGCACTGGTCTTGCAGGTCTGCCGGCAGACGACGCTTGAGCCACTCGCTCTGCAGCTTGGCGGCCGTGAGCAATTGGCCGATATCGTCGTGCAGGTCGCGGCTGAGACGATGGCGTTCGTTTTCCTGTACTTGCAGCAGGCGGTCGGCCAGCTCCTGCGGCTGGAACTTGATGGCGGTGCGCGAGCGCCACTGCCGCAGGCCCACTACCAGCAAGAGGATCAGATTGAGCAGCGGCACCATGATCGGCAGCGGCGCGCTGTACAGGTAGGCCCACAGACTCAACAGCAGCGAGCCGAGGCACAGCATGAGGATCAAGCGGCGTACATGGCTGCCTGACGCGGACCTGGCGATAAGTGTCTTGAGGCTGGCGTACATAGCGGAGGGAGCCGATGAAGGTTCACTGCGGGGAGACCGGTCATGGCGATTGGCCGGACTCTGTTGGGAACGCGTTGTCGAGTCTGTTTTATACATGATGAAGTTGAGTCACTTCGAGCGAGGCATAGTACCACCACTCTTACCGTTGGTCGCCTGGCGCAGTGGCCCGGCCGGCTCATTAATCGCGCCGATACCTGGGCGGTATTCCCAGTGTTCATGGCGTTGTGGGGAAGTCTAAAGGAGGTTGTATCGCTATGAGCAGTGATGGCTTATTGCTATTGTTGTGTGCCGGGTAACGTGCAGTGCGTTAAAAGTGCAGTGCGTTAGTTGATCCTGTCGTTGGCAGGTGCATACGCCTCACAGTGCCGGATGCACACGTTGCTGCGGTTTATGACTGAAGTTTTTCTGCGGAATCTGCAAGGTGACGGTTGCGATCAGCGTGGCCTGTTCACTCTCATCCATGGTCAACTCGCCGGTCCGGACATCGATCAGCTCCAGTTGCCAGGCCAGCAGGGTCAGGCAGTCATGCAGCGCGTCCAGCGCCTGGTCATGCAATTGCATCGGGCTTTCGGCGTTGGCGATCAGTTGCTGGATATGCCGGGAGAACTCACTGATGGCCTGCAGTGCCAGGCTGTCGGCCTTTTCGGCCAGTTTGATCAGGCTGGTCTTCATGCAGTCGATGGCATCGCTGTCATCGCGAATCAGGTGCAGATGGCTCAGGCACTCTTCTGACTTGGTCAGCAGCTTTTGCGCCTCAAGCAAGAATTGGGGGAGTGTGGTTTGCCATTCATTTGCGCTGTTCATCATACAAGTCTCCACAACGTAAGGTCGGGCGATGAGATGCTGCACCGGGTGAATGACTTAAAAATAGCGCCGAAAATTGACTTTGACCTGTAGGTCGAATCCGATAATTCAGTAGGACGTTTATTTGAATGACAGGGACGGCGACGCTCGGCCCGGGTGAGTGGGCTCGGTTGCACACCGTCAAGGGACGTGACACTTACGTCTGAAATACCCGTGGGCCGGGGGCTTGGCGTGGCAAACAAAAGCCTGACTCCATTCATGCAATGAGAATGGCGTCACATTAATGGCTATTAGATATTGCGAATATCAGGTTGGGCCTGATTGCGCCTAGGGGAATCCCCTATATAGAGGAACTTCGCGATGCTTTGAATGTCGCGAGGTGGCGGTGCGGCTCTCTTGGAGCACCTGCGCAGTAGAGCATGATGTCAGTGTGACATCAATGGGTTTGCATGGCATTTTATTGGGGTCAAGATCCGGCGTTCGCCGCCGATAACCCGCTTACAGCACTGCATAATCCCTCGCGCATGATGTTATCTGCGCACACCAGGAGCATTTGATGGCCAGCATTCTCGACTCGGTAGACCAACGCACGCAACTGGTGGGTGAGAATCGCCTGGAAATCCTCATGTTTCGGCTGTTCGGGCGGCAGTTGTTCGCGATCAACGTATTCAAGGTGCAGGAAGTCCTGCAACTGCCCAAGCTGACCCTGATGCCTCAGCGTCACCCTTTCGTGTGCGGTGTGGTCAACCTGCGTGGCCAGACCCTGCCGGTGATCGACCTGTCCCAGGCCATCGGTATGCGCCCGCTGGTGCCGGGCCCGAACAGCACCATCATCGTCACCGAGTACAACCGCTCGGTGCAGGCGTTCCTGGTCGGCGGCGTGGACCGCATCGTCAACATGAACTGGGAAGCCATCCTGCCGCCGCCGACCAGCGCCGGGCGCCAGCATTACCTCACCGCGATCAGCAAGGTCGATGACCAGCTGGTGGAGATCATCGACGTGGAGAAAGTCCTCGCCGAGATCGTGCCCTACAACGCCAAGGTGTCCCGTGAAAAGCTCGAAGATCCGGTATTGGAGCGCGCCCGTGGCCGCGAAGTGCTGCTGGTGGACGACTCCAACGTCGCCCTGTCGCAGCTGCGCGACACCCTGGGCCAACTGGGCGTGAAGATGCACATTGCCAGCGACGGCCTCAAGGCGCTGAACATGCTCAAGGCCTGGGCCGACGCCGGCCACGTGATGACCGACAAGCTGCTGATGATCTTCACCGACGCCGAAATGCCCGAGATGGACGGCTACCGCCTCACCACCGAGATCCGTAACGACCCGCGCCTGCGCAAGTTGTATGTGGTGCTGCACACCTCGCTGTCCGGCAGCTTCAACGACTCGATGGTGAAGAAGGTCGGTTGCGACAATTTCCTGTCCAAATTCCAGCCCGACAAACTGGTGGATGTGGTGCGTCAGCGACTGATGCTGGACGAAGCCTCGGCTTGACCTTAGGGTGGGCATCTTTGCCGTCCAGGAATGCAGGCCCATGCTTCGTCTCAGCGCGTTGTACCGTTACCCCTTGAAGTCCGGCAAGGCCGAAACCTTGCAGGCGGTAGGCCTGGATAAGCTCGGGTTGGAGGGGGATCGACGCTGGATGCTGGTGGACGAGGCCAGTGGGCGTTTCCTTACGCAGCGCGCGGTGGCGAAGATGAGCCAGCTGTCGGCGTTGTGGAACGCGGCCGGCGGGCTCACGCTGAGTTCGCCGGGCTACCCGTCCCTGGACGTGGCATTGCCCGACAGCGCCAGCGAACTGCGCGGCGTGACCCTCTGGAACGACACCCTGCGCGTACCGGACGCCGGTACTGCGGCCGCCGCCTGGGTCAGCGAGTTCATCGGCAAGCCGACGCGCCTGGTGCAAATGCCGCTGGAACGGGCGCGTACCACCCAGGCGGGCTATGGCCGCGATGATGACCAGGTGGCGTTCGCCGACGGTTATCCGCTACTGCTGATCGGCCAGGGTTCCCTTGATGACCTCTCGCGGGAAATCGGCCGCCCCATGGAAATGCTGCGCTTTCGCCCCAACCTGGTGATCGAGGGCGGTGAAGCCTTTGCCGAAGATGGCTGGAAACGCCTGCGCATCGGCGATGTCGAATTTCGTGTGGTCAAGCCCTGCTCACGCTGCGTGCTCACCACCATCGACCCGCAGACCGGCGAGCGCAGTGCCGACCGTGAACCCTTTGCCACCCTTCAGACTTACCGCAAGACCGAACAAGGCGCGATGTTCGGCCAGAACCTGGTCAACGACGGGGTGGGGCGCCTGGAAGTGGGCATGGCGGTGACGGTCCTCGAGTAATAGCCGACGCCCATAAAAAATGCCCGTCTCGCAGGAGACGGGCATTTTTTTCAGCGGTGCAACCCTTAGCTGCGGTATTCGCACAGGTAAGCGGTGTCCACGGCGACCTTCAGTTGGAACTTGCTGTTGGCCGGCACGTTGAACTGACTGCCGGCGGCGAAGGTTTTCCACTCGGCATCAGGCAACTTGACGATAAGGGCGCCTGAGACCACGTGCATGATTTCACGCTGGGCGGTGCCGAATTCGTATTCACCCGGGGCCATGACGCCGATGGTCGCCGGACCTTCTGCGGTGCCGAAAGCGATCGACTTGACGGTGCCGTCGAAGTACTCGTTGACTTTGAACATGGGCGATTCCTCGGAAAAAGGGGCTGGAAAGGTCGGCCAGTATGCCCAAGGCCGGGGAAGCTGCCTAGACCGGCAAAATCAGCGGCAGCAGGCGTGCGGTGTTACGTGCATCTTCCAATGCCCGATGTTGCTGGCCATGGAACTGCATTCCCGCCAATTGCAGCGCCCCATTGAGTCCCAGGGGCTTGTCCAGGCGCCGGGCCTTGGCGAAGCGCTGCTTGAGGTTCACATGGGGCGTGTCTGCCAGGGCGCTGGCCAGGCCATGGCGCTGCCATTCGAGCTCTAGCTGCACGCGATCGTAATCGCCCCAGCTGGCCCAGCCTTCCAGGCGCGCCTGATGCTGGCCCAACCAGCGCTCGAACAGGGGCCACACCTCGGTGACAGGGGCGGCGGCGTCGATGTTGGCTTGGGTGATGTGGGTCAGCTGGCGGCAAAAGGGCGTCAGCAATGGACGGCGCAGCGGCCGCACAAAGCGCTGGAAATGGTCCAGTTCGCGGCCCTGGCGGTTGACCAGGCTTGCGCCGATCTCGATGACTTCCATCTCCGTCACGGGCCAGCCGCCTTCATCCGTTGTGGCTTCAAGATCAATAATCAGCCAATGAGGCATCGTGCAGGTTCCCGTACTCTTCCCTTCCTGATGGGGATAGAGCGTAGCCCGGCCTTGTAGTTCCGCCTAGGGTCTATTCGATCTCCAGCAACACCTGGCGATTGCGCACCTGATCGCCCGCGAGTACTTGCACGCCTTTGACGATGCCATCGATGCCTGCGGTCAGCGGATGCTCCATTTTCATGGCTTCCAGCACCAGCAGCAGTTGGCCTTTGCTCACGCGGTCACCGGCACTGACCCGCACGTCGACGATGGCGCCGTCCATCGGCGCCTTGAGCGTGCCGCTGCGAACATCGGCCTGGCGGTGGGCGGCTTGGTGGGTACGGTCGGTCACCGTCACGCCTTGCAGCCACAGCCGGTTGCCGTGGAGGTGATAGGGGATGCGGCGACGGATGCCATTGAGTACCACGGTGGCGTGGCGGCCATCGGTGGTGAGTTGCAGGGGGCTGACGGTGATCGTATGGATGTCGTCGTTGACCTCGAGGCGACAGGTCCAAGGCGTGCCGAGGTTGTTCCGCCATCCCGTCAAGCCTGGGGGATGCTGGTCGGCGCCGTGGTGATAAAACAGCGCGGCGGCCAGGGCGAGCTGTTCATCGGTCGGCGCCAGGGGTGGGATGACGTTGAAGTGGTCGGCGATAAACGCGGTGCTGAAGTCACCACGGATAAAGTCCGGATGCTTGAGCAGCTCGGCCAACAGGCGCTGGTTGGTGGTGACGCCGAGCAGCACGCTGTCCTCCACCGCCCGCAGCAGCTTGCGCCGGGCTTCTTCGCGGGTGGCGCCGTGGGCGATGAGCTTGCCTTGCATGGCGTCGTAGAACGGGCTGATGGTGGCGCCTTCGCGCAGCCCATGGTCGATCCGGATCCCAGGCGCGGGCTCCCAGCGCAGCACCTCGCCGGTTTGCGGCAGGAAACCCTGGGCCGGGTCTTCGGCGTACAGGCGCACTTCCATGGCGTGGCCGCTCAGGGTCACCTGCGGTTGGGTGAGTGGCAGCGGTTGGCCGGCGGCAATCTGCAGTTGCCAGGCCACCAGGTCGAGGCCGGTGATCAGTTCGGTGACCGGGTGTTCCACCTGCAGGCGGGTGTTCATTTCCAGGAAGTAGAACCGGCCGTTGCGGTCGAGCAGGAACTCCACGGTGCCGGCGCCCACATAGTTCACCGCGCGGCCGGCCTTGAGCGCGGCCTCGCCCATGGCCTGGCGCAGCTCGGATGTCATCACCGGGCAGGGCGCTTCTTCGATGACTTTTTGATGGCGGCGCTGGATCGAGCAGTCGCGTTCGCCCAGGTAAATAAGGTTGCCCTGCGTATCGCCGAACAGCTGGATTTCGACATGGCGCGGTTCGATCAGGGCCTGTTCGAGGATCAGCTCGTCACTGCCGAAGGCGTTCTGAGCTTCTGAACGGGCGGTGCGCAAGTGTTCCAGCAACTGCTCGCGCTGATGCACCAGGCGCATGCCCCGACCGCCGCCGCCGGCGCTGGCCTTGATCATCAACGGGTAGCCGATGCGCTCGGCTTCGGCGTGCAGGGTGGTGTCGTCCTGGGCGCTGCCCTGGTAACCGGCGATGCACGGCACGCCGGCGTTGAGCATGGCCAGTTTGGACAGGCGCTTGCTGCCCATCAGTGCGATGGCTTCGGGGCTGGGGCCGATAAAGGTGATGCCGGCGTTCAGGCAGGCTTGGGCGAACTCGGGGTTTTCCGAGAGGAAGCCGTAGCCGGGGTGGATGGCGTCGGCGCCTGTGCGTTGGGCAGCGTCAAGGATAGCGTCGATGTTGAGGTACGACTGCTGCACCGGCGCCGGGCCGATATTCACCGCTTCGTCAGCCATTTGCACGTGCAGGGCCCAGGCATCGGCGTCGCTGTACACCGCCACGGTGCGGTAGCCCAGGGCCTGGGCGGTGCGCTGGATGCGACAGGCGATTTCGCCGCGGTTGGCGATCAGAATCTTTGTGAATCGCGGCATGGTTGTTTCCCTTGGGATCGAGTACATATCCGTTTCTTCGGTAACGCAGACCTTAAAGCCGACCGGTGTGGCAGGTCGAACTGGGTCCAGATGTGGGAGGTGGCTTGCCCCGATGGCTTCATTTGCACCACCCAGGCCTACGCTTCTGCACAAAAGCCTGTGTCCCTTCAATCCCTTCTTCACCGCTCACCGCCTCGGCAAACCACTGCGCCGCCTGGTCCAGCAGCGGCCCCAACGGCTGGTCCACGCTGGCTAGCAACAGCGCCTTGGTTCGTGCATTCGCCCGCGGCGCGCACTGCAGCACTTGCCCCAGCACTTCATCCAGTCGCTGCGCCAGCGCCTGCGGATCGCTTTCGGTAAAGTGCACCAGCCCCAATCGTTCGGCCTCAACCCCATCGAACCGCGCCGCCGTCAGCGCCAACCGCCGTGCCTGAGTCAGGCCGATGCGCTTGACTACAAACGGCGCAATCTGTGCCGGCAGCAAGCCCAGGCTGGTTTCCGGCAACCCGAACTGCGCCTTGTGATCGGCAATCGCAATGTCACTCACGCATGCCAGGCCAAACCCGCCGCCCAACACCGCACCTTGCAGCACCACGATCACCACCTGCGAAACCGCTTCCACTTCTTGCAGCAGGCTGCCAAACGCCCGGTTCAGCGCGGCCAAATGACCGCCCGCGGTGACCAGGTCCTTCACATCCGCCCCGGCGCAGAAGTGCCCGCCCGCGCCGCTGATCACCACGGCGCGCGTCTGGCTGTCCAATTGCGCCACCACCGCACGCAATTCGTTGACCATCTCCAGGCTCATGGCATTGCGGCATCCGGGCCGGTTCAGGGTGATGTGCAGCACGCCGTTATGGGGTTCGAGCAGCAAGGTGTTCATGGTTTTTTCCCTGGCAGGGTGCCCATCAGCTTGCAGATGATGCCCAGCATGATCTCGTCGGCACCGCCGCCGATCGACACCAGGCGCACGTCGCGATAGGCCCGTGCCACCGGGTTGTCCCACATGAAGCCCATGCCGCCCCAGTATTGCAGGCAGCTGTCGCTGACGTCGCGGCCCAGGCGCCCGGCCTTGAGTTTGGCCATGGAGGCCAGGCGCGTCACGTCCTGGCCCTTGATGTATTGCTCGGTGGCCTGATAGACCAGCGCCCGCAGGCATTCGATTTCGGTGGACAGTTCGGCCAGGCGAAAGTGGATCACCTGGTTGTCGATCAGTGCCTTGCCGAAGGTCCGGCGCTCCTTGCAGTACGCAATGGTGCTGTCGATGCAGTGCTCCAGGCCCTTGATCATGTTGGCCGCGCCGAACAGGCGTTCCTCCTGGAACTGCAGCATCTGCATCATGAACCCCGCGCCTTCATGGCCGATGCGGTTGCGCTGCGGTATGCGCACCTCGTCGAAGAACACCTGGGCGGTTTCGGAGCTGTGCATGCCGAGTTTTTCCAGGGGCGGGCTGACGCTGATACCCGGGGTGTTCATCGGCACCATGATCAGTGATTTGTTGATATGCGGCTTGTCGTCGGAGGTGTTGGCCAACAGGCAGATGAAGTCGGCGCTGGGCGAGTTGGTGATCCACATTTTGCTGCCGTTGATCACGTAGTCAGCGCCGTCCTTGCGCGCATGGGTCTTGAGCCCGGCGACGTCGGAGCCGGCGCCGGTTTCCGAAACGCCGATGCAACCGACCTGTTCGCCGCTGATGGCCGGGCGCAGGAATTCGTCACGCAGTTCATCGGAGCCGAAGCGGGCGAGGGCGGGGGTGCACATGTCGGTCTGCACACCGATGGACATGGGAATGCCGCCACAATGGATGGTGCCGAACTCTTCGGCGGCGACAATCGAGTAGCTGTAGTCCAGGCCCATGCCGCCGAACTTTTCCGGCTTGGAAATGCCCAGCAGGCCGAGGTCGCCGGCCTTGCGGAAGATCTCGTGGATGGGAAAGCGCCCGGCCTTTTCCCATTCGTCCACATGGGGGTTGATCTCGCGGTCGACGAAGGCGCGCACGCAGCGGCGCAGCTCCTGATGTTCCTGGGTGAAGATCATTGTTGTTGTTCTCCTGTTAGAGACGCGCCACGCCGAAGCTGTTCGGTTGCAATTGCCGTACTTCGGCCTCATGGCAGATATCCAGCAAAAAACCGAGCAACGTTCGCGTATCCCGTGGATCGATCAGCCCGTCGTCCCACAGGTTCGCGCTGCCATATAGCGCAGTGGATTGGCTGTCTAGTTTCTGTGCGGTGACCTGCTCCAGCATGTCCAGCATTTTGGGATCGGGCACCAGCCCGTCTTTCAACTGCTTGGCCTCGGTGACGATACGCAGCACCTTGCCCGCCTGCGCGCCGCCCATCACTGCCGTGCGGCTGTTGGGCCAGGCGAAGATAAAGCGCGGGTCGAGGCCGCGGCCGCACATTGCGTAATTGCCGGCGCCATAGGAGCCGCCGACCACAATCGTGAGCTTAGGCACCCGCGCATTGGCCACCGCCTGGATCATCTTCGCGCCGTGCTTGATCACCCCTTGCTGCTCGGACTCGGTGCCGACCATGAAGCCGGTGGTGTTATGCAGGAACAGCAGCGGCGTGCGGCTCTGGTCGCACAGCTGGATAAACTGCGCCGCCTTGCTCGCGCCCTTGGGGGTGATGGGGCCGTTATTGCCGATCACGCCCACGGCGCGGCCCTGGATATGCAGGTGGCCGCAGACGGTGTGGGAGTCGAACTCCGCCTTGAATTCGAGCCAGTGGGACGCGTCGGCCAGGCGCGCCAGGATTTCGCGCACGTCGTAGGGCTTTTTCGGGTCGTTGGGGATCAATCCCAGCAGTTCGTCGATGGGGTACAGCGGTTCTGTGTAGGTGTGTCGTGGTGCTGGCGGCAGGCGGTCGTCCCACGGCAACAGCCCGACGATTTCACGCACGATGCGTATGCCGTCCGCGTCGTTTTCCGCCAGGTATTCGGCGGTGCCGGCGGTTTGCGCATGCATCTGGGCGCCGCCCAGCTCTTCATCGGTGGCAATCTCGCCGGTGGCGGCCTTGAGCAGTGGCGGACCGGCGAGAAACAGCTTGGCCTTGCCGCGCACCACCACCACGTAATCCGACAGCCCCGGCTGATACGCCCCTCCCGCCGTGGCCGAGCCATGCACCACGGTGATCTGCGGCAGGCCCATGGCCGACATGCGCGCCTGGTTGGCAAAGCTGCGCGCGCCTTCGACGAAAATCTCGGCGGCGTAGTTGAGGTTGGCGCCGCCGCTCTCGGCCAGAGTCACCATCGGCAGTTTGTTTTCCAGGGCGATCTGTTGCAGGCGCAGGGATTTCTTCAGACCGGTGGGGGAAATGGTGCCGCCCTTGATCGCGCTGTTGTTCGCCACCACCAGCATGCGCACGCCGCTGACGTAACCGATACCGGCGATCAACCCACCGCCGGCGGCGCTGCCGTCCTTGTCATCATGCAACTTGTAGCCGGCCAGGCTGGCCAGTTCCAGGAACGGCGCGCCGGGGTCCAGCAGCAGGTTCAGGCGTTCTCGCGGCAGCAGTTGGCCGCGCTGGTCGAACTTGGGCTTGGCTTCCTGGGCCTTGTTCAACAGGTTCTGCTCCAGTTGGCGCAGGTGCTGGAGGCTTTCCAGCAGGGCGTTGCGGTTCTGCGCGAACTGGGGGCTGTGGGGGTCGATCAGACTTTCAATCACCGGCATGCGCTATTCCCCCGCCTTGAGTACATCCGGCAGGTACGCCCGGTGGAAACCGTTGAACGGCGCGCCTGGTGGCTGTGCCTTGTGCAGCGGCCAGGCGCGGCTGCCGAGGCTGGCGGCACCGTCGATGCGCAGGGTGCTGCCGCTGATGAAGGCGGCGGCGGGGCTGAGCAGAAACACGATGGCGGCGCTGACTTCCGATTCGGTGCCGATGCGCTTGAGCGGCACATGTTCGCGCAAGCTCGGGATTACCGCCTTGAACGCACCCTCATAGGTGTCCATGCCGCTGGAGGCGATCCAGCCCGGCGCCACGGCGTTGACCCGCACACCGGCGCAGCCCCATTCAACGGCGGCGGTCTTGGTGAAATTGTCCATGCCTGCCCGCGCCGCGCCGGAGTGGCCCATGCCGGGCATGCCGCCCCACATGTCGGCGAGCATGTTGACGATGGCGCCGCCGTGCTTATTCATCGATTGATTGAACACCTCGCGCGCCATCAGGAAACCGCCGACCAGGTTGGTGCGCACCACGGTTTCGAAACCCTTTTGGTTGATCGAGGCCAGCGGAGCGGGGTACTGGCCGCCGGCGTTATTCACCAGGCCGTGGATTGGACCGTACTGTTGAATCAGATGGCTGACGAGGGTGGTGACGCTGCTTTCATCGCGAATGTCGCAAGCGCCCCATTGCGCGATACCGCCATCCTCGGTGATCTCTGCCGCGACCTTTTCCAGTTTTTCCGGCTTGCGCCCGACCAGGATCACCTGGGCACCAAGCGCCGCCAGCTCGTGGGCGGTGCAGCGGCCAATACCGCTGCCGCCACCGGTGACAATCACGGTATGCCCCTGGAACAGGTCGGCTTTGAAGATCGAGTCGAAAGCCACGGCAACGCTCCTTATTTGAATTGCTCGGCGATGTGTTGCGGTACGGCGATGGGGATTTCCAGCAACTGCTGGGCAAAGGCCTTGCCTTGGGGGTCGATGCGCAGGCTGGCGATACCGCCGCCGCCCAGGGCATTTTCCAGCAGGAAGTTCAGGCTGTGGCTGCCGGGCAGGTACCAGCGTTCGACACGCCCGTAGACGGGGTCGAGCACGTGGCCCATCCAGTCGACGACTACCTCCGGGGTCAGCGCCTCGGCGATCCATGGCAGGTACGCGGGGTCGCGGGCGATCACGCCGATGTTGCTGTGGTTGCCCTTGTCGCCGGAGCGCGCCACAGCGAGTTTGACCAGCGGCACGCTGGCATCGGCGTGGCCCTCGGGCTTGGGCACGTCGATAGGCGCGACCGGCGCTTGCAGCGCGGCGGCGCTGGGCAATTGGACGGGATGGCGTTGGCCCTGGTAATCGATGGCGACCGTGCAGCCTGCCTTGTCGATCAGGAACGAAAACAATCGGATCAATGGGTACACCGTCGGCCGTCCGCCGACGATGCCGGTGAGCCCCGGCGCCATGCCGGTGGCGGCCTGGGCGATCTCGCGAGCGAACAGCACCAGCGCCTGCTTGTTGGGGTGCCGCACGGCCAGCTTCACCACCACTTCACGGCAATCCTGGCGCTGGGCGTGGGCGCCGTAGGTCGCTTCACTGCCGAGCAGTTCGATATTCACCTCGGTGTACGGTGCCCAACCGCGCTGGCTGAATAACTCCGAGGTCTTGTGGATGATTGCCTGGCTGACCCGCTCGGCCTTGGCCACCGCATCGATCCCGGCGATCAGGCAACTGGCGGTGCAGCGAAAGCCATCGGGATACGTGGCGCTGACCTTGTAGTGAGCGGTCGGCGGCAAGCCCTTGGCGCCGTGCAGGCGCACCTGGTGCCTGCCTTGCTGCTGCAGTTTGACCTGGCTGAAATCACAGATCACATCGGGCAATACATACGCGCGTGGGTCGCCGATTTCATACAACAGTTGTTCGGCGACGCTGAGTTCGCTGATCAGCCCGCCGCTGCCATCGACCTTGTTGACGGTGAACTGGCCGTCGGCGCTGACCTCGACGATGGGGAAACCGATGTGTTCATAGTCCGGTACATCGCGCCAATCGGTGAAATTACCGCCGGTGCACTGGGCCCCGCATTCAATGATATGCCCGGCCAGTGCGGCCTGGGCCAGGCGGTCATAGTCGTGCCAGGACCAGTTGAATTCATGCACCAGCGCGGCACTGACCACAGCGCTGTCGACCACCCGGCCGGTGATGACGATATCGGCGCCCAACTGCAAGGCCTGGGTGATGCCCGGTGCGCCGAGGTAGGCATTGGCCGACACGCACATCGGCGGCAGCGGCGTGCCGTTGAACATGTCGGTCACACCGTGCAGCTGTTTGAGCTGGGGTTGCAGGTCATCGCCCAGCAGCACGGCGATTTTCAGCGGGACCTGCGCCGTGTCGCAGGCGGTTTGCAGGGCGGCCGCGCAGGCCAGCGGGTTGATGCCGCCGGCATTGCTGATCACGCGGATGCCCTGGCGCCGGATCTCGCCCAGCAGCGGGGTGAGCACCTCGATGAAGTCCGTGGCATAACCGGCCTGGGGATCTTTCATGCGCGCACCCGCCAGGATCGACATCGTGACTTCCGCCAGGTAGTCGAACACCAGGTAATCCAGCGCGCCGCCTTGCACCAATTGGGCGGCGGCGGTGCAGGTGTCGCCCCAGAAGGCGCTGGCGCAGCCGATACGAACCGTCTTGCTCATGAGAAATCCTTCCTCGAATGGCTGCGGTCGAGACTACCAAGCAAGCGCTTGGTTTGTAAACTGCCGATACAAGTTTTACCCAAGCGCTTGCTTGGCTCGCGGTCACAGCCTAAATTGCCGCCCAAGACGATAGTAGAGGTGAGGGCAGCATGGACGAGCAGAAAACCCTGGGGGTGATGCGCACCATGGTCGACGGCGGCCAATTGACCGACCCCGACAGTGCCCGGGGCAAGTTGCTGCAAACCGCGGCGCACCTGTTTCGCAACAAGGGGTTCGAGCGCACCACCGTGCGCGACCTGGCCAGCGCAGTGGGTATCCAGTCCGGCAGCATCTTTCATCACTTCAAAAGCAAGGACGAGATCCTGCGGGCGGTGATGGAGGAAACCATCCACTTCAACACCGCGCTGATGCGCGCGTCGCTGCTTGAGGCCACGACTGTGCGCGAACGCGTGCTGGCGCTGATTCGCTGCGAGTTGCAGTCGATCATGGGTGGCAGCGGCGAGGCCATGGCGGTGCTGGTGTATGAATGGCGCTCGTTGTCGGCCGAGGGGCAGGCCCAGGTGCTGGCCTTGCGCGATGTGTATGAAGACATCTGGCTGCAGGTGCTGGGCGAAGCCAAGGCCGCTGGGTATATCAAGGGTGATGTGTTTATCGCGCGGCGCTTTCTTACCGGCGCCTTGTCCTGGACCACCACCTGGTTTCGCGATGAAGGCAGCCTGACCCTTGAGCAATTGGCCGAAGAAGCCCTGTTGATGGTTTTGAAAGCCGATTGAGGCGCAAACTATTAATTTGCCAGTGGAAAGTTGTCTCGGCAGACAAAAACGCCTAGCTTATCGCCATCAATGTGATGAACGGTGTGTGCCTTGATGTTATCGCCATGGCGGCTGGCTGCAGGACTTACCTTATGGGCACTGGGCACCACGTGCTGGACGTCGGCTTCGGCTGCGCAACTGGTCCGCATCGGCGCGGCGCATTTCCCGCCCTACACCGTGCGCCCGGAGCAGGGCGCCGACACGGGGTTGTTACCGCAGTTGGTGGAGGCCCTGAACGCCTCGCAGACCGACTACCAGTTTGTGCTGGTGCCCACTTCGATTCCTCGGCGTTTTCGCGATTTCGAGCAGGGCCGGGTCGATATGGCCATTTTCGAAAACCCCGACTGGGGTTGGCAGAAAATTCCCCACACCAGTGTCGACATGGGCCTGGAGGACGCGGAAATTTTCGTCGCCCAGCGTGAGCCCGGTCGCGGCCAGGATTATTTCGTCAACCTCTCCGGCAAACGCCTGGCGGTGTTCAGCGGCTATCACTACGCCTTCGCCAACTTCAACCCCGACCCCAAGAACATGGCCGAGCATTTCAACGCGACGTTGACCTACTCCCACGACAGCAACCTGTTGATGGTCGCCCGTGGCCGCGCCGATATCGCCCTGGTGACCCGCTCTTACCTGAGTGACTTCATGGTGCGCAACGCTGACATGGCCGGGCAGTTCCTGGTGTCGGAGCGCATCGATCAGATCTATCACCACTATGCCTTGCTGCGGCCCAAGGCGCCGATCACGGGCGAGGCGTTTTCCGCGATGCTCAAGCGTTTGCGCGATGACGGCCAGATGCTGAAGATTTTCGAGCCGTATCGCATTGACGTGATGCCGACGCCCTGAGTGTCAGACCCTGCGCGCGAACGTATCGCTGTGGCTGCCCGACACCTTGCGGCAGTGCACCAGCGCATCGCGAATCATGAAGTTCACCAGGGTCGGCGAAACCCCCAGTTCCTTGGCGATGTCCTTTTGCGGCACGCCGTGCAGGCGGTACATCTCGAACGCGTAGCGGGTGCGCTGCGGCAGCTCCGTCAAGGCGTTGGCGATGGTTTCCAGGGTATTGAAATTGATATGTGACGTTTCCGGTGACGCGCCGTGAATAACCACATTCAAGCCTTCCTCTTCCGTCCCGGAGTATTTGAGCTCCAGGGCCTGCTTGCGGTAATGATCGATGGCCAGGTTGCGCACGATCTGGAATAGATAACTCAATTGGGCCTTGAAAGAAGAGGTGATCGTCGGCGCCGATTGCAGGCGGAAGTAGGCGTCCTGTACTACGTCCTCGGCTCGCGAGCGGCACCCGGTAATACGTGCCGCAATCTTCACCAGGATCAGTCGGTTGTCGACGAATGCCTGTAGAAGGGGTGAGTCGCACCTGCCTGTGGATACTTGTTCCGTCATGGAAATCACCTGGTTGCAAAAGAAGTTAGGGGAGGGCGTCCTTGCTGAGGCCTCCTACACACCGGGCAACAAATTATGATGAATGATAATGATTGTCAAATGAGAAGGCGAACTAATCTTATGCTTTCTTGTTCTGTGTGAGCGATGTCTTGCTCGCTGGCGGTGATTGATTATTTGCCGGTGTCATCGGTTCGTCTGGGTGAGAGGCTCGTTGGTGATCCGGCCAAGGATCAGCGCCTGAGAAAGGACGACCTGGGGGTTATCGTGCATACGGCGTGTTTCAGTTTGGCGTCGTGTGATGGGCACACCGATGCGACTGAGGCGGTGTGCCCGCCTTGAGCGAGCATTCCCTTGGCTGATCGTCGCTGATATCGATAGTTTGAAGTGTTTCGGTGCAGCTCTGGACGGATGGCCGCTGATCGGGAAATCGCTGCCCATTCGGCGGAACTGTCAATTATGACAGTAGGCATCTTCTTGTATTTGGCATGTGATCAAGGGGCCGGCCACCGGGTCTGGCTCCGTGTTGACACGGCTTTACTGCAAGAGGGAGTTTCGAAATGCCCAAATCACTGTCGCTGGATCTGGAAAATCACAAACCTGAATTGGTTGGAACCGAGAGTAACGGTCACATTGAACCCCAGGCATTGCTTGAGGGGGGCACCGTCCGGGTGTGTTATGAAGGGATGCGCGACACTGACCGCATCCATTTGTTTTGGGAAGCCCTGGAAGGTGAATATGCGCCCATTGACCCGTTGTATGGGGTCGACGAAGGCTGTGTCGAGTTTCATATTTCACCGTTTTACGTGAGTGTACGAATCGATAGGTACACGCACTTTCATTACATCGTGACGCGTGACGAAGAGGATTTCCAATCGCCGACTGCTGAGGTGTATATCCGCTGGCCTAAAGGGTTGCCTGCACCGACGTTCATTGACGAGTCCGATGGTCATCTGGACCTTTCGCTTTTGTGCGATGAGGACCCGGTTATTAAGGTGGATCGCTGGATATTTATTAATCCTATCCAAACGCTCTGGTTGGACCTGATCGGCACAAAAAAAATTGATGGTTCGAAGTTTTATCAGAGATTTTTCTTGGGCGAAAACATTACCGAACAGGATGTGTCCAGTGGGTGGATGAGGTCGATCCCATTAACCGTGCTCATGCAACTTCAGCATGGTAGTCAGCTGACGTCAGTATTCGCGCTCAATTTTAATGGGCCTGGAACTGATACATACCGACTTTTCCCTGCCAAAACGTTGATCGTACTCACCGAACCCCACCTCGACCTGATCGAACCCAAAGTACTCGAAGCCGTCGAGGTCTCACCGGGAAAATTTTCAATCAACCCGATCAATACCCTCAACGGCGCAACCTTGCGCGTCCGCTACGAACACATGTGCCCGTGCGACTGGGTCTGTCCTTCCTGGGAAGGTGCCCCCGGAGCCGGCAGCCCGGCGCTTGAGTGCAAGCGAGCCGACAGCCACGAGTTCGTGGATTTCACCGTACCGCCTTCGGCTATCAGTGCCAATTTCAATGGGCAGGTAACGGCCGGCTACACCGTGCGGCGCGACGGCGAGACATGGCCGTCGCCGCCGCTTGAGTTGGATATTCTGGGTATTACCGGGCTACCGAAGCCAGGGTTGGAAGAGGCCACTGGCGATGTGCTGGATCTCAACACCTTCGCCGATTCAGCGACCGCCGTAGTTCCAAAATGGGACTATGCGGCAGTGGGGCAATGTTGCTGGATGTGGATTACCGGCACGCGTGAGGATGGCAATCCGTCACGAATCGACGTGCTGATGGGCGAGCCGCTCACCGCCCAATGGCTAAGCGACGGCGTTGATATTCAGGTCGCGCGCGACGAACTCGAACAACTGAAAGACTGCAGTGAGTTCGAGCTGCATTTCGCCGTGAACTTCAACGACGCCTGTGAACTGGCGAGCGCCGTCGAATTTCCGTTCAAGACCTTCTCCATCGAACAGGAGGCAATGGACCTGCCGCCTCCGACCGTGCTGCAGGCCGTGGGCTCGAACCTCACGGTTTACAACGGTAAAAACGGAGTGACCCTGCGGGTGAAATACCCGCTCATCAACGATCGGCATCAAATCACGGTGTTCTGGAAACGCTCGGACGGCACCGACCTGCCATTGGCCTCCAAACCGGGCAACAGCAGTCTGGGCTACACGGATTTTGCCATCCCGCGTGAAGCGGTCATCCGTGGGATCGGCAAGACGGTCACCATCAACTACACCGTTGCCAGCCTGTGCAAGCTGCAAACGTCAGAGGATCTGGAACTGGTGATCAGTGTTCCTGTGCGACTGCCCACCCCTGTCATTACTCAGGCGACACCACCGGCGACCGATGGCGGCATTCTGGATCTTGCCACGTTCACTGGAGATGCCAATGTTGAAGTTGCGCCCTGGTGGTTCATCCTGCCAGGTCAGACCGTTTGGCTGCGGGCGATCGGCACCAAGGCGGCGGGTGGTGATCACGTGATCACTGTTTACCTGGGTAAGGTCGTCTCGGCGGAGGAGCTCAGTGCGGGGCTGGCGGATCTGCTGAAGCGAACCGAGCTGGAGCAATTACGCGATGGCAGCGAGTTGACGGTGACCTGCAAGGTCGCCGCAGACGGCAGCACCCATGAAAGTGCTGCGGTGGTATTCCCGTCGCTGACAGTGGAACTGCGCAGACCTTTATATGATTTCACACCATTTTCAGCGGGCTGGAACGCTTGGTACCCTGGATGGGCGGCAAATGGAGAGATGGTGTTGAGCTATCAACTTAGCCGATATTGCGTAAAAAACGGGACTGCCAGTGTCGCGTATCGCGGCCCCGTGCTGCAGAAAGTCTATAGCGGACTGCGCGTTGGGCACCGTTATGAATTCAGCATTCTGGCCTGCAGTTATAACGGGGCGTCGCCCTTGCCACGATTGTCGTTGATGGCCGGTAGCCAACAAGTTGCCCCCATCACTTACTTCTCCCAGTACTGGTCGAGCTTGCAGGGATTTTTTGTGGCGAATGCGACGTCAATGACCTTGGCGGTCCATAGCCACGAAGAAACTGGACAAAGTGGCAACGATTACGCCATTACCAATATCCTGGTCAAAGGGTAGTCGGCAGTAGCGCGCTATACGCTTGTAGTCAGTGCTCCCACCTGGGTGGGAGCACTGTGTATCTGAATCAACGCTATTTAGGCCCCATTATTTTCGCCAGTTTATCCGGCGACGGCGCCCCTTGCTGTTGCTGCAACCCACCCTTGTCATCCAGGTAGAAAATCGCCGGCGTCGCCGACAATTCCAGTTCATCCATCAGTTTCATATTGGCATCAAGCTTGGCTTCGATATCCGCCGGGATCTTGGCCAGGGCCTGCAACTTGCTGCCCTTGCCGGCGGCCTCGTGTTCTTCCAGGGCTTTTTGCGAGTCTTTGGCGGCGAACAGGGCGGCCGACTTGGCGGCGCTGTCCTCGCGGATGATGCCGACCATGATATGGCGCAACTGCACCTTGCCGGCTTTTACCCACGGCCGTGCCTGTTCCCAGAACATGTTGCAATAGGGGCAGTTGGGGTCGCTGAACAGATAGACAATGCGAGGGGCGTTCTTGTCGCCGTCCTGGATCCAGCTGCTGTTTTCCATCTTGGCCCAGACTTGCTTGGCCATGGGCGCGTATACCAGTTTTTCCAGAGGCTGCGTACTCAGGTCATTGCCCTGGGCGTCGTAGAGGTTGCCGGCAATCACGCTGTTGCCGTCGGCGGTCAGGTACAGGGCCATGCCTCGGTTCTGGTACTGCGCGGCGTAGCCGGTGAGGCCGCTGGGAGCCTCGAACTTGCCGATGATTTTGGCGCCCTTGGCTTCGATCTGTTTGATCGGCGCCGGCCAGTCTTCGGCCTGGGCGAGGGTGGCGGCCAGCGTCAGAGGCAGCAGGGTCAGCAGGTGGCGGAGGCGAGGCATGTCGGTTTCCTTGTGGCGGCAGGGGCGAGGGTGTCGAAGGGTTCCATGGCGCGGGCCAGGCTGGCCTGGGACAACTCGCCCAGGTGGCTGTTGATCAGGCGCCCGTCGGCTGTGTAGAACAGCGTGGTCGGCAGGGCCATGGAGCCCACGGCCTGGCCGAGGCGGCCGCCGGCGTCGAACAATACGTTGTCGAGGGTCAACCCCTGGGTAGCCAGGAAAGTACTCACGCTTTGCATGCTTTCGGCCTGGTTGACGAATAGGAAGGTCACGTCGGGGCGCATGCGCTGGGCACTTTCGAGTACCGGCATTTCGCGTCGGCACGGCGGGCACCAAGTGGCCCACAGATTGATCACCAGAGGGCCGCCCTGGTAATCGGCCAGTTGCACCACCTCGCCATTGGCCGTGCGCAAGGTGATGTCCGGCAGGCGCGTGCCTTTTTCATAGACGTTCAGCGACAGGCTGGTCATGCCCCAGAACAGCAGGCCGGTAATCACCCCGGCGCTCAACGGCTTGCGCAGCGCCGGGCGACGCCAGCCGTAGGCCAGCGCGGCGACGATCAGCACGACGATACCCGGCCAGGCGAGAAAGCCACCGTCGCGCAGGTCGACCATCTGCAGCGGGTCGTTACGGTAGTAACTCCAGTACATCGCCACGAAGCTGACGCGCGCGGCCAGCATGCCCAACAGGAACAGGCTGAACAGCACCGATTCCGGGTTTTCACCGCCACGCTTGGCCACGCGCCAACCCACCAGGGTGGCGAGAATCAGCGCGCTGATGAGCAGGATGTGATTGAGCGCGATGGCGAAGGTGCCGATGGTCAAGGTCAGCATCAGAGGGCGTCTCGGGTCTGGTTCCAGCGTTGCAGGAAGGCGTCGGCGTTTACTTCGCCGGTGATGCGCTGGGCGCGGCGTTCTTCACCATCAGGGCCGATCCAGACAAAGCTCGGTGGGCCCGGCACTTTGTAGCGGCCCAGCAGTTCGCGGCTGGCGGCGTTGTCGGCGGTGACGTCCAGGCGCAGCAGGCGCACGTCTTTCAGGGCCTCCAGCACCTGAGGTTGGCCGAACACCTGTTTTTCCATGATCTTGCACGACACGCACCAGTCGGCGTAGTAGTCCACCAGCACCCACTGGCCATGGGCCTTGGCGCTGTCGAGCTGGCTTTGCAGCACGGCCGGATCGTTGATGGTCATGAAGGCATCGTGGGCGGTCGGCGCACCGGCTACCCGCGAGCCACTGTAGACCTTCAGCGGTTGCCACAGGTCGTCGCTGCCACCGGCCGCGCCCACCACCAGCACCGCGCCCCACAGGCCCAGCACCAGGGAACCGGCGCCGAACACTTTGGCGGCCAGGCCATATTCACGCGCGAGTGTCCAGCCGCAGTAGGCCATTACCAGAGCCAATGCACCCCACAGGCCAATCCACAGGCTTTCGCCAACGACCGGGCGAATCATCAGCACCGCGGTGCCGAGGAACAGAAAGCCGAAGATGCCCTTGAGCACGTTCATCCAGGTGCCCGGCTTGGGCAGGAAGCGATTGCCCACGGTCACCAGCAGCAACAGCGGAATACCGATGCCGATGCCCATGGCGAACAGGATCAGGCCACCGTGCAACGCATTGCCGCTCTGGGCTATATACAGCAGCGCGCCGGCCAGCGGCGCGGTCATGCACGGGCCCACCAGCAGACCGGACAGCGCGCCGAGTACACCCGCGCCGACGAGACTGCCGCCGCTTCGTTGACGGCTGACGTTGTCCAGGCGATCACGCAGGAACGCCGGCAGTTGCAATTCGAAGAAGCCGAACATCGGCAGGGCAAGGATCACGAACAAGGCGGCGAAACTGCCGAGGATCCACGGGGTTTGCAGCAGCGCGGCGAGGTTGGCGCCGAGCAATGCGGCCAGCACACCGAGGGCGGCATACACCAGGGCCATGCACACCACATAGCTGCTGGCCAGGGCAAACCCGCGGCGCGGGCTGGCACCGCTGCCCACCACCAGGCCGGCAAGGATCGGCAGCATCGGCAACGAACACGGGGCGAACGCCAGCAGCAGGCCGAGGCCGAAGAACACCAGCAGGCTCCAACCCAGGCTGCGCTGTTGCAGGCCGCTGGCCAGGCTCTGGTCCTGGGCCTGCGCGGTGGCTGCGACGGCCGGGTTGCCGCCCAGGTCCACGGTGATCGACTGCGGCGGGTAGCACAGGCCCGCGTCGGCGCAGCCCTGCCAGCCCAGCTTGATCTGGCCGGTGACACCGGCCGGTATCTTCACTTCCAGGCCCTGGCGATACACTTGCTGCTCGCCAAAGAACTCATCGCTGTGGGCTTCGCCTTCGGGCAATGCCGGCTTTTCGGCCAGGCCATCGAACTTCATGCGCTGCTTGTACAGGTAATAACCGTCGGCAATTTGCCAATACAGCTGCGTTTCGCCACTTTCAAGGCGTTCGGAGGTGAAGGTGAAGGCCTTGCCCACCGGGAGGAAATCGGGTTTGGTCTCGAAGGGGTTGCCCGGCGCTGCCTGGGCGAATCCCGCGAACAACACCAGCAGAAAGGTAAAAAGATGCCGCATGGTCAAGCCTTAGTTCGATGCAAGTGAGGCACACAATGTGTGGCGTTGATTAACCGATGATTAACCGAGGGCTATTCTAGAGTGTAGGGATTTTCTGATGTTGTGAACTTTGGCGGCATAATGCGCGCTTAATCCTTGGCTTCTCTAATCTCCCCATCTTTCATGAAGGGTTCAGCATGCACGTACTGGTCTGTGAAGACGACGAACTGATCGCCAGCGGCATCGTGGCCGGCCTCGGCGCCCAGGGCTTTACGGTCGAGCGCGTGGCGACCGCCGCAGCCGCGCGCGCGATGCTCAAGGCGGCGACCTTCGACATCATGGTGCTTGATCTGGGGTTGCCCGACGAAGACGGCCTGAAGCTGCTGCAGCAATTGCGCAGCCAGGGCCTGGAAATCCCGGTGCTGATCCTGACCGCACGGGATTCGGTGACCAACCGCGTCGACGGCCTGCAAGCGGGCGCCGATGACTACCTGCTCAAACCCTTCGACCTGCGTGAATTGGCCGCACGCCTGCAGACCCTGCTGCGCCGCATGGCGGGGCGCAGCGTCAACCTGATCGAGCACGGCCGCCTGAGCTACGACCCGAGCAGCCGCGAAACCCTGCTCGGCGGCCAGCCGGTCGACCTGTCGCGCCGCGAGCAGGCGCTGTTGCAGGCGTTGCTGCACAACAAGGGCCGGGTGCTGTCCAGCGAGCAACTCAAGGACAGTGTCTACGGCTTCAACGACGAGTTGGAAAGCAACGCGCTCAACGTGCACATCCACCATCTGCGACGCAAATTGGGCAATGGCATCGTCGAAACCGTGCGCGGCCTGGGCTACCGCCTGGGCCCGGCGGATGATGGAGAAAACGCTTCGTGAAGAGCCTGCGCCTGCGCCTGACCTTCAAGCTCGGCGCCGCATTCGTGGTGATCTGGGCCCTGGCGGCGGCCTGGATGCTCAACGACCTGCGCAACCAGATGATGTTTTCCCTCGACCAGCGCCTGGTGGCCTCGGCGCGCATGGTGGCCGGGCTCACCGAGCAGATGCCGGGCCTGGCCAGTGTGAGCGGCGGTGCGCATTTGAATTCCGAGCACTTCAATGTGCCCGGCGGCATGGCCTGCCAGGTCAGCTCGTTGCGTGGCGAAATCCTCGCGCGCAGCCACACCACCCCGGACCAGGGCCTGGAGTCGCAACGCAGCGGCTTTCGCGATCAGATGATCGACGGCGTGGGCTGGCGCAGCTTTACCCTGTCCCGTGGTGACCTGTTGATTACCACCGCTGACCGCCAGGTGGAGCGCGAGGCACTGAACATGTCGATCCTGCTGGCGGCGTCGGTGCCGGTGGGTGTGGCCATGCTCGGCTGCCTGTGCCTGCTGTGGCTGGGCATTGGCCAGAGCCTGTTGCCGCTCAACCGCATGCGTGACGCACTGATGCGTCGCAGTGCCGACTCCCTGGAGCCGCTGCAGATCCACCCGTTGCCCAGTGAACTCAAGCCGCTGCTCGACACCCAGAACCAACTGTTGCAGCGCATCGCCAAGACCATCGAGCGCGAACGCCGCCTCACCGGCGACGCGGCCCACGAACTGCGTAGCCCGCTGACGGCGATCAAGACCCACCTGCAAGTGGCGCGCATGACCGACGGCGCGGCCCGCGACCAGTCCCTGGCGCATGCCGAGGCGGGCGCCGACCGCCTGCACCGCACCCTTGAGCAATTGCTGCTGCTGGCGCGGGTGGAAGGCAGCCTGTCGTTTGACGATGGCGTGCAGTCCAGCGCCGAAGAGGTGGCCCGGCTGGCGATCCAGGATGCCAATGCAGGAGACAGCGCGCGTATCGACCTGATCCTGCCGGGCAACCTTTGCGCCACTCCGGTGGAAATGCCTGTGGGCCTGGCGGTTGCGGCGCTGCGCAACCTGCTGGACAACGCCCTGCGCCACACCCCGGCCGACACCCGCGTCGAACTCAGCGTGCACGCCACCGCGGAGCAGGTGGTGTTCCGGGTGCGCGACCATGGCAAGCAGATTTCCAGCGAAGACCTGCAATACCTCACCCAACGCTTCTGGCGCAACGGCAACAGCGAGGGTTGCGGCCTGGGCCTGGCGATTGTGCAAGCCATTGTGCAGCGCTGTTCCTGCTCGCTGAAGTTCGACAGCCAGGTCGACGGTTTGCGCGTCGAACTGGGCATGCCGCTGCGGCGCTGATCCTTTTTTCAAGTGCCAAATAGTTACCGCCCGCCTGACGTACGGATCGTCAGGATGGCGGTAATTTTTTTGCGCTTGAACGGGCCGAACGACTCGGCCTGTATTGAAAAGGACGGTTCTTATGTTGGTCATCGACACCAGTTTCCCTGCCCTGGGCTTCAACGAACGTAACGGCGAGCCGGTGCGCCAGTTGATCGTGCATTACACCGCTGCCCCTTTCGCGTCATCCCTGCGCACCCTGACCCGCGACGGTGTCAGTGCCCATTATCTGCTGCCCGACCCACATGAGCCCGGCTACCGCGTCGCCGGTTATGACGAGTTGCGCGCCTTTCGCCTGGTGGATGAGGACAAGCGTGCCTGGCATGCGGGCGTCAGTCAGTGGGGTGGGCGCGACAATCTCAACAGCCGCTCGATTGGCATCGAACTGGTCAACCTGGCACGCGATGACGGCGGCGTGTTTACCTTTCCTGCCTACCCTGAGGAACAGATCGACGTATTGATTGCGCTGCTTCGCGACATCCTCGGGCGCTACCCGCAAATCGGCCCCACGGATATCCTCGGGCATTCGGACGTAGCCTACGGGCGCAAAAGCGATCCGGGCCCCCGGTTGCCCTGGCGGTGCCTGTTCGAGGCGGGAATCGGCGCCTGGTTTGACGACTCGACGCGGGCCATGTACCAGCGCCGGTTTTGCCTGGGGCTGCCGCCGGAGGTGGAAGTGGAACGCGCATTCCAGCGCTATGGCTATGCGCCGGCCAAAAATCGCCAGGGCTTTGAGCGCAGGACGCGGGCGTTCCAGATGCACTTTCGCGCGCGGGATTATCGTGGGGTTCTGGATGCCGAGACGTGCGCGATTCTGTATGCGTTGAATGAAAAATATCGAGGGCTGTGAAGCCGAATGCAATTCAAATGTGGAAGGGGCCGGGATCTTCAGGCGAGCCCTGGCGGCCACAGCGGCCAGCCTCTAATTTTTTCACGGCGTGGTACGTCTCTATAGATATCAGCGTTGCGCGTGGTGCGCAGACAACCTTCAAACCCTGGAGAACAGCAATGACCTCAGTATTTGACCGCGACGACATCCTGTTTCAGGTAGTGGTCAACCATGAAGAACAGTATTCCATCTGGCCCGACTACAAGGCCGTGCCGGAAGGCTGGCGCACCGTGGGCAAGAGCGGCCTGAAGAAAGAGTGCCTGGCCTACATCGAAGAAACCTGGACCGATATGCGCCCATTGAGCCTGCGCCAGACGATGGATGGCACTGCGCTGGCCTGACTCATCCCCTGTGGCGAGGGAGCTTGCTCCCGCTGGAGTGCGAAGCGCTCCCAAAATCGTGGGGCCGCTTCGCAGCCCGCGGGAGCAAGCTCCCTCGCCACAACAAGCCGGTTCCCAAAGGTTCAAGCGTTCTTGTCTTTCTCCAACCCGCCCGTTGCCCCCGTTACCACCTGCACACTCAAGCGCGGCGTGGCCAGATCCAACCCGGCCTCATCCAGTTGCCGCTTGAGTGCCAGGTTGAACGCCCGCGACACTTCCCATTGTTTGATCGGCGCCGTCTTGAACCGCGCGCGCAGGATTGCGCTGCCTGACTCGAAGCTTTCCACTCCCTGGATCTCCAGCGGCGACCAGATGTTGCGGCGCTGCAACGGGTCGTTGCGGATTTTCTGGCCGACCTCGCGGATCAGCTTGATCGCGGCATCGATCTCCATGTTGTAGGGGATCGCCACCCGGAAGATCGCGTAGCCGAACTCCCGCGAGTAGTTCTTGATGCTCTTGATTTCGCTGAACGGAATAGTGTGCACGATGCCGTCGATGTCGCGCAGGCGTACGGTGCGGATGGTCAGGCCCTCGACCGTTCCGAGGTGCCCGCCGACGTCAACGTAATCGTCAATCGCCAGGGAATCTTCGATGATGATGAACAGACCGGTGATCAAGTCCGCCACCAGCGATTGCGCACCAAAACCGATGGCCAGGCCGATCACACCGGCACCGGCCAGCAGCGGGGTGACGTTCATGCCCATGTTCGCCAGGGCGACGATGGCGGCGATGATGAAAATGGTCACGAACAGCACGTTGCGGATCAACGGCATCATGGTCTGCGCCCGCGCATTGGCCAGGCCTTTGCGCGAACGGGTGAGGGCGTGGTGAATCGCGGTGTCGCTGAGGATCCAGATCAGCCAGGCAAACAGCAGCGTGCCGGCCAGGCCGAACAGCTTGACCGCGATTTCATGGCCCTCGCCTTCGGCAAAACCAATCAGCGACAGGCCCCACACCCGCAGGCCCAGCTCGATAAACACCAGCCACACCGCCAAGTGGGCCAGGGTGTAGATGAAACTTTTCAGGCGTTCGGAATACAGCGCATGGCGCTTGTGCCGTTGGGGTTTGAGTGCGTGACGACGCACCAGGCCGTTGATCACCATGCACAACACCAGTAACACCGTGCACAACAACGACTGGCGCAGGGCGGTGCTGGTGTCGCCGGCGGACAGGAACGTGGCAAACAGTGAGATGCCCACCAGCAACATCGCCGGCAGGTACCAGAAGGTGCCGATGATCGACAGCGTGTCGGTAAGCGCGCGGCGGGTGAGGCGCCGCGACAGCGGCTGGTTGCGTATCAGGTGCGCAATCGGCCGGCGGAAGCGCAGGATAAACACCCCGGTGGACAGCGCGGCCATCACATTGGCGACTGTCGCCGCGGTGTGGGCAAGGTGCTGGCCGAGTGCGCTCACCAGGCGCGGGTCACTGAGGGCTTCGCCGAAGGCGGCAAAGCTGCCGATCCACCACAGCGGACGGAAGGCCTGGTGGCGCAGGATGTACAGCGCGCGATGGCGGTGCGGACCGTCCAGCAGGGAGAAGGCAATCACGCAGATCGCCGAGAAACAGGTACCGACCACCAACGCGTAAGCCAGCACCATCGCCAGGGATTTGCCCAGGGACGAGGGCAGGGCGTAGCTCAGGTAAACCGTGATCACCAGGGCGATCAGCCACGGCCCCAGTTTGCGCAGGGCGAAGCGCACCATGTCCCAGGTGCGTGGGTGTTGCGGCAGTTCTTCCGGCAGGCCGAAGCGCTCGCGCACGCGGTGGCTGAGCCAGATCAGCACGGCGGCCAGCAGGCTCCACAGCGCGAGGATCAGGGCAAAACCGAAAATGATAGGCAGCCACTCGTTGGCCGGCAGCATCAAGGCATTGAGTTCGTCCTTGGCCAGGTCGACCTCATTGGACCAGCGTCCCAGCGGGCTGTCGTTGCCCGAAAACTGCTGTTCCAGGCCGGACAGCGTGCTACCGATCAGCCCGAGCACGCCTTGTTCGGCGGCGGGCTGGGCCTTTTGCGTGGCGGCGCGCAGCTTTTTCAGGTCGCTGAGCAGTTGGCTGCGCTGCTGGTCGTTTTCCAGGGTCTTGATCACCTCATCCAGGGACTGCCCCAGGGGCACCTCGGCTTGAGGTTGAGCCTTGGCGGTACCGCCCAGCAGTCCAGGCAAGCCCACGGCGTGGGCAGGCGAAGTGGGAAGCAGGGTGAGCAGGGCGATCAGCAGGTAGCAGGGCAGGGCGAACAGACGGGAGAGCACGAGGCGGTCAACCTTGAAGACGACAGGTCGATCGAGTGTACGAGGGCAAGCGTCATTCGGCCAGTTTGGCGAGGATCTTGTACACCACGGTGCCCAGGATCAGCAGCATGCCGACCCACATGCCGAACACGCCGAGGGGCTTGTCGCGAAAATTGAAGCCGACCGCGAGCAGGAACATGCCGACCAGGATGGGGATAAGCATGGCGTGGAAGGCGGACATGGAGATCATGGGGCGACGGCCTTGTCGGAGTGGGAATACTGACAAGTCTAGGCCGGATTATGGGAAGTGCAGGTGATGCAGGTCAGATGTACGCCGAACTAAATGTGGGAGGGGCGGTGCGACGATTCGACTTGCCCCCTCCCACACTGGAGATCAGGGCAGATCGTGGCTCGCGTAGAACGCCCCCAATACCTTCACCAAATGCGCCAGATCATGGCTGCCGCACAGTTCGCGAATCGAGTGCATGGCAAACGTCGGCAGGCCGATGTCCACGGTGCGCACGCCCAGGTGGCTGGCGGTGATCGGGCCGATGGTCGAGCCGCAACCCATGTCGCTGCGCACCACGAAGCTTTGTACCGGTACTTCCTGAGCCATGCACAGGTGGCGGAAGAACCCGGCGGTTTCGCTGTTGGTGGCGTAGCGCTGGTTGCTGTTGACCTTGATCACCGGGCCCGCGTTGAGCTTGGGGCCGTGGTTGGCGTCGTGCTTGTCGGCGTAGTTAGGGTGCACGCCGTGGGCATTGTCGGCAGATACCAACAGCGATTTCTGGATGGTGCGTACGAATTCATCGCCTTCGGGCAACAGGCGGCGTAGGGTCTGTTCCAGCATCGGGCCATCGGCGCCACAGGCCGAGCAGGAGCCGACTTCTTCGTGGTCGTTGCACACCAGCACGCAGGTTTCCTCGCTTTCGCTGGTGAGCAAGGCTTGCAGGCCGGCGTAGCAGGACAGCAGATTGTCCAGGCGCGCCCCGGCGATGAAGTCGCCATTGAGGCCGATCACCGCGGCGCTTTGCGTGTCGTAGAAGCTCAGCTCGTAGTCGAGCACCACATCGGCGTTCAACCCATGTTCGCGTGCCAGTTGGTCGGTGAGCACGGCGCGGAAGTCCACGCGCTCGTCCCCGGCAAACTGCGCGAGGATCGGCGGCAGCTCGGTCTGGGCATTGATCGCCCAGCCCTGGTTGGCTTCGCGGTTCAGGTGAATGGCCAGGTTGGGAATGATGGCGATCGGTAACTTGAAGTCGATCAACTGGCTTTCGACCTTGCCGTCGCGGCGAAAGGTCACGCGGCCGGCCAGGGACAGGTCGCGGTCGAACCATGGCGCCAGCAGCGCGCCGCCGTAGACTTCAACGCCCAGTTGCCAGAAACCCTGGCGTTGCAGCTCGGGCTGGGGCTTGACTCGCAGGCACGGGCTGTCGGTATGGGCACCGACCAGGCGGATACCACCCTGCAGCGGCGAATGACGGCCGAGCTTGAAGGCGATGATCGAGGAGTCGTTGCGGGTCACGTAGTAGCGACCGTTGGCTTCGGTGGTCCAGGTCTCGCGCTCGTCGAGACGCTGATAACCGGCCGCTTCGAGGCGCTGGGCCAGGGCGGCAGTGGCATGAAAAGGAGTAGGGGAGGCCTTGAGGAAGTCGATCAGGCCTTGATTCAACGCTTCGCGCATAAATAGCTCCAGACAGCAGTGCGCGCAGTTTACCGTTCGATGGCTGCAAGTGCACAGAACAAATGTGGGAGGGGGCTTGCCCCCACATTTGACTGTGTTTACAGCTTAAAAAGGGGCAGGGCACTCGAAGCGTAGACGCTCGCCGCTTTGCGGATGCGTGAAGCTCAGCATGCTCGCGTGCAGGCACAGCCGCGGCCAGGCGGCCAGGGCTTGTTCATGGGCGTACAGGCCATCACCCAGTAGCGGGTGGCCGATGGACAGCATATGCACGCGCAACTGGTGAGAGCGCCCGGTGATCGGCGTCAGTTCTACTCGACACCAATCGCCACAACGTTCCAGCACCTTCCAGAAGGTCAGCGCATGCTTGCCGAACTCGTGGTCCACCACGTGACGCGGCTTGGTCGGTGGGTCATAGCGCAGGGGCAGGTCGATACTGCCGCTGTCCAGTGCTGGTTGGCCCCAGGCCAGGGCGGTGTAGGCTTTTTCGGTTTCGCGGTCGTGAAACTGGCGCGACAGTTCGCGATGGGTATCGGCGTCCCGCGCCAGCAGGATGATACCCGAGGTCTCCCAGTCCAGGCGATGGACGATACGGGCTTCGGGGTAGCCGTTTTCCTGCAGGCGGGTGATCAGGCAGTCCTTGTTGTCGTCGGCACGGCCAGGCACCGAGAGCAGCAGGGTCGGCTTGTTCACCACCAGGACAGCGTCGTCCTGATAAAGGATGTGGACATTGGACAGCGGCATTAAACAGCCTCGTAACAAACGCCAACGGCGACTCGCCCACCCAGTCCCCCGATGAGGGACAGGGTGAACGAGCCGCCGTGGCGGCCGCCTGTTCGATCAGCGATCAGGCAGGGTGATATTGAGTTCCAGAATCGAGCAGCTGCCGTCATTTTCCAGGGCGACATGCACGTCATCGTTACCGATATTGACGTACTTGCGGATCACCTCGACCAGTTCCTTCTGCAAGGCCGGCAGGTAATCCGGGGTGCTGCGTTGGCCGCGTTCGTGCGCCACGATGATCTGTAGACGCTCTTTCGCGACCGATGCGGTGCTTGGTTTTTTGTTGGCGCGAAAGAAGTCGAGAAATTTCATTGTTTAGTTGCCTCCAAAGATACGCTCGAAGAATCCCTTCTTCTTTACATCGAGGAAGCGATGTTCCACGGTCTTGCCCAGCAGGCGATCGACAGCATCGCTGTACGCCTGGCCGGCGTCGCTCTGGTCGTCAAGAATCACCGGCACGCCCTGGTTGGACGCCTTCAGCACAGCCTGGGATTCCGGGATCACGCCCAGCAGAGTCACCGCAAGGATGTCCTTGACGTCTTCAACGCCGAGCATTTCGCCATTGCTGACGCGCTCAGGGTTGTAGCGGGTGAGCAGCAGGTGTTCCTTGATCGGGTCTTCGCCTTTTTCGGCGCGCTGGGATTTGCTGGCCAAAAGGCCGAGCATGCGGTCCGAGTCACGTACAGAGGAAACTTCCGGGTTGGTCACCACGATGGCTTCATCGGCGAAGTACATCGCCAGGTGAGCACCGGTTTCGATACCCGCCGGGGAGTCGCACACCACGTATTCGAAGGTTTCCTTCAGCTCGGCGAGGACCTTGCCTACGCCTTCCTTGGTCAACGCATCCTTGTCACGGGTCTGGCTGGCGGCCAGCACGTACAGGTTCTCAAGGCGCTTGTCCTTGATCAGGGCCTGTTGCAGGTTGGCTTCGCCGTTCACCACGTTGACGAAGTCATACACCACGCGACGTTCGCAGCCCATGATCAGGTCGAGGTTACGCAAACCGACGTCGAAGTCGACGATGACTGTCTTGTGGCCGCGCAGAGCGAGGCCGGTACCGATAGCGGCGCTGGTGGTGGTCTTACCCACACCACCCTTGCCGGATGTAACCACGAGAATCTTGGCCAAGGTGTTTCACCCCTAAGGAAAAAGGACTTTTCAGCCCCTGAAAAACATCTCTTGGAACTCGCTGCAGGCGGACAGCCCTTGTAGGAAAAAGATGTGGTTTCCACGGGGGAAACGCCAACTTCCAATTATTCCTACGCAAGTCTTGCCGGTTTCGCTGTGCTATCAGAGTCTAGAGATGCTTGGAAAATGCGGCAGTATCCGTTAAAGCCGGGTGATGTTCAACACATCGCCCGACAGGCTGACCTGCACCCCGGCTCCCCACAGCGGATCACGGCGCAAATCTTCGGAAACCTTGTACCGGCCCGCGATGGACACCAGCTCAGCGGTCAACTGCTGACAAAAAATACGCGCCTTGGTATCACCCTTGATGCCGGCGAGTGCACGTCCGCGCATCGGGCCGTATACATGGATATTGCCATCGGCGAGAAGTTCCGCGCCGGGGCTGACCGAGGAGATCACCACCAGGTCGCTGCCTTCGGCGTAAATCTGCTGCCCGCCGCGTACGGGCGTGGTGATGATCTTTGTAGGCTTGATCGTCGGCTCCGGTGGTTTTTCCGGTTTTTTCTTCGCTTCGTCGACTAACGGTTCAAGCGGACGCTCACGCGCACCGGACGGCGGCAGTACTGGCAGTTCAATGGCGATGGCTGCGGCAATGTCTTCGATACGGCTGGCGCGAATGGCCAGGGTGCGCAGGCCATGGGAACGGCACACACGCATCAGGCCGGGCAGATCGATAGCGCCCTGGCCGGCGGGGAGTTTGTCCAGGGCCAGTACCAGCGGGGCATTGTTGAAGAAGTTCGGCGCCAGGGCGACCTTGGCGGCCAGTTGGCGGTCCAGGGCATCCAGGTCGTTGCGGGCCAGTTCCAGCACGGTGATGGCGAGCATGCTGCCTTTCAGCTGGAACACGGGATCTTGGTCTAGCGGTTCGGTTTGGCTCATGGTCGGCATAAAGCGGCTTGTCACGAAAAGTGTCGAGACTTATAACGAGAACACTCACCCGCCGCAAGCCGAGTCGAACCGTTGTAGAATGCGCGGCCCTGTCTTTACCGGAATCTGTAATGGATCGCCCGCGTTTTCGAGCTGTATTTCTTCACCCGCGTTTCTGGCTATTGTGGCTGGGGCTCGGCCTGTTGTGGCTGGTCACTCGGTTGCCGTACCGTGCGCTGCTTGCCATTGGTCGGTTGCTGGGCGCGGGGATGTACCGTGTCGCCGGCGAACGTCGCCGCATCGCCGCGCGCAACCTGGAACTGTGCTTCCCGGAAAAAACCGCCAAAGAGCGTAAGCACCTGCTCAAGCAGAACTTTGCCTCCACCGGCATCGCCTTCTTTGAAATGGCCATGAGCTGGTGGTGGTCGCGCCAGCGCCTGGCGCGTCTGGCCCATGTCGAAGGCCTGGAACACCTCAAACAGGCGCAACTGGACGGCAAGGGCGTGATCCTCATGGCCCTGCACTTCACCACCCTGGAAATCGGTGCGGCGCTGCTCGGGCAGAAGCACACCATCGATGGTATGTACCGTGAGCACGGCAACCCGCTGTTCGACTTTATCCAGCGCCGTGGGCGCGAGCGCCACAACCTCGATTCCCTGGCCATCGAACGCGAAGACGTGCGCGGCATGCTCAAGTTGCTGCGCGCCGGTCGTGCCATCTGGTACGCGCCGGACCAGGACTACGGCGCCAAGCAAAGCGTGTTCGTGCCGCTGTTCGGCATCCAGGCCGCCACGGTCACCGCCACCAGCAAGTTCGCCAAGTTGGGCAAGGCCTTGGTGGTGCCGTTCACCCAGGAGCGCCTGGCCGATGGCAGCGGTTACCGCCTGGTCATCCACCCGCCGTTGAGCGATTTTCCCGGTGAAAGCGATGAGGCGGACTGCCTGCGCATCAACCAATGGGTTGAAGCCGCCGTGCGCGAATGCCCCGAGCAATACCTGTGGACGCACCGGCGCTTCAAGAGCCGGCCACCGGGTGAACCCAAGCTGTACGAAAAACGCCGCTGATCAGTCAGATCTTTCCCCCTTTATGGAGTGACGCAATGCGCCCAGCTGAACCGGTTACAGGCTTGATTCTTTCCGGCGGCGGGGCGCGAGCGGCGTATCAGGTGGGGGTATTGGCGGCGATTGCCGAATTGTTGCCGCCGGGGGCACCGAATCCTTTTCCGGTGATCGTCGGTACCTCGGCGGGCGCGATCAACGCGGTGAGCCTGGCCAGCGGTGCAATGGACTTCACGGCGGCCGTGCAACGGCTTACCGCCTTCTGGCAGGGCTTTCGCAGCCATCTGGTGTTGCGCAGCGACTGGCCAGGGGTGGTTCGCCAGGCGAGTCGCTTCCTGATCCACAGCCTGTTGGGCCTGGGTCGGCAGTTCCCAGTGGCGCTGCTCAACAGTTCGCCGCTGCGCGATTTGCTGCAGGACAAATTGCACCTGGCGGGTATCGACGAGGCGATCCGGCAGCGGCACCTGCATGCGGTGGCGGTGACCGCGTTCGGCTACGAGTCCGGGCAAGCGGTGACCTTCTACCAAGGTCGCGGCACCCTCGACGCGTGGCTGCGTCACCGGCGTATCGGCGTCCCCACCCAACTGACGGTTGAACACCTGCTGGCCAGTTCCGCGATCCCGTTGCTGTTTGCCCCGGTGAAGCTTGACGAGGAATACTTCGGCGACGGCGCCGTGCGTCAATCGGCGCCAATCAGCCCGGCCCTGCACCTGGGCGCCAGCCGCGTGCTGGTGGTGGGGGTCAGCGGCAACCCAAGGGGCAACGAGCCGGCAATACAACGCACCTACACCGGCCAGCAACCGACCCTGGCACAGATCGGTGGGCACATGCTCAACAGCACGTTCATCGACAGCCTGGAAAGTGACATTGAGTTGCTGGAGCGCTTGAACCAGTTCAGCCATTTGCAGCCGGCCGACAGCGCAGCCCGTGGCCTGGCACCGGTGGAGGTGCTGGTGATCGCACCCAGCCAGCCGATCGATGAAATCGCGGCGCGCCATCGCCAGGAATTGCCGGCGGCGTTGCGTTTGTTCCTGCGTGGGCCGGGAGCGACCAAGACGAGCGGGGCGGGGGTGTTGAGTTACTTGTTGTTCGAGGCGGGCTATTGCAGCGAGTTGATCGAGCTGGGACGCAGTGATGCGTTGGCCAAGCGTGAAGAGATCGCACGGTTCTTAGGTCTACCGACGACCTGAATGTGGGAGGGGGCTTGCTCCCACATTGGTTTGCAGCGGGGTTTAAAAGTGATACTTGACCAGGAAACTTGCCGTGTCCTGCGTCGTCTTGAACGCGCCCGAATCTTCGATCCCGTATTTGTTCTTCCAGTAGTCGTATTCAAAACCGACATACAGCTGCTTGTCGCCCCAATGCAGCGCCTTGCCCAGGTCATATTTGACCTGTGGGTTGAAGTGCAGGTTGGCGTGGTAAGTGCCACGGGCGTTCTTGTCGTTGTCGACCACCCAGTCCATGAAACCGTCGATCAACACATCGGAGTTGCCCACGGGCAGGGTGTACGACCACACCGGGGTGATCTGCCACACGCCGTCGCCGGGGCGGTTGCCTTCGGTCTGGCGCTGGTAGAAGTTCAACTGGAAGTAGTCGAAGCCCGGGATGTTCAAATCGAATGCCGGACCCAGCAGATAGGACTCGTTATCGCCCTCGCCGAATTCGTAAGTGAAGGCCAGCAACACATCCTTGATCGGGCCGAAGGACAGGTCCTTGTCGAGAATCTTGCCGAATGACAACCGTGGACTGAACTCGCCGTAGTAAGTGTTCGGACCGACGTTGCCGTCTTCCTTGCCGTTGTAAAAGATGCGGTCGAGGAAGAAGAAGTTGTCGCCGTACTTCCACGCATCGGCGTGTTCGAAGGTGACGGTCTGCTGGATCTGCGGGTTGACGGTAAAGCTCTTGCCCCACAGGTAGGTCAGGCTGTTGTTCTGCCACTGCAACATGTCACCGGCCACGGCCTGGCCGCCGGCCAGCAGCGATCCTGCCAACACCAGGCTTTTGAACATAGGTTTCATTCGGTTGCTCCCGAGCTAAAGTTTTATGTTTTTTTTAATCTGGCGCTCTAGGTGTGGCGCCTTTGGATTCGCTGAAAAACTCGTCTGATTGGTCAGCTTTGTGGCTACAGCAAAAGCCGCGCCAAGGCGGTAAAACCACCGTCGATTCAAGCGGGCGCGGAGAATACTGGCTCCCACGTCCGGGCTCAAGTGCGCCGTTACAGCGCGCACAGGACGACAATGGGGCATGCTTCAGGTGTGGGGGGAGCACGTCGAATCGTCGTACCGCCCCTCCCACAGGGAGTTGTGTGAATCAGTTAGTTGGTATGTGCGCCCTGATTGATCCAGGTACCAATCAAGTCCCGCTCCTGCTGGGTCATCTGGGTGATGTTGCCCAACGGCATGATCTGGCTGGCCACGGCCTGCGCTTGAATGCGCGCCGCCTGCTGCTGGATCTGCGCCGGGGTGTCGAACATCACGCCGGCTGGCGCGGTGCTGAACAGCGGGCTGGTCGGTTTGGCCGAGTGGCACACCGCACAGCGTTCCTGGATCACCCCGTGCACCTTGTCGAAATCAATCGTCGCCTGGGCGGGCGCCGGTGCAGGTTCAGCAGCCGGCGCCGCGGGTTTCAAACCACCGCCCAATGCGGTTTCCGGCAGTGGCTGGTACTCGATGGCCGCCGGTGCCTTGGCTATCGGCTCTGCCGGCTTGGGCCCGGTGACGTACGCCAGGCTGATCATCGCCAGCGCGCCCACGGGTAAGGTCCACGCATACTTCTGGCTGTTGTGGCGCGTGTTGAAGTAGTGCCGCACCAACACTGCCGCCACCGCGATACCGGCCAGGATCAGCCAGTTGTATTGGCTGCCGTAGGTGCTCGGGAAGTGGTTGCTGATCATGATGAACAGCACCGGCAAGGTGAAGTAGTTGTTGTGACGTGAACGCAGCAAGCCCTTGGCCGGCAGGGCCGGGTCGGGCGTGCGGTTTTCGGCGATGGCCGCCACCAGCGCGCGCTGCGCCGGCATGATGATGCGGAACACGTTGCCCACCATGATCGTGCCGATCACCGCACCCACGTGCAGGTAGGCGCCACGGCCGCTGAACACCTTGCTGAAGCCGTAGGCCGCCGCAATCAACAGCACGAACAGGATGAAACCGAGCAGGGCGGGGCGCTTGCCCAGGGCCGAGTCGCAGAGGAAGGAGTAGATGAACCAGCCGACGAACAGTGAGCCGATGCCCAGCAACACGCCTTCGGTGCCGCTGAGTGTGCTGCCGGGGGCGAGCAGGTACAGCGTCGGGTTGAGGTAGAACACCACGCACAGCAGCGCGACGCCCGACATCCAGGTGAAGTAGGCTTCCCACTTGAACCAGTGCAGGTTGTCCGGCATGGTCGGCGGGGCCAGTTTGTATTTTTCCAGGTGGTAGATACCGCCACCGTGGATCGCCCACAAGTCACCGGCCAGGCCGCTCTTGGGGTTGACGCGATTAAGGTTGTTTTCCAGCCAGACAAAGTAGAAAGAAGCGCCGATCCAGGCGACGCCAGTGATCATGTGAACCCAGCGCACGCTCAGGTTCAGCCATTCCAACAGATGTGCTTCCACAGTCTTTACCTCTCGCCTGTCACCCTTGTTGTCGGGTGATCCGGCCTTCTCTTATTGGTGGGGGGCGAGGATCAACCGCTCATCCTCTTCAAAAAAATGCTCATCGCAGTTATTGCCTGTGCCACTGCGATCAACCACCAGGAAGTCATCCCGCTTTTCGATCGTTAGCACCGGGTGGTGCCAGACGCCGCGATGGTAATTGATGCCCTGCCTGCCGTTGGTAACGAAGGCGCGGACCAAGCCCGATACAGGTGCATCGCCAAGTGGCGCGACCACGATCAGAAAGGGGTTGCCGAGCAGCGGAATGAAGGCCTGGCTGCCCAGCGGGTGTCTCTCCAGCATGCACACGGTCAGCGGCATATCCAGCGCGTCGGCGCGGAAGATGCTGATGATGGCGTGGTCTTCAGGCTGTGCTGTTTCGACCGTCGCCAGTTTGTGAAAACGCATGGTCGATCCGTTGTTGATCATGAAGTGATCGCTGCCGTCGGTTTCGATAACGTCGCCGAATGGAGCGAAGGCTTCTTTGGTCAGGGGTTCGATCATCAGTGTGCGCATGGCTGTCTCTTATCCGAATGCTGTTGTTAAAACTACTGTGTGGCAATGCAGCTTATGTGGTGAGCGGGCTTGCCCCGCGCGGTGCAAGCCCGCTCACCACAGGGATCACTGCTTACTTTGAGACTTTGCCCAAGACACGCAGGCGACTCACACCGCCATCCGGGAACACATTCAAGCGGATGTGGGTGATCGGCCCCAGCGCCTTGATCTGTTCGGCGAAGGTGTGTTCGGCGTGCATTTCCAGTTTCTGTGCCGGCAGCAGTTCGCGCCAGAACAGCGACTGGGTTTCGATCTGGCTGTCGGTGCCGCCCTTGACGAAGGCGCCCTGGATCGAGCAGGTGTCCGGGTAGTTGCCCTTGAAGTGCAAGGTGTCGACGACGATCTTTTCGATCTCGCCCGGGTGGCCCAGCGCAACGATCACCCAGTCATTGCCAGGCGTACGACGACGCGCGGTTTCCCAGCCGTCGCCCATGTTGATGCCACGGCCCGGGTTGAGGATGTTGCTCATGCGCCCGAAGTGTTCATCGGAGCAGGCCAGTGCACGACCGCCGTTCAGGGCGGCCGCCAGGTCGACCTGTTCGTTGTCGCCCACCGAAGACCAGTCGCGGAACGGCACGCCGTACACACGCAGACGGGCCACGCCGCCATCCGGGTAGATATTGAAACGCAGGTGGCTGAACGCCTGGTCGTTGCTGATCTCGTGGTAGTGGTGGCTGTTGCCTTGCAGCTCGACGGCCGACAGCACTTCGGTCCACTGGGTGTGTTCGTCCGGCTCGCCCGAAGCCAGGAAGCAGGCTTCCAGGGAGGCCGACGGCGGGAAGTTGCCGGTGAAGAATGAAGTGTCGATGTCCACGCCCTTGATTCGGCCCGGTACACCCAGTTGGATCACCGCGCTGTCGTAGCCTTCGAAACGCTTGCGGCGCGACTCCCAGCCGTCCATCCACTTGCCGTTGTCATCGAAAACGCCCTCCTTCCACACGGCCGGGGTCGGCTGGAACAGGCGATTTGCGTCAGCGAACCAGTCATCGGTTACCGAGATAATCTTGGTGCCCAGGCGGGCGTCGGCCAGGTTGACGAACTTTTCGAAAGGTACGGGTTGCGCTTTCATTCTTCTTGTCTGCCTTAGATAGAGTGGCTGGGGATGGACTGCTAGAGGGTCAGTAAACGGAACAACGCGATCTTGTTGATCTCGTCCAGCGCGCACTTGAACTCGGCGTCCGCGGAGTTGTGGATGCGCGTTTCGAACGCGGCGAGTATTTGGTGCCGGTTGCTGCCTTTTACCGCCATGATGAAGGGAAACTTGAACTTGGCTTTATAGGCCTCATTCAGCTCGGTGAAGCGAGAAAACTCTTCGGCCGTGCATTGGTGAATACCCGCGCCTGCTTGTTCATCGGTGCTGGCTTGGGTCAGTTGGCCCTGGACGGCAGCTTTGCCGGCCAGGTCCGGGTGAGCGTTGATCAACGCCAGCTGACTGGCATGATCGGCACTCAACAGGATGTCGCTCATGCGCTGGTGCAGGGTTTCGATCTGGTCGATCGAGGTGTCCTGGCCCAGGTCGAACGCCTTTTCGGCCACCCAGGGCGAATGTTCGTAGATATCGGCGAAGGCGGCGACAAACGCATCGCGGCTCAGGGTCGAGGGTTTCAGGGTGTGGAACGCAGTCATATCGCCGCTCCCGTGCAGGGGTGGGTTGCGTGCCAGTGGCGGGCAATATCGACACGACGGGTGAACCACACCTGTTCGTGGCTTTTGGCGTATTCGATAAAGCGCTTCAACGAGGCCAAGCGGGCAGGGCGGCCGATCAGGCGGCAATGCAGGCCGATGGAGAGCATTTTCGGCGCCTCGGCCCCTTCGGCATAGAGCACGTCGAAGGCGTCCTTGAGGTACTCGAAAAAGTCATCGCCCTTATTGAAACCCTGCACCTGGGTGAAGCGCATGTCATTGGTGTCCAGGGTATAGGGGATCACCAGGTGCGGCTTGCCGTTGGGGGTGTTGGGTTCCCAGTAGGGCAGGTCATCGTCGTAGGTGTCGCAGTCGTACAGGAAACCGCCTTCTTCCATCACCAGGCGGCGGGTGTTGGGGCCCGTGCGCCCGGTATACCAACCCAGGGGGCGCTCGCCGGTCAGTTCGGTGAGGATGCGGATGGCTTCGAGCATGTGCTCGCGCTCCTGGGCCTCGTCCATGTACTGATAGTCGATCCAGCGGTAACCGTGGCTGCAGATCTCGTGACCGGCCTGGACCATGGCGCGGATCACCTCCGGATGGCGCTGGGCGGCCATGGCCACGGCGAAGACGGTCAGCGGGATATCGAATGCCTTGAACAGCTTGAGAATGCGCCACACGCCGGCACGGCTGCCGTATTCGTACAGCGACTCCATGCTCATGTTGCGTTCGCCCTGCAATGGCTGAGCCGAGACCATTTCCGAAAGGAAGGCTTCGGACTCTTTGTCGCCATGCAAAATGTTGCGCTCGCCGCCTTCTTCGTAGTTGAGTACGAACGACAACGCGATGCGTGCCTTGCCCGGCCAGTGGGGGTGAGGAGGGTTACTGCCGTAACCGATCAGGTCGCGTGGGTAGTCAGCGCTCACTGCAGTCTTCCTTCTTGTGCGTGGTAGCAAGTGTGTGGCGGCCGGCGCGAAGACCTGGTGGCGTCACAGTGATGGGATGATTGTATACAACTTGCAGGTCACTTTGTAAGCCTGTATTTCTGCATTTTTTCCAGCCCACCGTCATCGCTTAGCGCTGCAAGAAACTTGCCCAAATGGTCAATAAATGGATGAAAGGTCTTTTAAAAGCAAGGCTCAATGAGTATCTGCTGCAAGGAGGGAGGTTCAAAGGCTCGCGCAAAAGTTTGTGATTTTTATTGTGTACAATATTTGTCAAAAGTGTCTTAATCGGCCTGTCACCGGCTTTTTCATGCACTGCAAAGGTGCGGCCTATCTTCACTCGACTCAATAAGGGAGCCCGGATCCATGGGACGACTGACCACACACGTACTGGATGCGGCTCACGGCTGCCCCGGCAGCGCCATCCAGGTTGAACTGTACCGCGTCGAAGGCACGCGGCTTGAGCTCGTCGCCGGTGCCGTCACCAACAGCGATGGTCGTTGTGACGCGCCGCTGCTGCAAGGCGATGACTACCGCAGCGGCGTCTACCAGTTACAGTTCAGTGCCGGCGATTACTACCGTGCCCGTGGCGTGCAGTTGCCGGAACCGGCGTTCCTCGATGTGGTGGTGCTGCGCTTTGGCATCAGTGCCGAACAGGACCACTACCATGTGCCCCTGCTGATTTCGCCCTACAGTTATTCGACCTACCGAGGCAGTTGAGTCTTCACCGCGCTTCACACCCCCAAAGCGCTTCGCTGTTTTTTTCGCCCGCTCACACTGCGGGCTTTTTTTCTGCCGATGTGGCTGATCGTCAACGACCTCGATCTATTTATGTAGTGCCAGAGCGGTGAGCCAGCCCCCTAATCTGCGGTTTTACAGCAGAGAATGGATGCAGGCATGGAACCCGAACAGTTGGCCGCGACTGATAAAACCCCTGAACATACTCAAGGGCCAGTGTCTTCCGCCGACCCACCAGGCTCCATGGCGTGGATGGAGTCGGTCCTGATTGAGCGCTTGTCCACCAGTGCTCAACCCAGCCAAATGCTCAATCAGCTTTACCATGCCCAGACGCGATCCGCGCGGTACGCGCACCTGTTGCAAAAGATGCAGGTTCGTTCACCAAAAATCAGTCGGTTGATCCGCAAGACGTTGCGCGAAACATTCGAGACTGACCCCGATTCCCTGTTGCTCAATGTGCCATTGGTGCCCGATGCGCCGCCATGGCGTCGCAACTTGACCGACACGGTCATGCACCTGCTGGCCGAACGTGCGTGTACGAGAGCAGGTGCATGGAGCGAGCAGGTATGCCGACCGGAGGGCCAAGCCGGTAGAGTGCTGGATGAGATCTTCGATGTGGACCTGCTCGAACGCATCGAGGCCGCTGTGCCGGCGTATTGGCAAGTGCTGGCTGAAAACGAGGTCTGTTCGCGCAAGGATCGCTGGTGCACGCTGTACCGGAAGTTCGCGGCTGACCAGGCAGTGTTGGCCCATGGGTTGAATCAACTGTCCGACGCCGGGTTGGCGATGGTCATGACCCTGGTCGAAGCGCCCACTCCTCAGGCCCGTGCACGGGCGGGAGGCGTGCGCGCGAAACTGCAAGTGGCGCAAGTAGTGTGTCCAGGAAAGGCTGACAGCCAGATCCCGCTCAGTGGGGCCCTGCATCTTTTCTACCAGGAGGAGGCTGAGGATAAGCGACAGGTGCTGTACCTACCCGGCCTGGCTCAAGCGTTTTATGAGTTCAGCAGCCTGCAAGAGTGGCAGGCTCAGTTCGCCATACTGGTCAATACGCATGCGCTGCTGTTGTGGCCGCTGTTGGCGTTGCCTCGACGTCACCAGTTAGCGCCGGCCACAGCAGTAGCACTGCAGCCCTTCGCCGCGGGCCGGATAGGCCCGCACATCAGCATGGATGCCTTGGCCCATAGCGCCGAGGCGCTGTTAAAGGTGCAGTGGGACAACGAACTGGCCACATTGCTGGAGATCAATATCCCCTATCTGTTTGCCGGCAACGCAATCAAGGGCGCGCATATGCGACCGCTCGAACGTCTGCTGCAGGTGGAACAGGAGCGGGGCGTGATATCCGTGCAACCCGAGTTGAACACCGTTCTGTCGCGGTTGCTGGAAAGGGACAAGCAACGGCGTCATCGGGAGATCAGCTTTTCCAGCCTCTCGACCCACTTACCCTTGCGTGCCTGCGAAGCGAAGGTGCGGCATCAGGAACTCGCCTTTCAACGTCTGCTCAACCCCCAGGCACCGGGCGAGCAGACCCAGGCATTCAACACCGCCGTGGCCCTGCACAAACAATGGCTGGAAAAACGCAATCAATGCGCGCAGCTGCTGCAAGCGCAGGCGCACCGGTTGCATGAGTCCGCGTTCTGGGCCGACATCGGCACCGGCCAGGTCAGTCTGGAGCAGCGCCTGCTGAACGCTCGTGGCGCGGCGTTGGAGCTCGAGGCACTGCTGGGACACCGGATGGGCTTGATTGATCCGACGCTCTTGGCACGCGTCACGGCGCTCACCGCGAAGGCGGTGCAGACCAGCGACACCTGTGCAGATCGGGTGTTGGCGATCAGTATCGGCTCGGCGTCGCAGCCCAGGTACCGATTGCGCGGTGCATGCATACTCGCCGGTGCGGATGAGCCCGCAGCGTCCACCCGCCAGGCCGTGTTGTTGTACGTGCCTGGCATTGACGGTGGCTTGCAACGGTTCAAATCCCTGGCGTACCTGAAGCAGTGTGTACAGGCCAGTTTCAAGTCCACTGAACCCGGTGCGCTCTGGCAATGTATCGGGCGTGCCGAGCGCAACGCTGCGCGTGACTGGGTCCGAAGCTTGGCGGTGGACGAAGCGCTGGAGGTGATTGTCGAAGCGCTTGGGGCCGATGCGCTGAAAATCGGCCTTCAGGAACAGATAGCGGCGCTGGTGGAGGCGCACGAGCGGCTTGGACGAGGCGAGCGGATGTTCACCGAAGTCAGCGACAGATCGTTGACCACGACCTTGCTGGCGATGGAAGTCGAGCAGAACCTGCAGGTGCCGGCCAACGATGCGCGGGAAATGGCCTTGAATAATATCCAACTGGTCATCGCCGCTGCCAGGTTCAGCGCCACGCTGCCCCCCCTTGGCACGGATCACCGGCGCTTGCTTTTGAGCCAGCAACACAGTGAGTTCAACCTCCAGCGTTGGTTGACCACTCAGTTGGGCGACGTAGAAAGTTTCGGCCGCCAGCGCTTGATCTTGCAATTGACCCGGGATGGTTTTTACCCTGGGTTGGATATCGACAAGCCGCTTTTTGATATTCCAGATGACGTGAGCAAGGTCTGGGCCACCCACCCCGAGCGCGCGGTGGGGGAAGCAGGCGCGAAAACGCTGGTGAGTCCGGAGCGCACCACCTACAGCTTCTTGCAACTGGCCCTGAACAATCTTGATCCGCAGGCGCCGTGGACGCGCTGGCGCCTGCAGCATATGACCTGCCTGGACCCGGTCTGGACAACGCGCCTGAACGTGGATTACCTGATCAAGACTATCTCTGGCCTGGACCTTGGCGGGCAATTTGAGCGCAAAATCCTTGAGGTCTGTTATGGCGAAGAGGGCATGGCCCGGACCGCGCAGGTGTCGCCCTTGCTGCACGAGTTATTGCGCCGGCCGGTCAGGCACCAGGCGAAGCTGGCGCTGCTCGATCAGCAGCGTGTGCTGAGCGAGCGGGGTCGGCAGCTGTTTGCAAAGGTGTTGGCGAACAAGCGTGGCGCGAGCCTGGCGCCGCTGCAACTGTGTTTTCTACGGCTGGAGGCGCTGACGCTGCCATGGGCGCGGCATATTGCCGCGAGCGTGGTGATTCATGACCCTGGCAGCGGTTATTGCCTGCTTTACTGGCCCGGCGCCATTGGTTACCCGGCGCTGTCCGAATACACGAGCCTCAAAGCGTTGCGCGAGGCCTTGATGGCGCACCTGCAGCCCGGAGAACCCATCTCCAGGTTGGCTGAACATGTTGCACCTGGTTCCGAGTCGCAAGCCCTGCTTGGTTACCCTGGCTATATCAAAGCGCTGGTCGAGCCCGCTTCGATCTGGCGCCGCATGCTGGAACGCAACGGGATGTTTTCAGTCGTGAATATCGTCCACTCGGCGGTTGAGACGGGCAAATACCTGTATCGATGGTTCAAGACCAACCGAGTGTTCCCAGCGGCGGCCTTGAGCGAGATAGAGGCCGAGATCCTCGAGCAGCGAGCGCATGGTCCGCACGAATGGCTCGGCATCAGCGCCACGGACGCCACGGATATGCTCGGGCTCCTGGCTCACGCACGGGTGTTGCGGGTGCAGCGTGAGGCGCATGCTCAATCCAATTCCCTCGAAAGGCTGCAGGCGTATCGTCAGTGGCGATATGGCGAGGCGACGGGTCGAACCAACAGGGGGCTGTTATCGATGATCCCCCTGGTGGGTGTGGGGGTCGTGGCCTGGGAAGTGGTATTGGCCACGCGACGGCTTTATCACAGTGGAAGTGCCGATGATGTGATCGACCTGGTGTCCAGCGTGCACCTGTTATTGCTCGAATGCGCAATGCTGTTCCTGCCGGTAAAAGGGGCCAAAGGCTCGTCAAAGCACTTGATGGGCCCGGCGCTGAAGCGTCTGCATCAAGGCCAGCGCAGGCAAGCCAGCCTTACCGTGCGGCCTCCTTCGTCGTCCAGGTTCAAGGGGCCGTCCCCCTACAAGATGGCAGGCGCGGCGGTCGATGCGGTCGAGCTCAAGGCGCCGGTGGACAAGGGGACACGGATGCGCGACGGCGAGCAGTTCACGTTCGACGCCACCGGTCAGCGCCTGGGTGTCTATCGACGCAAAGGTGAGCAACGGCTGCGTTTCAAAAATACTCAAACACCTGGCGAGAATGAGCTGTTTGTATTTATCGAAGAGCCCCGCGAATGGCTGCTGGGCGCCGACAGCCCGCAGCCGGGCACGAGTACCGACGCAAGTGCTTCCTGGCGGCCGACGCCCGCGCCCACCCCGGTCAGTTGGTCGCCACCGTCGCCACGCTTAGTGGGTGATTTGACGAGAACGCCGATCAACATCGCCGGTCAATGGCGCGAATGGGGGCAGGCGCTGAACATCAGAGAGCTCACTGAGATAACGCCAGGCAAAAACCTGTATCAGGTAACCGGCTCGCCGCGCCGGGTCGTTAAAGTGGGCGCGAACTTCTATGAGACACTTGCCGACGGCTCGCAGCCCCATGCCGACCTCGTCTTCCTCAGACCACCGGGCGGGTTGATTGACAGCCTCGAGGGTTTGACCATGCACCTGGGGCAAGCCCCCACACAGCAACCGTTGCTGCTCACATACGGCGTCGACCTGCGCTGGACCCCGCGTCAAGACCTGTTCTTCCAGCCGCTTTCACAATCACTGGCTAACCGTTTCCCGGGCCTGACACCGGCCAGTCTGCGACAGTTGATGCACAGAATGGTGGAGCTGGCCGACACTGGCACATCCGTCACGAGCACTCGCTTATTGAACATCCGTGCAGCGCTGAATAGATGGGTGCCTCCCGCACTGGGGCAGATGGCACCGACCGACGATCTACTGACAATGCTGCGGCCTGTCAGACCGCGCAAAAAAGCCGTTCTGTACGTGGGACTGGATGGCGAGGTGGGAGGGTACGAGCGCGCGGACTTCGGTCTGTCAGGCGCGCCGGAGGCCAGGCTGCGCGGACCATCACGCGGTGACGTAGCGATCATGAATGACCGGATAACCGTCAGTACCAATGCCGTGACCCGTGTCCTTCAGTCTCTCGGATTTACGGTCACGATGGAAAGCTTCTCCTCTTCCATCAGGCGGCTTGTCTATCTGGTCTGCACACATCCAGCTTCAAATAACCTGTATTTCATATGGATAAAATGGCTGGATGGGACATCCCTCCCGATGAAAACCGGACGGGAACGTCTGATGTCTCGTGCATGGTTTACGGACAAGCACAGCTTGCGTCCAACGGTCTATCAACGGTTCCTGACGGCCCAGAATGAGGGCCGACTGGTCAAGCTATTCGCCGGCATCCAGGATGCCGATCCGCCGACAATTTACTTTTTAAGGCCGGCCGACCTGGACTGACGCTAAATCGGCCCAGAGCGCCTACCGGCTGAGCAACGAAGCCGCGCCGGCGCCGCCGAACAGGCCGGCACTGACCCGGTTGAACCAGCTTTGGCCCTTGCCGCTGCGCAGATAGCGCGCAGCGCCATGGGCGCCCAGGCCATAGGCCAGCTTGCACAGCAGATCGAGCAGTGTCCAGGTCGCGATCATCACCAGCAATTGCGGCAAAAACGGCTGTTGGCTATCGAGAAACTGCGGCAGAAAGGCGGCAAAAAACAGAATGTCCTTGGGGTTGCTGGCGCCCAGTACGAAGGCCCGGCCAAACAAGGCGCGAAAACGCGGCACGGTCGGTGCTTGCGCAACCTCGGCTGCCCGGGCCGGTTGCCGCGATTGCTGCCAGCTCTGCCAGGCAAGGTAGAACAGGTACAGGGCACCCACGAGCTTCAAGGCACCGAATAGCTGTTCGGACGCCAGCAACAACGCGCCCAAGCCGAGGGCCGAAGCGCTCAACAGACAGATCGAGGCAAACACGCCACCGAGAAACGCCGGGTACGAACGGCGCAGGCCGTAGTTGAGGCTGTTGCTGATCATCAGCAACGACAGCGGGCCGGGGATCAGGATCACGATCAAGGCGGCGCCGCTGAACAGCAGCCAGGTTTCAGTCGTCATTTCATTGCTCCAGTCTTCAGCGCCACGCTTCAAGCTGTCAGTCAACGCTTGTCGCTGGCCGCCGTTTTATAAAAATACAAACTTGGCGATAAAGATTGCGCACAGCACCCACAGGCTGACCGAGATTTCGCGGTATTTGCCGGTGCCGGCCTTGAGGGCCACGTAGGTGATAAACCCCAGCGCGATACCATCGGCGACCGAAAACGTCAGCGGCATCATGATCGCCGTGACGATCGCCGGAATGCTGTCGGTGGCTTCATCCCAGTTGATATGCGCCAGGCTCGCCATCATCAGCATCGCCACGTAAATCAAGGCGCCGGCGGTGGCATAAGCAGGAATCATACCCGCCAGCGGCGCAAAGAACATGGCGGCCACGAACAGCACACCCACGGTCACGGCGGTCAAGCCGGTGCGCCCACCCGCGGCTACCCCGGCGGCACTTTCCACGTAGCTGGTCACCGGCGGTACGCCGACCATGGCGCCGAATACGCTGGAGGCGCTGTCGGCCTTCAAGGCGCGGGACAGGTTGTGGATCTTGCCGTCGGCGTTGACCAGGCCGGCGCGCTGCGCGACGCCCATCAGGGTGCCGGCGGTGTCGAACATGTGCACGAACAGGAAGGCGAACACCACGCTGATCATGCTCACATTGAACACGCCCATCACGTCCATCGCCATCCAGGTCGGCGCCAGGCTCGGCGGCGTGGCGAGGATGCCGTTGTAATGCACCAGGTCCAGGCCCCAACCGGCGGCCGTCACGGCGATGATGCTGATCAGGATCGCGCCGAATACGCGGTGATAGCTGAGGATCGCGATCAGCAAAAAGCAGATGGCCGCCAACAGCGGAGCGGGTTCATGCAGCGAACCGAGCTTGATCAAGGTCGCCGGGCTGTCGACGATGATGCCCGCGGTTTTCAGGCCGATCACGCCGAGAAACAGCCCCACACCCGCACCCATGGCATGACGCAGGCTCACCGGGATGCTGTTGAGCAGCCACTCGCGAATACGCGACAGCGTGAGGATCATGAACAGCACGCCCGAGATGAACACCGCGCCCAGTGCGGTCTCCCAGGTGTAACCCATGGTGCCGACCACGGTGTAGGTGAAAAACGCATTCAGCCCCATGCCCGGCGCCAGGCCCACCGGCCAGTTGGCGTACAGCCCCATCAACAGGCAGCCCAGCGCGGCGGCGATGCAGGTGGCGACAAAGGCCGCGCCATGATCGATGCCGGCGTCGGCCATGATGTTGGGGTTGACGAAGATGATGTAGGCCATGGTGATGAAGGTGGTGAGGCCGGCGATCAACTCGGTCTTCACTGTGGTGCCATGCATGCGCAGTTTGAACAGGCGTTCCAGCCAGCCGCCTTGCGGTGCGGGGAGGTCGAGCGTTGGGGCTTCGGATTTGCGGCTATCCACAGCGAGTACTCCTCAAGCATTTTATTGTTATGGCCAGCGCGGGGCGCTGTGAGGTACTGGCGGGTTTGTTGACTAAAAGGTCAGGAACTCGCACGAAGCGAATTATGCTTTTGTATACAAATAAAGCAAATAATGTTTTTCATTATGTACTCAGAACTGGATGAAAGGCTAATTCACCCCACTCAGTGCCTGGTTGACCGCCAACCATCCGGCCACCGCCTCTTCCCCGGCTTCGCTGAACGCACGCTGCAAGAGCTTCACCTGTTCACGGCGCAACGACTGCTCGAAGCGCCGCCCTTCGTCGGTCAACTCCAGCAGGCGTTTACGCTTGTCGGTCTCGGACGCAACGCTGTCCACCAGTTGCATTTCCTGCAATTGGCGCAGCGGCATATTCAGCGCCTGCTTGCTCACACCCAGCAATTGCAGCAGCTCTTTGACGCTTGAGGCCGGGTAGCGCGCGATAAAAAACACGATGCGTTGGTGCACTCGGCTCAAGCCCCGGCGTTCGAGCATTTCGTCGGCCTTGGCGGTAAATGCCTGGTAGCCGAAGAAGAACGCTTCCATGGCTTGTTGCTGGCTGGTCTGGTTTTTAAGGTCAAGCATATTGACGTATCCGCCCAAGTCGTCGTAATTTCGGTCAACCAGTTTGACGTATTTCCCACAACCTTCGCCAGCGGTGACCTCCATGGCCTTCTCTGAACGTGTTACGCGCCTCAAAAGCTCCCTGATCCGTGAAATTCTCGCGGCAGCCCAGCGCCCGGAAGTGATGTCGTTCGCCGGTGGCCTGCCGGCCGAATCCATGCTGCCAGCGTTGAACTGGGACGACATGCCACTGAACATCGGCCAATACGGCATGAGCGAAGGCGAACCGCAATTGCGCGAACTGCTCGCCGCCGAGGCCCGCGCCCTGGGCGTGCCGTGCCAGGCCAGCCAGGTGCTGGTGGTCAGCGGTTCCCAGCAAACCCTCGACCTGGCGGCCAAGCTGTATATCGACAAGGGCACGCAAATCCTGCTGGAAGGTCCGACCTACCTGGCCGCGTTGCAGATCTTCCAACTGTTCGGCGCCGAGTGTCTCACCGTGCAGTTGGAAGCCGACGGCCCGGACCTTGCCGCGTTGCGTGCCAACCTCGAACGCCATCGTCCGGCCTTCATCTACCTGATCCCGACCTTCCAGAACCCCTCGGCGGTGCGTTACAGCGAAGCCAAGCGCGACGCCGTGGCCGCTTTGCTCGATGAATTCGGCGTGACCCTGATCGAAGACGAACCCTACCGCGAACTGACCTTCGACGCGGGCAGCGCACGGCCGATCGTCAGCCGCTTGCACAAGGCCAGCTGGATCTACACCGGCACTGTTTCCAAAACCCTGTTGCCCGGCCTGCGCGTCGGCTACCTGATCGCCAGCCCGGATCTGTTCCCGCACCTGCTCAAGCTCAAGCAATCGGCGGACCTGCACACCAACCGTGTGGGCCAGTGGCAGGCGATGCAGTGGATCGGCACCGAGCGCTATCAGCAACACCTGGTCCAACTGCGCAGCTTTTACCGTGAGCGCCGCGATGATTTCCAGGCGGCACTTGAGCGTCACTTTGGCGACCTGGCGGACTGGCAAGTGCCCCAGGGTGGATTATTCTTCTGGCTGACCTTGAAACAGCCGGTGGATACCCGCACTTTATTGCCCCAAGCGCTGGAGCAGAACGTGGCGTTCATGCCCGGTGAACCGTTCTTCTCCGAGCCGGACCAACACCTGGGCTCGTTGCGCCTCAATTTCAGCCATATCGACCCGGCCTGCCTGGATGAAGGCCTCTCGCGCCTGGCCGGCGTGGTCCGTCAAGCACAGCACGCGCAAGCGGCATAAGGGGAGCCCCATGTACAAGGTTTATGGCGATTACCGTTCGGGCAACTGCTACAAGGTCAAATTGATGCTCAACCTGCTGGGCATCCCGTATGAATGGGTGAATGTCGACATTCTCAACGGCGACACCCAGACCGCCGAGTTCCTGGCCAAGAACCCCAACGGCAAGATCCCCGTGCTGGAGCTGGAAGACGGCACATGCCTGTGGGAATCCAATGCGATCCTCAACTTCCTCGCCGATGGCAGCGAATTTTTGCCGACGGAGCCGCGGTTGCGTACGCAAGTGCTGCAATGGCAGTTCTTCGAGCAATACAGCCACGAGCCGTATATTGCGGTAGCACGGTTTATCCAGTTCTACCTGAACATGCCCGAGGATCGGCTTGAGGAATATAAAACCACGCACAAGGGCGGCTACAAGGCACTGAGGGTGATGGAGCGCCAGTTGCAGGCCACGCCGTACCTGGTGGGCGAGCAGTATTCGATTGCCGATATCGCGTTGTATGCCTACACCCATGTGGCGCATGAAGGCGGCTTTGACCTGGCGCCTTACCCGGCTGTGCTGGCGTGGTTGCAGCGCGTGGCCAGTCATCCCAAGCATGTTCCGATGCTGGATTAAACGCAGATCCCAATGTGGGAGGGGGCTTGCTCCCTCCCACATTTAGCTCTGTGGTGTATCGGATAATTTGTCATGCAGCAAATCAAAACACTGCCGCGCCGCCGGGCTCAGCCCCATGCCGCTACGACTGATCAGGCCGATCTCACGGTTCACGCCGGGATGATCGATGTGGATGCGCTTCAACCCCTCCAGGCTGTCCGCCGCCGACTCCGGCAGCACGCTGATGCCCAAGCCCTGGCGCACCAATGCCAGCACCGTCGACATGTAGTTGGCCTCCATCCCCGCGTTCATCGTCAGCCGTGTTTCGTCAAACAAAGCGTCCACCTGTTCGCGCACACTGCTGTCGCGTCCGGTCAGGATGATCGGCTGGTCCGCCAGTTGCTCCAGGGTCAACTGGCGGTGGCGGGCGAGGGGATGCCCCAGCGGCACGAACGCACACAGCCGGTCATTCAGCACCGGTACGAAATCCAGCCCATGGCTCAGCCGCGCGCGTACGCCGATGCCGAAGTCCACCGCGCCCTCGCGCACCTGGGCATGAATACGGTGGGCGACCAGGTCGTGCAAACGCACTTCAATCCCGGCAAAACGCTCGCGAAACAGACGCAAGGCCGGCGGCAGGGCGCCTGCGCACACTGAGGGCAGGGCGGCGAGGCTGACCACGCCGCGGCGCAAGGCCGCGAGGTCGCGTGAGCCGGTGACGATGTTGTCCAGGTCCAGCAGCAGCTTTTCCATGGGGCCACGCGCCTCCTGGCCGGCAGCGGTGATGCTCACATGACGCGGGCTGCGGTCGAGCAGGGCGACGCCCAGCCAATCCTCCAGTTGCTGCACCTGCACGGTGAGGGCCGAGGGTGACAGGTGCAGTTCGTTGGCGGCCTTGGTGAAGCTGCCGGTACGGGCTACGGCAAGAAAGGCCTGAATGTGCTGGATAGAATTCTTCATAGCAATCGCTTCATTTTGTTTTTCCGAACATGCAGGTCTGAATATTCCAATTTACAAAGACTAACCCGCTTCCAATACTCCAGGGAAAACAATAACCGGCCAAAAAGGCCGCTCTGGAGTAACCCATGCTCGCTACCCTGGGTGTCATCACCATCCTGTGCCTGCTCGCTGCCGTCATGAGCAAACGCCTCTCGCCACTGGTGGCCCTGATCGCCTTGCCGATCATCGCTGCGCTGCTCGGTGGGTTCGGCCTGCAAACCAGCGCCTTCATCATTACCGGTATCAAGAACGTCGCCCCAGTGGTGGGCATGTTTGTGTTTGCGATCCTGTTTTTCGGGATCATGACCGATGCCGGCATGCTCGACCCCATCATTGATCGTATCCTGCGCACGGTTGGCACGCGTCCTACACGCATCGTCGTCGGCACCGCGACCCTGGCGCTGCTGGTGCACCTGGACGGTTCCGGGGCGGTGACCTTCCTGGTGACGGTGCCGGCGATGCTGCCGTTGTATACGCGGCTGGGCATCGACAAACGCATCCTCGCCTGTGTCTGCGCGATGGCCGCCGGGGTCAACTTCCTGCCCTGGACCGGGCCGGTGCTGCGCTCGTCGGCGGCGCTGCATGTTCCGGTGGCCGACCTGTTCCAGCCGCTGATCCCGGTGCAGATCGTCGGGCTGATCTTTGTCTTCGCCTGTGCCTGGTGGCTTGGCCACCGTGAAGAAAAACGCCTGGGCCTGGGGATCGGCTCCAGCGTGGAGGCGGTGCCGCAACGGGTGCTCAGCGATGACGACATCGCGCTGCGTCGCCCACGGCTGTTCTGGGTCAACCTGATCCTCACCGTGCTGGTGATGGTGGTGATGATCGCCGGTTGGGTCGACCCGGTGGTGATGTTCATGCTCGGCACCGTGGTGGCGCTGTGCATCAACTACCCGAACGTCGACGCCCAGCGCGCTCGCATCGACGCCCATGCCAAAACCGCCCTGACCATGGCCAGCATCCTGCTCGCCGCCGGGGTGTTCACCGGCATCATGCAAGGCACCGGCATGCTCAAGGCGATTGCCGAAGTGGCGGTGGCGCAGATTCCCGCCGGCCACGGCAAGCTGATCCCGGCGGTGGTGGGCTTTATCTCCATGCCATTGAGCATGCTGTTTGACCCCGATTCCTACTATTTCGGCGTGATGCCGGTGATCGCCGAAGTCGGCAAGGCCCTGGGTGTCGACCCGCTGCAAGTGGCCCAGGCCTCGCTGCTGGGCGTGCACACCACCGGGTTCCCGGTCAGCCCGCTGACCCCCGCGACCTTCCTGTTGGTGGGCCTGTGCAAAATCGAATTGGCCGATCACCAGCGCTTCACCATTGCGTTTCTGTTTGCCGCGTCGGTGTTGATGACCCTGACGGCATTGCTCCTGGGAGTGATTTAAATGAAAACCTTGCGCATCGGTTCCGGCGCCGGCTACTCCGGCGACCGTATTGAACCTGCCGTGGAACTGGCCGAACAGGGTGAGCTGGATTACCTGGTGTTCGAATGCCTGGCCGAACGCACCATCGCCCTGGCGCAACAGGCACGTATCAGCGATCCACAGGGGGGGTATGACCCGCTGCTCACCGAGCGCATGCAACGTGTGTTGCCTTACGTCGGCCGTCGTGAAGGGCACCGCCGTCTGCGGGTGATCACCAATATGGGCGCGGCCAACCCTGTGGCGGCAGGCATTGAAGTGCGGCGGATCGCCAGTGCACTGGGCCTTGAGCTCAAGGTGATGGCCGTGGTGGGCGATGACGTGTTGGACGTCCTGCGTCCCGAGCAGGTCTTGGATAACGGCCAGACGGTCGGCGCCCTGGGTAAACGGATAATTTCCGCGAATGCCTACCTGGGTGTCGACAGCATCCTGGCGGCCCTGCGCGCCGACGCTGACGTGGTGATCACCGGACGCGTGGCCGACCCGTCGTTGTTCCTGGCGCCGCAGATGTTCGAGTTCGGCTGGGCGCCGGACGACTGGCAGCGCCTGGGGCGCGGCACGCTGGTGGGGCATTTGCTGGAGTGTGCGGGGCAGGTCAGCGGGGGGTATTTCGCCGATCCTGGTTTCAAGGATGTGGACGACCTGGCGCGGCTGGGCTTTCCGCTGGCTGAAATCGACGCGGAGGGCGAAGCCTTGATCACCAAGGTGGCGGGCTCCGGCGGGCGGGTCAGCCGCGCGACCTGTACCGAACAATTGATCTACGAAGTGCATGACCCGGCGGCGTACCTCACGCCGGACGTCACTGCGGACTTTTCCCGGGTGGGGTTTGTCGAGGAGGGCTTTGATCGCGTGCGTGTCCAGGGTGCAACGGGGCGCGCGCGGCCTGAGCAACTGAAGGTCAGTGTCGGTTATCTGGACGGCTGGATCGGCGAAGGGCAAATGTCCTACGGCGGCCCCGGCGCTGTCGCACGGGCACAGCTGGCGCGGGACGTTGTCCTTAAACGTTTGGAATTGATGGGCGTGAAGATGCAGGACGTGCGCGCCGAGTTGATCGGCATGGATGCGCTGCATGGCCCGCGCAGCAGTATCGAGCCCTGGGAAGTGCGCCTGCGCGTCGCTGCACGCTGTGAAGAACGCAGCGAGGCCGTGCGGGTCGGCAATGAAGTGGAGACCCTTTACACCAACGGCCCGTCCGGCGGCGGCGGTGCGAGCAAGAGCGTGCGGCAGGTGGTGGCGGTGGCGTCGTTGCTGCTGGCGCGTGACGCGGTCAACCCGAGGATCGAAGCATGAAACTGCATAACCTGGCCCATTCCCGTACCGGGGACAAGGGCGACACCTCGAACATTTCGATCATTGCCTATCGCGCCGAGGATTACCCGCTGCTGTGCGAACAGCTCACGGCTGAGCGCGTTGCCGAGTTTTTTGCGGGACTGCTGGAACCGGGTGCGGCGCCGGTGCGGCGTTATGAACTGCCGAATGTACACGCGCTGAACTTCGTGCTGCCGGGGATATTGCGCGGCGGCGTAACCCGCTCGCTGGCGCTGGATGCGCATGGCAAGTGCCTGGGTTCTGCGCTGCTCGACCTTGATTTGGCCATGATGGACTAACTGTGGGAAGGGCTTTCTGTGGGAGGGGCTTTCTGTGGTGAGCAGGCTTGTCCTGCGCTGGGCTGCGAAGCAGCCCCCTTGGATCTGTGGTGAATCCGTCGGGGGGACAAGCCCCACTCACTACAGCAAGCCCCACACACATTTAATCCGCACAAGTCTGTCAGATGGCGGCGAAGCGTTTGTCCAGGTAATCGATGATCACCTTGGAGTCGTACATCCAGGTGGTCTGGCCATTCTCTTCGATACGCAGGCACGGCACCTTGATCTTGCCGCCTTGCTCCAGCAGGGTCTGGCGATCCTGCTCATTATTTTTCGCGTCCTTGAGCGCCACCGGCACGTTCAGGCGGTGCAGGGTGCGGCGGGTCTTCACGCAGAACGGGCAGGCGTGGAACTGATACAGGGTCAGACCCTTGGCCGCGTCGTTGACCTGCGCCTGCTGTTCGGCGGGGCGCTGCTTTTTACGTGGGCGGGTCAGGAAGTCGCCCGCGATGATGACGTGGCCGAGACCGACTCGAAGTGCTTTGACGAACATGGCTGAAAGCCTCTTGCCCATGAAGAAGGGGTCGCAGCTTACCTGAATTTTGTAAGCGAAAAAAAACCGGCGATGAACGCCGGTTTTTTCCTGCTCTGCCTGTTACTTGATCAGGCTGAGGAATTCGCTGCGGGTCGCCGCGTTTTCGCGGAACTCACCCAGCATCACCGAAGTGATCATCGACGAATTCTGCTTCTCCACACCGCGCATCATCATGCACATGTGCTTGGCCTCGATCACCACGGCCACGCCCAGGGCGCCTGTCACTTGCAGTACCGCGTCGGCGATCTGGCGGCTGAGGTTTTCCTGAATCTGCAGGCGGCGCGCGTACATGTCGACAATCCGCGCCACCTTCGACAGGCCCAGCACTTTGCCGCTCGGGATATACGCAACATGGGCCTTGCCGATAAACGGCAGCAGGTGGTGTTCGCACAGCGAGTAGAGCTCGATGTCCTTGACCAGCACCATTTCGCTGTTGTCGGAGCTGAACAAGGCACCGTTGGTGACTTCTTCGAGTGTCTGTTCATAGCCGCGGCAGAGGTACTGCATCGCCTTGGCGGCGCGCTTTGGCGTGTCAAGCAGGCCCTCGCGGGAGACGTCCTCGCCGAGTTGGCCGAGGATCGCGGTGTAGTTTTGTTCCAATGTCACAGGACGGTTTCCGTATGGGTTTCAGAGCGGTACGGTGTGTGCCTGTACCAATGTGAAGCGTTGTTTCAGCGCGGATGACCCGTTGTGCGCTGACGATTGGCGCACATAGTAGCGTAGGTAGGTCGTCAGGTGTATTGCTGGGCGAAGCTGACGCTCAACACGAGCGCTGTAACCCAGAATTCGAGGCTTCCTCGGCTGTGGGTCTGTGACTACCTCGTTACGCTAACCTATGGTTTGTACGCGCGCCGCCTGTGAATATAAAAATAGACCGCAATTGACATAAGTGCAGTTAAAAATGCCATGCATGCAGCGACTACAAAAGGCGCCGGGCGGCCGGCTGCGGCTATTAACGCCGTTCCTAAAGACGGTCCGGTGATAACGCATAAGATTTGGATGCTTCTAAAAGACATGGATATCCTTCCGATATTATCAGGCGGACATAGTTGTTGAAGGATTATGTGTGAGGCTATTATTAGCATCTCATAGCCAAATCCGTTCACAAACCACACCGCCGGATAGAGATGGTTTCTGCCGGGCACTTGGAAAAATACCAATGCCGCAGTCAGTACTAATGCAATGGAAAAAATAATTAATTCATTTGACCGAAGCAGGATCTCATCCCTATCGTGTAATTTGAACTTTATCAGCAATGCCGCACCTATCGCGCCTGCGGCGGTTGAGGAAATGATTACTGAAAAACTGACGGGGGGCAAACCTTCATTGGCTAGAAAGGATGCCAAATGAGGGTCGTAAATTCCTAAAGCCAGCGAAGTGAGTAAAGAATACAAAAAGCCAATGCGCAGTTGAAAGGGCAAAGAATTAAATATAGAGAATCCTCTCAATATGTCACGATATAGCGAAAGAATTTTTGTAGAGGAATACTGAGGTTGTGTCTGGATCACTGAACAAATAGACATCAGGAGCGGAAGGCTTGCAAACATGGCCGCGGCCGACAAAAAGAATACATCCTTAGGTGACAGTATTACCGTTAACATGCCTGCAAGTAATGGCGCGAAAATTTTGGAAAATTGATCGGCGAGACTTGTGCAGCTGAAAAAAGATTTGCGTTCTTCAGCGATAATTAATTGCTGAACCGTAATGATGATCGAAGGGAAGTAAACCAGGTTGGAGACGCCTTTCAAAATGACAAAAAGCAAAAAAACCTGAAGGTTTGGAGAGAGTGCAAGCGCTACAGTAGATATTGCGCGAAGCAGAGAACCCAATACGAGTGTTTTCCTTACGTCATGTCGATCTATTAGTGTTCCTACGATAGGCCCTAGAAACAACATTGGAGCGCCCAAGCAAAATGCCAGGACAGCTATTGATGAAGGAGAGGCATTCCATAGATATACAGGTACAGTGAAAATCAGAAAAATATCAAGCCAAAGTGACAGGCTGGATAGTGCTTGTACGAAAATAAGTTTACTTGAAGTATTTGTCATAACTATTGGGGCTTTAAAAAAGCTTGTCTTCAATTACGAATCCATCAAGCCTATTCTCAGTGGCGAAGCGGTGAAGGTCACTCGGTTTATTTATGAGGCCACGACCGTTGAGATTGCGATGCACTTAAATCGTAGGGTGAGTTATTGTGGTTGTCAATTTGAATGTTTTTGCTCTTTGCTGTTTTTAATTGGGGTTTTGTGGTTTTTTTTACTTGTAGGTTCTCGGATGATTCTGGATGGTTTTTCCTACATCTCACATCAGCGCTGGTTTTCAAAGCTACTTAGTTTATAAATGGCGCTGTAACATCCAGTTGCATAAAGTCGAAGGCTTCTTGTCTGCGTGGTACAAATACTTTCTTCGCAGGTAATAGGTGATCTCAATATGCCTGATGTGCGTACCGCAAGTTATGAAACTCTCGGTACTGGCGGTAACGCGTCGAAGATCAAGCCGATGTCGCTGGAAGCGATGTACCAGCGATATTTGAGAGGTGAGTTGAGCGCTAAGGTGAACCGTCAGAAAAGTCCGCAGCTGGGCGCTACAGGAGAAACTATGGGGTTGTTTGGGGGCACAGGTCTCGATACTGGATACAGCAAACTGGCTTGGTTGCGCGTCGTATACGGAGTTCGACGTAAGATGACGTGAGAGGACGGCGGAAGCGTAAATCCGCCTCCTACTCGATTTACTCGTCCCGCCCTTCCATCATCGTCCGCTTGAGCATCACATACACCGCCCCCGCGCCGCCGTGGCGGGCCTGGCAGGAGGTGAAGCCGAGTACCTGGGCATGCTGGCGCAGCCAGGTGTTGACGTGGCTCTTGATCATCGGCCGCTTGCCGTCCAGGCGCACGGCCTTGCCGTGGGTGACGCGCACGCAGCGGATTTCGAACTTGGTGGCTTCGGCGAGAAAGGCCCACAGGGTTTCCCGGGCTTTTTCCACAGTCATGCCGTGCAGGTCGAGGCTGCCTTCGAAGGGGATCTGGCCGGCCTTGAGTTTGCGCATCTGGCTTTCCTGCACGCCGTCGCGGGCCCACATCAGTTCGTCTTCGGGGCCGACGTCGATCACGAACTGGTCCGACAGGCCATCCACGGTGGTGGCGTCGGTGCGCACGGTCGCGGCCTGGCGCAGTTTGGCAATCTGTGCCCGGTCGGCCTTGGGTTTGCCGGTGTCGGCGCGGTCGTGCTTGATCGGCTTGACGCCGCGCAGCTCGTTTTTGAACAGGGAAAAGTCGTCGTCTTGCATGGTGGCCTCCGCGAAGGGCGGCAGTTTACCTAATTCGCGGCAGCCGGGCGCAGGAAACGCTATCCAGGCGCCATCAGTCGTGCTTTTTCATCAAGTGCGAAGCGATGTTCAGGGACAGCGGCTGGCGCATTTTCCGACGGCTACGTCGCCATAACCACACGCCTGTCCACAGCACCAACAGGCCGATCCCCAACAGGAGGGCCGAACCGCCCGGGCTTGCATTCAGCTCACCAAGGGCTGGCGAATGACCAAACAAACCGGCGCCACCAGCGCCAGCCAACAACAGACCTACAATCGCCAGCAGCGCGGCAATGCCTGCCACCAGGCGCAGACGCCAATTGCTCGGGCCCTTGGGGCGCAAGCGACGAGCGTCAAAACCATCGGATATCTTCATTCCGACCTTTCCTCCAGGGTATCGGCCCTTCGACCGGAAGATACACAGGTTGTTCCGGTAGCCGGGGCAAATGCGCCAAATGAGGCGGTTTTGTGGATGAGCGGAGCAATAAACATTGCCGCACCGCTCATCCGAAGGACGATCAGATCAGGTCTTTGGTCAGCGCGAGGGTGGCGAAGTTGTCGGCCATGATCGCCATTTCGGTCTGCTGCACGTGCTCGGCGCTCAGGATGCCGCCTTTGTAGGGCAGGTCGCGGGTGGCGCAGGCGTCTTCCACCAGGGTGCAGCGAAAGCCCAGGTTTTTGGCGGCGCGCACCGTGGTGCTGACGCTGGAGTGGCTCATGAAGCCGCACACGATCAGGTCCAGGGAGCCGAGGTCCTGCAGGTGTTTTTCCAGGCCGGTGCCGTGGAAGGCGCTCGGCAGCAGCTTGCCGATGATGGTTTCGTCACGTTCAGGCTCAAGGCCGGGAATGAACTCGCCACGTTCGCCCTGGGGATCAAACAGGCCACCGACGGTGCCCAAGTGGCGCACATGCACGATCGGGCGTCCGGCGTTGCGCGCCGCAGCCACCAGTTGCTTGATATGGGCGACCGCCGCGTCCATGCCCGAAAGGGCGAGTGGGCCGCTGAGGTATTCCTTTTGGGCGTCGATGATCACGAGGGTCGCATGGGCAAGGTTGGCTGCTGCGTAACCGCGACCGCTGAGTTGAAACATCGTCTTTGGAACGGACATTCTGGGGCTCCTGTGAGGGGGGCTTTTGCGACATTGTCCACTGGCTGAGCGCTTCTGTGAATCGCTACTATCGTAAGGTACGCCGTTGCTGGCGTGCAGGCCTGTCAAGAGGTGGCCTCGTTTAAGCCAATGATGGCAATTAGGATGAAATCCGACGTGCGGCTAGGAGGTTTTCGTACGTCGTCGGTACAGGCGAAGGCTGTTAGAATCGCCAGTCGTTTTTTCCAGGAGTCTGCCCCCGTGATCACTTCCCGCCTGCGCACCTTGCGCGACCACATCCGTTGGGCTGTCAGCCGTTTCCACGGGGAAGACCTGTTTTTTGGCCATGGCACCGACAATGCCTGGGACGAAGCCCGGCAATTGGTGCTCGGTGCCGTGCACCTGCCGTGGGAAATTGCCGACAGCTATCTGGATTGCAACCTCGAAGAAGAGGAGATTTCCCACGTTCAACGTTTGCTGCACCGACGTATTCATGAGCGCGTGCCGACGGCTTACCTGTTAGGCGAGGCGTGGTTCTGCGGCATGTCGTTTATCGTCGATAAACGCGTGCTGATCCCGCGTTCACCGATTGGCGAGCTGATCGAAAACCGCTTCGAACCCTGGCTGGCCCAGCCGCCGGCACGCATTTTGGACCTGTGCACCGGCTCCGGCTGCATCGGCATCGCCTGCGCCTATGAGTTCCAGGACGCCGAAGTGGTGCTGGGCGACCTGTCCTTCGAGGCCCTTGAAGTGGCCAACCAGAACATCGAGCGCCATGGCGCGGATGAGCGCGTGTACACCGTGCAGGGTGACGGTTTCGGCGGTCTGCCGGGCCAGCGTTTCGACTTGATCGTGTCCAACCCGCCGTATGTGGATGCCGAAGATTTCGCCGACATGCCGGACGAATACCAGCACGAACCGGAACTGGGCCTGGCCTGCGGTGATGACGGCTTGAACCTGGTGCGCCGCATGCTTGCCGAAGCGGCGGACCATCTGACCGAGAAAGGTTTGCTGATTGTCGAAGTGGGCAACAGCCAGGTGCACGTCGAGGCACTGTACCCGGAGGTGGACTTCGCCTGGCTGGAGTTCCAGCGGGGAGGGCATGGGGTGTTCATGTTGACGGCCGAGCAGTGCCGCCAGCATCAGGCGCTGTTTGCCGCCCGGATCTGATGGCTGGCGCAGGCAAGCCAGCACCCATGATTAATCTGTGGTGTGTTGAAAAAATCACTCGCCAAGGCACCCCTCGGTCCCCCTAGAATGCCAGCTCCTTCATCGTTGGTCTTTTGGGGCGCTCATGCACATCTCTTCCGGCCGCTGGGTCTATGGTTTTTGCCTGACCCTGCTGACCGCGCTGCTCTGGGGTATTCTGCCGGTCAAGCTCAAACAGGTATTGCAGGTGATGGACCCAATCACCGTGACCTGGTTTCGCCTGACCGTGGCCGGCAGTTGCCTGTTTATTTACCTTGCGGCCACCCGGCGTTTGCCCAGTCGCAAGGTGCTCGGTCCCAGAGGTGGCTGGCTGGTGGCGATGGCCGTATGCGGCCTGGTGGGCAATTACGTCTTGTACCTGGTGGGCCTCAAAACCCTCAGCGCCGGCACCGCACAGTTGGTGATCCAGATGGGCCCCATCTTCCTGATGGTTGCCAGTGTCTTCGTGTTCAAGGAGCGTTTCAGCCTGGGGCAGGTGATCGGACTGGTGGTGCTGATCATTGGCTTTGGCCTGTTCTTCAACCAGCGCCTGGTCGAACTGCTGACTTCCTTCGGTGCCTACACCGCCGGCGTGCTCACCGTGCTGCTCGCCACGTCGGTCTGGGTGTTCTATGCCTTGGGCCAGAAGCAATTGCTCACGGTATGGAATTCGCTGCAAGTGATGATGGTGATCTACCTGAGCTGCGCCTTGTTGCTCACCCCGTGGGCGCATCCGCTGGAGGCGCTGCAACTGAGCCCGCTGCAAGGCTGGCTGCTGCTGGCATGCTGTATGAATACCCTGGTGGCCTACGGCGCGTTTGCCGAAGCGCTGGCCCATTGGGAGGCTTCGCGGGTGAGCGCGACCCTGGCCCTCACGCCCTTGGTGACCTTTGTCGCGGTGGCCTTGGCGGCCTGGTTGTGGCCGGATGACGTACAGGCCGAAGACATCAACGCGTTGGGGTATTTCGGCGCGTTTGTGGTGGTGTTGGGCTCGGCGGCCGTGGCGTTGGCGCCCTCGCTGCTCGCCGGGCTCAAGGCCCGGCGGCTGCGTGTGACGGCTTAGTTGCCCAGCATGTCCTGCGGGCGTACCCACTGATCGAATTGCTCGTCCGTGAGGTAGCCCAGCTCGAGTGCCGCGTCGCGTAGTGTCAGCCCTTCGGCGTAGGCTTTCTTGGCAATCTCTGCCGCTTTGTCGTAGCCGATATGCGGATTGAGTGCCGTCACCAGCATCAGCCCGCGCTCCAGATGCGCAGCCATTTGCTCGGCGTCGGGCTCAAGGCCGGCGATGCAGTGTTCCTGGAAGTTGTTGCAGCCGTCGGCCAGCAGGCGGATCGATTCCAGCAGGTTGTGGATGATCACCGGTTTGTACACGTTCAACTGCAAGTGGCCTTGGCTGGCGGCCATGCCGATGGTCACGTCGTTGCCCAGTACCTGGCAGGCCAGCATCGACAGCGCTTCGCACTGTGTGGGGTTGACCTTGCCCGGCATGATCGAGCTGCCGGGTTCGTTGGCCGGCAGCTTCACTTCCGCAAGGCCGGCGCGCGGGCCAGAGCCCAGCAAGCGCAAGTCATTGGCGATTTTCATCAGGGCCACAGCCAGGGTTTTCAGGGCGCCATGCAGCGTCACCAGCGGCTCGTGGCCGGAGAGGGCGGCGAATTTATTGGGAGCCGTCACAAAGGGCAGGCCGGAGAGGGCGGCCAACTCGGAGGCAATCGCCTCGCCAAAACCATGGGGCGCATTGAGCCCGGTGCCGACCGCCGTACCGCCCTGGGCCAGTTCACACACGGCGGGCAGGGCGCTGCGAATGGCGCGTTCGGCGTAATCGAGTTGGGCGATGAAGGCCGACACTTCCTGGCCGAAGGTGATCGGTGTCGCATCCATCATGTGGGTGCGTCCGGTCTTCACCAGCTTCATGTGCCGTGCGGCCAGCTCGGCCAAACCGCCGGACAGCGTGGCGATCGCCGGTAACAAACGTTGATGCACCGCCTGCACGGCCGCGATGCTCATGGCCGTAGGGAAGCAATCATTGGAGCTTTGGGAACGGTTCACATGGTCGTTGGGGTGTACCGGGCTCTTGCCGCCCCGTTCGTTGCCCGCCAACTCGTTGGCGCGGCCGGCGATCACCTCGTTGGCGTTCATGTTGCTCTGGGTGCCGCTGCCGGTCTGCCATACCACCAGTGGGAACTGGTCGTCGTGCTGGCCGTCGAGCACTTCGTCGGCGGCCTGTTCGATCAGGCGGGCGATGTCGGCGGGCAGGTCGCCATTACGGTCGTTGACCCGTGCGGCGGCCTTTTTGATCAGGGCCAGGGCGTGCAGCACCGCGAGCGGCATGCGTTGCTCACCAATGGCGAAATTCACCAGCGAGCGTTGGGTCTGGGCGCCCCAGTAAGCTTCGTCCGGGACTTCCACTTCTCCCAGGCTGTCGGTTTCGATACGGCTCATCGGGCACACTCCTTAATGTTCGTTTGCGCAGTTTAGGCCGTGATCGGCCAAGTGGGTTCCCTAAAAGACTTTTCATCGGGCAATCCGTGCCCGACAAGGCTCGGGGTTGAGCCGCAAGGTTTTTTAGGCGCAGAATGGGCGCCCTTGGGGTCTTACCTCGTCAGCTAGAAAGGAAACTCGATGACTCGTCTTCGTGCCATCTGTACCGCGGTTGCTCTGGTGTGCGCCAGCGGCCAGGTTTTTGCCGATACCGCCAGCCACAACGCCAGTGCCGAAGCCTTCCTGACCCTGGCCCATGCCGACAAGCTGGGTACCCCGGTGTACATGCAAGTGCAACAAATGTTCGCCCAGCGTTTCGAACAGACCAAGGCGCCTGCCGCCAAGCAGTCAGTACTCGACAGCTACCAGGCCAAGGCCAACGCCGCCCTGGACCAGGCCATCGGCTGGCCGAAGCTCAAGCCGGACATGGTCAAGCTCTACACCACCAACTTCAGCGAATCCGAGCTCAAGGACCTGGTTGCGTTCTACCAGTCGCCGCTGGGCAAGAAAGTCCTGGAAAAAATGCCGCAGCTGACCCAGCAATCGGCCCAGATGACCCAGGCCAAGCTGGAAAGCGCCGTGCCGGTGGTCAACAAACTGTTGGAAGACATGACCAACGAACTGGCGCCGAAAGCCGCCGCACCGGCCAAGAAGAAGTAAGCAGCAATGACCATGCAACAGCGTATCGAAACGGCACTCGCCGCCCTGGCCCCACAATACTTGAGCGTGCTGGATGAAAGCCACATGCACAGCCGCGGGTTGCAGACCCACTTCAAGGCCGTGCTGGTCAGCCAGCAGTTCGAGGGGCTCAACCGCGTCAAGCGTCACCAGACGGTCTACGCGACTTTGGGCGACCTGATGAGCGAGTTTCATGCGCTGGCGTTGCATACCTACACGCCCGAAGAATGGGCGAGAATCGACGCAGCCCCGGCTTCGCCGACCTGCGCCGGGGGACATTAAGCTCATGCACGGGTCTCAGCCGACGATTATTGGTTGAGGCCCTTGCAGCGCCCGTACATACCTGGATAGGCCCACTTTCCGGAGCATGATCCCTAGGCTTTTCTGACCATTGTGCAATTTGGGTCATGAAATGATGTCTAGCTCGCTCCATAAACATACCCCCTCCCTGACCGCTTTCGATCCGCGTGGGTTGACTGTGCGTAACGTCGACTACTACCGCGCCAACGCACAGGACGCAGCCCAAGCGCGCATCCAGCGTCAGGTCTATGACGGTCGCGGCTTGATGATCGAGCAGTGGGACCCGCGCCTGTATCAGTTGCAGCGCTCAGACCACGACACCCAAGCCACTCTACGAATAATCTACAGCCTTGGCGGGCAAGCCCTGCGCACCGATAGCGTGGACGCCGGCTGGCAGCTGATGCTGCGCGCAGAGTCCGGGCGAGTGCTCGAATCCTGGGACGCCCGTGGCGCGTATCGGCGTTATGAATTTGATGTTGTGCTGCGCCCCGTGGCGATCTACGAGCAGGCTGCCGATGAGCCCGCCCTGCGTTGTGTCGAACGCCTGGCCTATGCGCCATCCTCCTCCGAGGATGCCCGCTTGCAACGCTGTGGGCGGCTGGTGCGCCGTGATGATCCGGCGGGCACATTGCTGTATGAGGCCTATGGGGCACAGGGGCAGGTTGTGAAGCAAAGTCGACGGTTTCGCAAGGATCTACCGTTGCTCGACTGGCCGCAGCTTGAGGCGCAACGCGATGCTCAATTGGAGACCGAGCGCTTCGTCACTACTTGGCGGTACTCGGCGTCGGGGCAATTGTTGGAACAGGTCGATGCCAGGGGAAACCGCCAGCAACTGACTTATGGGCTAGATGCCCAGCTCAAGTCATGCGCTGTGTTGTTGGCCGATGGTCGACGTCAGGTGCTGGTGGATCATTGCAGCTACAACGCCAGCGGGCAGCTGTTGTTGGAGCGGTCTGGTAACGGCGTGACCGTTGCCGCGCACTACGCAGTGCGCGACGATCGGTTGACGGCACTGACGGTCTATCGTCAGGCGGACAAGGCCAAGCCGCTGCAATCCCTGAGCTATGAATATGATGCCGCGGGCAATGTGACGCGGGTCGAAGATAGTGCGCAGCTGGTTCAGTGGGGCCGTAACGCTCAAGTGCGAGCGGTCAGTACCTACGCGTACGACACGCTCTATCAGTTGGTTTGCGCGACGGGACGTGAAAGTGCGCAGTCGTCGATGGGGCCGGCGTTGCCCATCAGGGAAGTGTTCACGACGGAGGACGACAGTCGCTGGCGCAACTATAGCCAGCATTACATCTATGACGCGGGCGGGAATCTCAAGACGTTGCGGCACGTGCCGTCCACGGGCGCGGGGTACACCCGCCAAATGACTGTGGCCGGTTCCAGCAACCATGCCGTGTTGTCCGGTGACGGGCCCGCCGTTCCCGGCCTGGGTGCAGGTTTTGACGCCGCGGGCAATCAGCTTGAGTTGGTGAAGGGGCAGCCAATGGTCTGGAACGTCCGGGGGCAATTGGTGCGTGTCACCCAGGTGGTGCGCAGCGACGATGACGATGATGACGAGTCCTACGTTTATGATGGCAGCGGCCAACGTGTACTCAAGCGGCGAAGGATGCGCAGCCGGATAAGCACACACATACAGGAGGTGCGTTACTTGCCCGGCCTGGAGATCCGCAGCAACACGGCCACCGGCGAACGTTTGAGTGTGGTGACGGCCTTGGCTGGCCGCAGCCCCGCGCGCCTCTTGCAGTGGGAGCAGGGCCGCCCCGACACGGTTGCGGACATTCAGGTGCGTTTCTGCGTGTCGGACCACTTGGGGAGTTGTTCACTGGAGCTTGATCAGGCCGCACGGTTGATCAGCCAGGAGGTTTTTTATCCGTTTGGCGGTACGGCGTGGTGGGCATCGGCAACCGCCGTTGAGGCGACGTACAAGACGATTCGTTACTCTGGAAAAGAGCGCGATGCCAGTGGCCTTTATTACTACGGTTTGAGGTATTACGCACCCTGGTTGCAGCGCTGGATCAACCCGGACCCGATGGGGGATGTGGACGGTTTGAATCGGTATGCGATGGTCAAGGGCAATCCATTGCGCTTCAGGGATGACGATGGCGGGCAGGCGACGTTTGGCGAGCTATTCCAGCCAAATCGAGGCGATATACTGTTTGGCCTGGCCGAGACGGTTGGAAGTTACCGCAGTTTCTGGTCGAAATTGAGCGAGCGTGGAGACGCGATGGTGGCCTATTTCTCCGGTGCGCAGTTGCAGCGATGGACGGCAGGGTTGGCGTCTCCCGTGCGTGCTTTCTCAAGCTTTCGCGCAGAGGCGCCAGACCTGTTCGCGGGCCTGGAGCACGAACCGGGTGAACCACCCGAGATACGACGTCTCAAGGCGCAGCTCATCGAGCAAATATCCGTCGGTGTCCAGCCGTTCTATGAGGGGATTGTTTCGAGGTACTCAGGCTGTTTGGCAACGGCGTGCAATCAGCAGTTCGCGAGGCAATTTGTCAGTGATCTCAAGGCAGGAAATTATTCCGCCGAGGCGACTGCCGGCGAATATATCGGTGAAGGTTTACTCGGCATCCAGCAAAAAATGATCACTCGAAGCAGCAAGTCGGCTCTGCAAACCCTGATGAGTCCACAGAGCCCGGCGGTGGTGCATTTTGCCCTCGACGAGCTGGACATACCGAGCGTGGTCAGCAAATCGCGCCGTTCCACCACGGCCTCGGAGTTACGCTGGCTCTATCGGCATCGAACGCAACTGGCCGGCAAGGTGGTTTTCTATCGCGGTCAAATCAAGGTCGACGCGCCGTGGGAAACCCATCCTGTCCAGTGGCGTCATTACCGGCCAAAAAGCGCCGCCCGCACTATGCGGACAAGGACGCGTTGATTCATCCAACCACCGTGGCAGTGACTCGGCGGAGCCTGCCACGGTCGCCGCGGGCGGTTACGCTGAACCCTGGGTATCGTTTTCATCCTCGCTGACGGTGTACCAGGCCCAATAGGTATTTTGTCGCTGCCCGGCGCTGGCCGTCACGGTTCGGATAGGTCGCCCGAGAGGGTCGTAAAACTGTGTGTCGCAGTGCCAGAACCGGCGCAAGGACTCATCGTTGATATAACCGTGGCAGTCGCTGAAGCACGGGCGGTAGAGGCGAACGATCCTGCCCTCTAGGTCATACTCGGTGCGCTCGCTCATGCACCAGCGCGAGTTGGCGTGCGCCGTTTGCGGCATGCTGTCCTTGACGCTCAAGTCGCCCGTGTTTGTCACGACGTGCGCGGGCCCCGGCTCTGCTGTTTGCGTGCGTTGCAGGGGACGTCCAAAACCGTCCCAGTGGGTCAGCGTCATGGCCACCTGCTGTCCGGTCTCGTCCGGGTAACGGTCGGCCTGCAACGTGAGCCCATGCACCGGCGTCTGCCGGGACGCGTCAAACCATGTTTTGAGTTCCTTTTCGTCGTCGCTGAGGGAGGCCTGTGGGGCTTTGAGGCGTAGCCGTGTGCGCATGGTGATATGCCCCGAGGGCAGCAAATGGCGATTGGCAATCCACTGCGCTCTATTCGGGTATGCCTTGTCGATCACGCCCATCCAACTGAAGGGATCGTAACAGTGAAAACTGGCCATTCTCTGCACGACGTGTTTGGTATTCGCAATCGCGAAGTCGGGGGTGACCGCGTGCAAGGGGGCATAGTCTTGCAAGGCTGAAAAGCCCGTTTCAACGCCTTGCTCGTGACGGTGGAACGTACTGACCGACAACTGTCCAAACCCGTCATAAAGGGCCTCTTGAACTCTGCCATTGGGATCGACGATTTTGTTCGGCATCAGCAATCGGTAGTCATATTCGGCCGTGGTTAAACACGTGTCCGGGGTTTTCACGGCGGTGACCAGCAACCAATAGCGGTCGTAGAAGATCCGTGTTTTGTCCTCAGATTGGGTCTCGCGTATGGCCTTGACCCGATAAAACGCTTTTGCCGGTTCATACTGCCGTGCGTGCTCGCGCCTTGACCACAGGGTGTCCGCCTTGTGCGGCTCTTCGTGCGCGAACGAAAAAAACACGGTCATGGGGCTGTAACCGGCCTTCTTGAGCCGCTGTGCGAGGTCGATCACTGCCGCGTCGGGCATGACGGGCAGGCTTCGATAAACGCTCAGGGCGTGTTCATCCAGTGCCGCTGTCTCAACGTAATCAGCCAGGGCCTGAAGGGTGGCGATGCCGCGCTTGAGCGTTTTCCCGGACTCGCCGGCTTCTCGATAGCGTTGCACCGACAAGCGACTTAATTGGCGTTTGGCGTTGGCGGCCAGGGGGCCTTTGTGTGGGGCGATGAAGCCTTCATAGCTCAGTTGCTCAATGGTCAGCCCGTCAGTGGCGGGTGCCTTGTCCTTCACCAGGACATTGTCGCGCTGGCGGTAAGGCAGGGCCAGGCGCAGGTCCTGTGGGCCGTCCAGGTGGATGTATTGTGCCAACGTTTCCGTCAGGTAATAGCGTTGTTGTGCGCTGTCGTGGGTGTCCCGCCACCAGCGCTGCTGATGGTCGTCGGGGAGCGCAGATGGCGGGACGTCATTCGCGGTTTTACGCCGGGCATAGTGGATGGTTACCCCATGTACCAGGCTGCCATAGGCATCCCGACGCAAATGGATCTGGTGCTCACACACAGGGTCGTCCGCCACGCCTTCATAATGACGACTGATGGATTCCAGCGGCACGGGCAGCAACCGGGCATGGACGCTGTGTTCAGTGGCCGGCGCCAACAGGCGAACCAGGTAGCGGTACTGGTGCACCGAATAAGGCACGGCGTCCGGCGCCGCATCGGCCGCGATGACTTCAACCCGTCTGATTGTCCCCTGCAACGCACGTGCTGCGTCGCGTAACAGCAAGGGCGCCGGATTGTCGATGAGGTCGTCATGATGGTCGAGGGGGGAGGCGCCTTCGGTTGCCCGGTAGCGGCTCACCAGGGTGCTGGCCAACGTGGTGGCCTGCGGGTCGTGGAGACTATGGCCTGGAGCCAGTGATTCTGCGGGATGGCCGGTATGGAACCAGGTTTTGCGCAACAGCGGCCCTCTGAAACCCGTGGCTTGCGGGTCGCTGCTGCGGTCGACGTCGGTTTGCAGCAACAGCCCGAAGCCGCGGAACTCACGGTCTTTACGGTCGTAATAGGCGTGTCGATATCGCCAGCGCTGAATCAGCCGATTACCGGTGATTTCGTCCAGTTGTAACCGTTGGCTGACCAATTGCAGGGCGAATGGCAAGTGACTGATTGCCGGCTGGCTGGCGGCCATGAGTTGATGTTTTTCATCCAGCCATTCCTGGGCGCTGCTGCGGTACCTGATGCTGGTGCGAGCGCCCATGTTGTTGTAGGTTCGCGCCAGTAACCAGGGCTTTTTCGCGAAGAAGTCGTAGCGCCAATGCGTGGGGCTCTGGTGGGCGGCGGTCAGGATCAGGCTTGGGCAACCCAGCCCTTGCACGTCGGCCAGGCTGACCTGGCAACGGTTGTCATGCCGGATACCCGCAGGCCATGCCAGTTTGATTGGCTCTGTCGCGAAGCCGTTTCCTGCGTTATTGAGAAATATCCACAAGTGCTCCGTGGTTGCATACAGCAGGTCTGCGCCGCCGCTGCCATCCAGGTCGGCGAGCCACACATTGGCGGCCTTGAAGGTTTGATAGCTGAACGGCAAGGTACCCAGGACAAATCCCTTGGCGAAACGTCCTCGGCCCAGAGTGGGCCAGCATTTGATTTCGTCGTGACGGATACGTACCAGGTGCTGTTGCCCGCTGGCGAGCACATCGCTGAATGCCACCAACTCGCTGGGTGAGGACGAGATCACGGGTAAGTCATCGTCAGTCTCGGCACGCCTGACCTCGATAGCAGGGGCAAACCCCGACCTGCGGTGATGGGCGTACAGGCGCACGCTGCGTGGGCCGATCATTGCCAGGTCAGGCTGCCCGGCGCCGATCAAGTCGACGAACACCGAGTGGCGATGGAAGAACTCCTGCGGGAACGCGTCGAAGGGGGTGAAGGTTGACCAGTCGCCCTGTTCGTTCAGGCTGAATACACCGTTCATTCCCGGCTGGGCAACCAGCCAGTCCAGCCGACCATCGCCATCGACATCCACCAGCGCTTGATGGATCTGTCGGGTCTCATCCGCGACCGGTATGGGCGATAACGATCGGGCCGGGCCGTGAATCACGTCGTCCTCGGCATGCGGTGGCGCAGGCCTTATGGGTTCGCGGTAATACCAGTTTTTGGCCTCCCGATACAGGCACCCGGGGATGGCCTCGCCATACAGATCGACCAAGTGGTAACGAATGCCATCGTTGAGGCCGGGCAGCACGCTGAAGGGTTTATAGGCGCTGTCGTCCACCTGGAGCGTGCTCGATTGATAGAAACACTCCAACGGCGGACGGCTGGTGCTGTTGCCTGCGCTGTCGAACGCCTGTTCATGGATGCCGACCAGCAGATTGATTGTGTTGACTTGACGGTATTCCAGCAGTAGGCGCCTGACCAGCACCGGATCGGCCCCCATCGTTGCCTCATCGGGAAAGTGATGGAACATCAGTACCTGTTGGCATAGGCGCAAGGTGCGCAGTTCGAAACCGAAGGAAAAATCCGAGCAGGGGTCCGGGCGTGACGCCCATGCCCGGGTCGGCTGAAAGGTCGGCTGTTGATCCAGTTCAAGGGCGCGTTCGCCATAATCGAACAGTAATTGAAAGTGCCATTTCACCAGCGGCGGGGCCTCGGTCTGCCAGAGGTACAGCGCCTCTTGATCGCTGGCGGTAGAATTACCGTAGTAAACGGTTTGCAAGTAACGCTGGGCACGACAGTCCCGTGGGTGGCGGGTAGGGTCGGTTTCTTGCTGGTAATGGTAGTAAATGTGCTCGCCGTGGGGGGACAGGCTTTCTTGCAATAACCACTGCGCGACATGATGTGGCTGGTCCGGATCGGCGATGCGTGCCAAGTGGGTTTTGCCGTAGAAGTGTTGGCTGCCATCGGCCGCCTGTACCCGCCAGAACCCCGCCGTATCGGCTGCCGAGTGCCAGTGCTCGATGCGGTTGAAGCGGCTCTCGACCCTGGGGAAGTAGCGGGTCACGGTGTAGGATGTGTCCAGTTGCATGCCGTTGACGGTTGTGTGGTGAGTAACGACCAGGACACCGTCGGGGTGACGTTCGGGTAGCCAGTCCTGCGCATCGGGCCCCACGAACCCATCTTGCGCTGTGTAGGTGGGGACGCCACAGGACGTGCGACGGCTGATGGCGTGTATCGGCACCGTCCAGCCCAGCCCGAACGGTCCGTTTGCATGGCTGCTGTGGTAGGCCAGCGTCATGGACGGTGTGTAGCCGCGTATGGGGGAAATCGGCAGCGCGATCTCAAGCGTGGCCACGCCGTTGCCGCCCACGGCGCTCCATTGGCCGGTGCCGTGAAGGGGCGCGGCGCCATTGGGCAGGGCTGGCGGGGTGATGTGCAGAGTATCGCTGCTCATCGCACGGCCCCCCTGGCGGTGTAGTGCAGGTGAATCACAATGTCGTTGATCGATTCGAGCATGGCTTTTTGCCGGGCCGGCTCTGCAAACTTGAGGGTCCAGCTGGAAATGGCGCCGGTGTATTCGAAGGGCAGGTAGCGCTCCTGGCTGTCGAACGTCAGTGCGAATTGACCGTTGTCATCCAGGCCGGTGGAGAGCGCGATCTGTTGATGAGCGCGCAGGTCCGTGTGGGTTGAAAGGTCGGGCAGTTCAAGCCTATTACTGGTCTGTATCAGGATCGCCCTGATGTCCTCATAAGGTCCCAGTGTCGCCGGTAACGACACACTGATGCGTTTGATCCGTCGTAGACGATGCCCGGGGTAATCCTGCTCGAACAATGCCTTGGTCAACTTGAAGTGCAGAACGCCGGTGTCGACCAACTGGCGTTTTAGTAGTTGCCACAGAGCTTGTGTGTCCACCGTCTTGTCAGCCGTTAACGGGGCTTGCACGCCGGTGTCGAGGTCGCTGACGCGATGGCGCAGAGAGAGTGTCTTGACGATCTCCAGGTCCTGCACATGGTTGTCCAGATAGGCTGCGTTCATGTTGAGCAGCGAGAGCTTCAGCGCTTCGCCTGCCAGATAGCCGTGATAGCTGTTATTCCAGGCGTCGGTGTGAATAAACCGACGCGTGAAGTCTGCGATCTCGTATTGCCAGCACGCTTCAGCGGAGAGGCACAGCGACCTGCACAGATCGTAGGCCTGGTAGAAAAACCGGCTCAGGTGTGCATTCACCCAGTCGTAGAGCTGCGCGTTGGAAAAGCGTTTGGCCAGCAGTTGGTAGCTCGAACGCGCATGGGCCAATGATGTCTGGCTCAGACGTAATTGCAGGCGCGTGGCTTTTTCCTGCTCGGCATAGGCCTGCCGTTGCAGGTCGATCTGGACGATTTCCAGGCGGGCTTGCTCGCGGGCAAGGGTCCATTCCCGCGCGCGCCGATTGAACTGTTCGGTACGGTCCAGATCAGCAGCAGTGCTGCGTCGATCGCTCGCGGCGCCTTGGGCCAGAGATTGAGCTGCATGAAATGGACCTTCCCAGCGCGATCCGCCGACCGACATGCCGACGATGTTCGGCGCGAGCATCGCCATGCCCGCCGCTGCTCCCGCGAGCGCGCCCGCAGCCTCGAAGCTGGCGCTGGTCAGGTATAACTGGCCCGCCTCGTTTTCCGCGCGGCTGATACCTTCGGTGAGCTGCTGATCGTAGTACGCCTCACGGGCTTCGCTAATTTCACGGCTGGCATCCAGCGCCTGGCGGTTTTTCTCGTCGATCAATAACGCCTGGTTTTGTTGTGCGACCACTATATCGGCCAGGTCCCAGGCTTGTTGTTGTTGCAACTCCAGGTATTCGGCCTGTTCCTTGCGTTCGGTGAGACTCAATATCGTGGCGCCGAACTGAATCAGTGTTTCGGCGGCGCTCAGGGCATGGCCCAGCATCACTCGGAACCGATAATGGCGGGTCGGCGCCGGGGTCAACTGGGGAGCCTCTATAAGAGACGGCGTGCTTTTGTTTGGGCTGGCCAATAGCTGGCGCGGTAGCAGAGGTGTGGCATACAACGCCAGGCGCAGAGGTTTGCCGCTGATATCGAGGTTATGCCGCAGGTTATGCAAGCGGCTTTCCAGCTTGTCCCAGCGTGCGACCAAATCCGGGTTGAAGGGCAGGCACAGATGGTCGCTATGGGTGAGCCATAGCAGGTTGTGGCTATTGACCGGTCGATCGAAGTCGATGGGCGGCGCTTGCTGTTCCAGTTGTTTGAGCGCCTGCGAGGCGTTTTCTGTCAATTCGCCAAGAGTGATGGTGTCCCACGGCTCGACCGTGGTGATGGTGGGACGTGTCTGCAACAGCTGGTTGACGCGTATGTACCAGAGCTTGGCCTGGGTCAGGCTGTCGGGGCGTTGCTGACGATACGCCGCATCGCCGCAGTTGATCAGAATATCAAGATAAAGCAGATAGATCGCTTTACGAAAATGCACCGTGGCATCCATCGCCTGTTGGTGGGGGTCGATGGTCCAGTCATCAACGGTATCGCGGTCTCGGGTCAGCGCGCCGAACCCCCAATAGGCCGGCCGGCCTGTGGACGTATCGGCGGCCCGGCTTGGGTCGAAAATGTATTTGAGCCAGGCCAGGGCGTCGGCGTACTGCTGCTCCTGATTCAGACGGTGGGTAACCAGCCAGGGCAGGTGCAGGAACAGTTCCCAGAAGTACTTGCCGTTGGCGCCTTGAAAATCAATGGGGTCGGCTTTTCCGCCAAGTGTCAACGGTGGCTCCCGCCATTGTTCTGGGGTGAGTGAGTACAAGCGCTCGAGGCTGAGGCTGGCGGCTTCAACCAACTTGCCGGCGAAGCAGGTATTCATGCGGATCGGGTCCAGCGGGTAGGCAAGATGCCGGGTATTGAAGAAGTCGATGAATTCGGCTCTGCCCGATAACGGTGATGACAGTTGTTTGACCGTGGGTGCCAACCGTTGGCTGGGCGCGGTGTCCTCATTCGCTTTACGCACTTTCAGGGTAAAGGCCCTGACCGCGTAGCCGAGCACCTTAGGCCCTGCAGTGTCTAGCTCAAGCGTCAGCACGCCATGGATAAGGGTGATGGTTGGCTCCGCGTCGTCGTCCGGCACTGGAATATGTGCCGTGACGCTATGCCCTTCAGGCAATTCCGGGCTTGAGCCGGTCAAACTGGCGTGAGCCGCATCCTGAAGGTTCAGGATGCGGTTGGAGTTGGCGTCGATGGTGTCGGTGAGTGAGTACTCGGAGAAATTGGAACGCATGATGACGTGTTTGTAGGCACGTAGATTGGGCCTGATGACTGAGGCCTTTTCGATAATGTCGACATCCCGCTGGTGTAACTTCTTCACCTCGTCAATACGGCCCTCGTTGCTTTCCTGGGAGAGGGTGTAGGTCGTGTATCGATAGAGGTGTATGTCGAACGCCATGTGACTGTGGGTATACAAGTGGATAAAAGTGCTTTTGTCGATTGATTTGCCTTTCAGGTCAATGTTGGATGGGGAAGATGTACGGTCGACGCTAATCAAGCGATTGTGAGTGTCGTGGATAAAGTTGGGAAACTCTTCGAGGGTTTCCGTGTTTTTTAGATAGAAGGCATAAAAATCGAAAATAAAGTTTTTTTCTGTGCCAGGGATGTCCTTGATGGTAATCATGGACCCTTCGCTCAGGTTGAGTTGCGCGGTGTCCGGCGCATATAAGGGAGAGTCGACCTTCAACGTGATCGTTATTTCGTATTTGCCGGATATTTTGCTCAGCGTGACGGAGTAGGGTTCACGAAACGGTGCCTTGAGGGTAGAGGTGATAATCAGTTTTTTGGTGTTCGGGTCGAACGAGGGTGAGTGGTCAGTCATCTCGTTGACGTCGTTCTGTTTACTGCCGTAGTTCCAACCGGTGTTCGGTTCAAAAGGCGATCTATGGTGTGTCAAAGAAACCGTGAGCGTTCTAGAGGGCGCAACCTTGTATTGCAGATTGTCCTTGTTGGTATGCCCGAAGAACGTGAAATACTTCCTGGCGTTGTCCGGCAATAACTCGCTGTAATAACCATTCTTGTCAGGCGTCTGGCCGGTGATCACCGCCTGTACTTCCCCTCGCTGGGGGGTATCGAAGACCTCCAGCAGTCGGTTTATCTCGGTGGCGACTTGCGATCCCGGTGCGTACTTATAGCGCTCGGGACTGCCGCCATCAGCGACTTTGGTGACATTGAAGTGCTGGTCGATTTCGACGGCCTGGAAAAATTTACCCCTGAAATGCTCCTGTTGTTCCGGGCCTTGCGCGATGGGCACGTGCACGCCCAGAAACAGTGTGGCCGGCATGCCGGGGGCGGCGATTGCCACGGTTTGGGTCATCGATTGCACAATCGCCGCGGTCGCGGCGTTGACGTCTTCGGTTGCGCAGTATTCATCGATGCATGTCTGTGGTGGGCTCCAGCTGTCATCGTAATTTTTGTAAGAGAAATTGAGACGGAATTTGACGTAATGGCTGTTGACCCAGTCCGTCAGACGGTCTTTTTTGCCACCCTTGAGTTCCGTGCCTTTAAAGGAGCTGGTGGGGGCGGGTTTGATGCATTCGGCCCAAATCAAATACAGACGGTTGTTAAAAAATACCGGGCGGATACTCTGCCTGGCCGTGGTGGCGGGCAGTGTCAGGTTGATCGTTTTCCAGTCCGACCAGGCGTGTATCGAGGGTTGCCTTGGGTTGTCAGCCGAGCGTCGGGACGCGTCCAGGCTGCGCCAGTAATAGGCATCTTCAGACGTGGACTTACCGACGAAATAAAAAATGCTGCTGTTGAGTTGGCTGGCGGTTCCATCGATGTAGCCGTTGAGCATATGGATGTTGGCGATGGCCTCGAACCTGGCCAAATAGTTCTGGACCGCCGTGAGCACGGTGTCCGGTTGCAGTCGGTAGTGGCTCAGGTCGTTTTCCAGACGTTGAAAGCTCTCAGTCTTGTTACGCCGCAATGCAGGGTCCAGATAATTGGCCGGGTAATAGCGCAATTGCTGGGCGGCGCTCCAGACGGGATACGCGTGAAACTGTTCGGTCCATAGCCGCTCGTGCTGCGCGCTCATCGGGTGTTGTTCGTAACCTGGCTCAAGGCCCAGATGAAGACGCGTGATGTATTGCTGCAGGCTGGAAATTGCGCTGGCCACCGGGCTGGTGGGGACAGCCTGGCTGACTTGCACGTCCAATAGCCAATACTCGTAGAGGTCGTCAGCCGTGCGAATATTGAATTTTTCAATCTTGGGCGCCTGGTGGGTCAGGTAGTACGCCAGCATGGCGTCGCGCAGGCTTTCATTGAGGTGTTGAGGGGCGGCGTGAGACATGATCAGTCCTTGAGCAAGTCAAATGGATGGGATGACGATTGAAGGGCGCTGCTGACGGCTTCGCCCACAGCCCGCCACTCGTCGAATGTCGAGTGGGTGGTCAGTTGGCTGGCTTTGAGCAGCATGTCGACTGACAGGCCGCTGTCCATGCAGGTTTGCCGGCAGCGCAACACCCAATCCAGACGGTCCATGGAGTTAATGCACGCTGGCGTCAGGGTGTTGCTCAATACTTTTATTTCTTCCGCACTCCAGCCCAGCAATCGCGCAAGTTGCGCGTCAGCATCCGATGCGCAGGTGTTGGCCTGTTCCAGGTAGTCAAAGAGCTGTTCCTGAGAAAGGTTGTAGCGTTCGATGCACTGCTTGAATTGCTGCATCGACACCAGGTTGTTCCAATCCAGTTCGAGGAGTGAGTTCGGCTGATACCGCTCATTGAGCCAGTGCGGGTTGATCAAAAATCGTTGCAGGGCCTTGCGATTGATGGGCAGTTGCAGGTAGTCGGCGGCATGGGGCAGCAGCAATATCAGGTAGCCCAGGGTGTGTGAAGACGGCGCGGAGGAGGGGTGCAGGCGCAGAAATTCGAAATCGTACTTGGTCAACACCAACACCTCGCCCTGATCCTGGAGGTCGTTGATGATTTTTTTGAGCTCGAGGTACTGCTGCCATACATCCCCTCGGAGTTTGGTCAGGATTGGCAGCAGTTTGCCCTTTGCCTGCTGGATTAATGAGGACCTTCGCGTTTCGCCTTGATGGGTTATTTCGACGTCGGCGAGCTCTTTATCAAGGGCGTCTGCCGTGTGCATGTCCCTACTCCGGTGCACGACGCGCCGGGCCAGCGCTACCCAGTCGACCGCAGGTAAGCGTTGCTCGGTACTGCCCCTTTCATCCTCTGGCTGCTGAGGCAGCGCCGCATCGTTCACCATCGACGGCAGGTCCGGTGGCCGATGGGTCGAAAAGGCATCGATCAAGCGCTTGACGACGGGATCCAGGCTCAATGGCTCCAGCAGCAATTGGTGGCGCAACAGCGGCAGGCTGCCACCGCGCTCCTTGAGCCATCGACTTGCCCATTCCAGATGCAGCAGAACGTCGAGTATGTCAGCCGCCCCTTTTGGTTGCTGACGTAACCAGGGCTTGAACAGCTGCTGCGCAAAGGTCGCCTGACCCAGCATCGATACCAGGTCAATGCACGTTTTGACCGACAGACCAAAGAGGCGCGCGATGCGTGCGTGCCGGTAAATCGCACTGATCTGCTCAAGGCTGCGCCTGGGCGCCTGGCCGATCAGCAGTTGCAGCGAATCCGCTGTGTCGTGCAGGCCCAGCGCGGCACACAGTTGTTGGCGAGTGGTTGCGTTGAAGGCCTGATCGTCCAGCTGCAGGGCGGGCAGGACTGTCCCTGTTTGATTGAATACCTGATCGAACAACGGCGTGTGCTCGCCCGAGGCGTGAACCGGCAGTAAATGGACCAGGGCGGCGAACTCTTCGGCTTGCAGCCCGTAGTGCCTGTGCAGATAGCGATACATCCCGAGCGCGCGCAGGGTGTTGTGGTTGATCAGCAGGGACGTATTGGCCTCTGCTTCGCAGCGCATGGTGCTGACGAGCAGCGTATCGAGTTGCGCGAAGGGCGTAGCGAACCAGCGTTGCAGGCGAATCATGCGTTGCAGCCTGTCGAGCCGCTCGGTGGACAGGTTCAACAGCGTCGTCTGGTCGATATCGAGGGGGGGGTGGTTTGCCGGACCGTTGACGTAGCAAGCGCCATAAGCGTGCGTCGTTTCCAGCCTGCAGGACGGCGAGATACGTGGCTTCTGGATTTTTTGCGCAAGCAGTGCCTGAAGCGCCGCGGCGTCGAGCTGCGTGTGGTGCAGGAACACGCCGAGGTCTGCCAGTGCCTTTGAGTCCGTGGTTTGGTTCAGGTTGTAGTAGTCGCGATAAAACGTTTCTTTATCCAGTGTATTGGCCACGTCGCTGACTAATGAGCGGCCGAGCAAGGTTAGCTGTGTGGGACTCAGCCCCGATAGCAGGCACTGGATGTCGTTGTTGTGGGCCAGGACCTCTCCATACGCGTTGGGCGCGCGCGCGACCACGGGCAACTGGCGACTGATTCGATAGTTCAACTCGCCGAGTGCCGGTGTGTTGCCAGACAGGGCCAGTTGACATTGCTGATGATAAAAGTGATAGGGCAGCGAAAAGGGATACCGGGCGTCGTTCAACAACGCGTACGCGCTTTTTGGCTGACCTTGGGTAATAGCGTCCGTCAGCATCTGGTTGATGATCGACAGCATCGGTCTCTGGACTGAAACGCTGTGTGCATCAATGACCAGTTTTTTCAGGTCCGGGCGTCGATCCGCCAGTTTGACGGCGGTGTTTTTGTCCGCACGTTTTTCCAGCTCGATCACAAATAACGACAACGCTCTTAAATAGGCTGCCGGTGAATCGAGCGCAGCAATGGAATGGCGAGCGCAGTATTGATGCCAGTTCTCATTGAACAGCGCGGGGTAGGTCGCACCGACCCTCGGTGAGGGCGTATTGGCGCTTTGCGTTGGCGGTAGGGACACTTGGCGATTGCGAAATAATGCATCCAGTTGCAGGGCGGCGCTCAAGGCCCTGCGATAGACCTGTTCGGCATCGTCGTCGTTATGTTGCGCCAGTTGTTCGGCAAACGCTTGCTTGGACAGCTGAACGATGTCGAACACCGAATGGATACCCAGGTGTCTGAGGGCACTCGCGAGGTCGAGTCGACCGTTTTTTGGAGGGGCCGGCTGGTCGATCAGCCGGGCCAGTAGGGGATTTTCCATGTTTGTGGGCTTCCGTAGGCCCGCCGGTGGGTCCGGTGGGGGGCAGGAAACGCTAGCATCCGTGCCGTCGGCGGTGGCATAGGTATGTACCTGTCCATTGCCGCGGCAACAGGCGGGCACACCCACAAATCGCTAAATGCGGCGACTGCGCGCTTTTGTTAGAATCTCTTTCGCGCCGCTCAGCCGGCGTATTTTTTTGCATCCGGTTCACCCCTTACGAGGGTAGCCACCTGGAGAGAACATCCATGACCCAACCCATCGTCGTGGCGGCACTGTACAAGTTCGTCACCCTCGAAGATTACGTCGCCCTGCGCGAGCCCTTGCTGCAGGCGATGGTCGACAATGGCATCAAAGGCACCTTGCTGATCGCCGAAGAAGGCATCAACGGTACCGTGTCCGGCAGCCGCGAAGGCATTGATGGCCTGATGGCCTGGCTGAAGAACGACCCACGCATGGTCGACATCGACCACAAGGAATCGTACTGCGACGACCAACCGTTCTACCGCACCAAGGTCAAGCTCAAGAAAGAGATCGTGACCCTGGGCGTCGAAGGCGTGGACCCGAACAAAAAGGTTGGTACCTACGTCGAGCCCAAGGACTGGAACGCGCTGATCAGCGACCCCGAAGTATTGTTGATCGACACGCGCAACGACTACGAAGTGTCGATCGGCACATTTGAAGGTGCAATCGATCCGAAAACCACCAGTTTTCGCGAATTTCCCGACTACATCAAAGCCAACTTCGACCCGAGCAAACACAAGAAAGTCGCCATGTTCTGCACTGGCGGCATCCGTTGTGAGAAAGCCTCGAGCTATATGCTCAGCGAAGGCTTCGATGAGGTCTACCACCTTAAAGGCGGGATCCTGAAGTACCTCGAAGAAGTGCCCCAGGAAGAAACCAAGTGGCAGGGCGACTGCTTTGTTTTTGACAATCGCGTGACCGTGCGCCACGACTTGAGCGAAGGCGACTACGATCAATGTCATGCCTGCCGCACACCCGTAAGCGCAGAAGACCGAGCATCCGAGCATTATGTGGCCGGTATCAGTTGCCCGCATTGCTGGGATAAGCTGCCGGAGAAAACCCGTCGCAGCGCCATCGACCGGCAAAAGCAGATTGAACTGGCCAAGGCCCGCAACATGCCGCACCCGATTGGCTTCAACTACAAGCAAACCCCTTCCGAGGTCTGACCCATGTCCGCGCGCCTGCTCTATGTAATGGACCCGATGTGTTCCTGGTGCTGGGGCTTCGCCCCGGTAGCGCAGGCGTTAGTCGAGCAGGCCCAGGCCGCCGGCGTGGACGTGCACCTGGTGGTGGGCGGTTTGCGCACCGGCAGCGGCGCGGCACTGGAGCCGACCACCCGGCGCTATATCCTGGAGCATTGGCAGGCCGTCACCGAAGCCACTGGCCAACCGTTCAAGCGCGAGGGCGCGTTGCCCGACGGGTTTGTCTATGACACCGAACCCGCGTGCCGCGCCATTGTTACCGCGCGCAACCTGGCGCCGGATTGCGCATGGAAACTGCTGGGGCTGATCCAGCATGCGTTTTATGTCGAGGGCCGCGACGTGACCCTCGCCAGTGTGCTGGTGGAGTTGGCCGAGCAGGCGGGCATCCCGCGCATCGAGTTTGCCGGCGAATTCGACCGTGCCGAACAGCATGCCGCGACGGCCGCCGATTTCACGTGGGTGCAGGATCTGGGCATCGCCGGGTTTCCGACTCTGCTCGCCGAACGCAAGGGCCAGTTGGCCTTGTTGACCAATGGTTACCAGCCGCTGGCCGAGCTGTCGCCTTTGTTGGGCCGATGGCTGGAGCGAGCCGCCTGTGTATGAACCGAACAAACGCACCGATCGTCTGACCTGGGCGGAAATTCGCCGGCTGGCCCTGCGTCACAGGAAATCCCTGTGGATCGCCAATGGCGTCGCCGTGCTGGCGACCCTGTGCAGTGTGCCTATCCCATTGTTGTTGCCACTGCTGGTGGACGAGGTGCTGCTGGGCCGTGGCGATGCCGCGCTCAAGGTGATGAACCACGCGTTGCCCCTGGGTTGGCAGAAAGCCGCCGGTTACATCGGCCTGATGCTGCTGGTGACGTTATGCCTGCGCTGCGGCGCGCTGGTGTTCAACGTTGTGCAGGCGCGGCTGTTTGCGCGCCTGGCCAAGGATATTGTGTACCGCATCCGCGTACGCCTGATCGAGCGGCTCAAACGCATCTCGCTCGGCGAATACGAAAGCCTGGGCAGCGGTACTGTCACCACGCACCTGGTCACCGACCTGGACACCCTGGACAAGTTCGTCGGCGAAACCCTAAGCCGTTTCCTGGTGGCCATGCTGACCCTGGTCGGCACCTCGGCGATCCTGGTGTGGATGCACTGGCAGCTGGCGTTGCTGATCCTGCTGTTCAACCCACTGGTGATCTACGCCACGGTGCAGTTGGGCAAGCGCGTCAAGCACCTCAAGAAGTTGGAAAACGACAGCACCTCGCGCTTCACCCAGGCCCTGACCGAAACCCTCGACGCCATCCAGGAAGTACGCGCCGGCAATCGCCAGGGTTTCTTTCTCGGGCGCCTGGGCCAGCGCGCCCAGGAGGTGCGTGACTATGCGATCCACTCGCAGTGGAAAACCGACGCTTCCAGCCGTGCCAGCGGGTTGCTGTTCCAATTCGGTATCGACATCTTCCGTGCGGCGGCAATGCTCACGGTGCTGTTTTCCGACCTGTCCATCGGCCAGATGCTCGCGGTGTTCAGTTACCTGTGGTTCATGATCGGCCCGGTGGAGCAATTGTTGAACCTGCAATACGCCTACTACGCCGCGGGCGGGGCGCTGACGCGGATCAACGAGTTGCTGGCGCGCGACGACGAACCGCAATACCCCGGCGGCGCCGACCCGTTCACCGGGCATGAAACCGTCGGCATCGAAGTGCGCGGCCTCGACTTTGGTTATGGTGAGGACCTGGTGCTCAACCAACTGAACCTGGCGATCGCGCCCGGCGAGAAAGTGGCGATTGTCGGCGCCAGCGGCGGCGGCAAAAGCACCCTGGTGCAATTGTTGCTCGGGCTCTACACCCCACAGTCCGGCAGTATTCGGTTCGGTGGTGCGACTCAGCAGGAGATCGGCCTGGAAACCATCCGCGAACAGGTCGCGGTGGTGCTGCAGCACCCGGCACTGTTCAACGACACCGTGCGCGCCAACCTGACCATGGGCCGCGAGCGCAGTGATCAAGCCTGTTGGCAAGCGTTGGAAATTGCCCAGCTGGATGCTACCGTCAGGGCATTGCCCCTGGGGTTGGACAGCGTGGTGGGGCGTTCCGGGGTGCGCTTTTCCGGCGGGCAGCGTCAACGCCTGGCGATTGCGCGCATGGTGCTGGCCGAGCCGAAGGTGGTGATCCTCGATGAAGCCACTTCCGCCTTGGACGCCGCGACGGAGTACAACCTGCATCAAGCGCTGGCGCGGTTTCTCAGCGGCCGTACTACACTGATCATTGCTCACCGTCTGTCGGCGGTAAAACAAGCTGATCGAGTTTTAGTGTTCGACGGTGGTCACATTGCCGAGGACGGTGATCATCAGCAGCTGATCGCGGACGGCGGCCTGTACGCCAAGCTTTATGGGCACTTGCAGCAAGTTCGTTGATGTTGATATAGCCTGGGCTGTGCTTTTGAAAGCAGGTGTTTGCGTGCGTATCCAGCTGTGCATATGCAAGGGACTTCATGAAGCAAAAGCGGACTCTCGGAACGCCTCGACTACTCGGCATTGTCTGGCCCTTTATCGCCGTGGTGCTGTTCCAGGCATTGTTGGGCTGTGTCAGTCTTTACGTGCTTTCGGCGGTGCGTGGCTATGTGGCGGGCGAAAGCCTGTGGTCCAAGGGCCAGAAGGACGCTATCTACTACCTGACGCTCTACGCCGATAATCGCGACCAGACCACCTACCTCAAATACCAGCAGGCCATCGCCGTGCCTCAGGGCGGGCATGAACTGCGCATTGCCCTGGATCGCCCCATCCCTGACCTTGGCGCCGCGCGCCTGGGTATCCTCAAGGGCGGCAACCACCCTGATGACGTCTCCAGCCTGATCTGGCTGTACCTGAACTTCCGTCATTTCAGTTACCTGGAAAAAGCCATCGAGCTGTGGACCGTAGGCGATGGTTACCTGGTGCAATTGGATACCCTCGCTCAGGAAATGCACAACGCGATCGACCACGACCAGATCAGCGCCAACGATGTGCAGCAATGGAAGGCGCACATCACCGCGATCAACGAGGGTGTGACACCCGCGGCCAAAGCCTTCAGCGATGCGTTGGGCGAAGGCTCGCGCATGATCCTGCGGTTGCTGTTGATCACCAACCTGGCGACGGCCTTGGGCCTGATCGTGCTGGCGCTGCTGCGTACGCGCAAGTTGCTGGCTCAGCGCCATGCGTTTGCCGAGGCCTTGAAAGACGAGAAGGAGCGGGCACAGATCACGCTGGAGTCGATTGGCGACGGGGTGATCACCACCGACGTCGATGGCGCCATTACCTATATGAACCCCGCCGCCGAGGCGCTGACCCACTGGAAATCGGTTCAGGCTCAAGGCTTGCCCTTGGCAGCCTTGTTCAACCTGCTGGACGACGATGCCCAGCCCGACGGGTTGACGCTGATCGAACACATCCTCAAAGGCCGGCTGCGTGGTGGCAGCGAGCATTCCAAAACCATCCAGCGCGTGGACGGCAGCACGGTCTCGGTGACGCTCGTGGGCGCCCCGATCCGTAGCGCGGGCAAGATCAGTGGTGCGGTGCTGGTGCTGCATGATATGACCCAGGAGCGCCAATATATTGCCAACCTGTCGTGGCAGGCGACGCATGACGCGCTGACGGGCCTGGCCAACCGCCGTGAATTCGAATACCGCCTGGAGCAGGTGCTGAATCCGGCCCGGCATCAGGGCGAGCGGCATGCATTGATGTTCCTCGACCTTGATCAGTTCAAACTGGTCAACGACACCTGCGGTCATGCGGCGGGCGACGAGTTGCTGCGCCATATCTGCGCGCTGTTGCAATCGGACTTGCGCGAGGGTGACACCCTGGCGCGCCTGGGAGGTGACGAGTTCGGTATCCTGCTGGAAAACTGTCCGGCGCCCACGGCGGAAAAAATCGCCGAGAGCCTGCGCCATACCGTGCAAAGCCTGCATTTTGTGTGGAAAGGTCGACCGTTCATGACCACGGTGAGCATCGGCCTGGTGCATATCTCCAATACCCCGACCACGCTCGAAAGCTCGCTGCGTGCAGCCGATATGGCGTGCTACATGGCCAAGGAGAAGGGTCGCAACCGTGTGCAGGTCTACCATTCCGACGATTCCGAGCTGTCCGTGCGTTTCGGCGAGATGGCCTGGGTGCAGCGCTTGCACATGGCGTTGGAGGAAAACCGGTTTTGCCTGTACGCCCAGGAAATCGCGTCCTTGGGTCACACCGAAGCTGGCAGTGGGCATATTGAAATCCTGCTGCGCCTGCACGATGAGGCCGGCCGAATTATCCTGCCCGACAGTTTTATTCCGGCGGCTGAACGTTATGGCCTGATGACGTCGCTGGATCGCTGGGTGGTCGAGAACGTGTTCAAGATCATCGCGCGTTGCATGCATGAGCGACCGGCCCGGCCTATGGCGATGTGTGCGATTAATCTGTCAGGCATTACCATTGGCGATGACGATTTTCTCGGCTTTTTACGAGAAAAATTCGACAGTTATCGCATTCCTCCCGAAATGATTTGTTTTGAAATAACCGAGACAAGCGCTATTGCCAATTTAGGCAGCGCCATTCGGTTTATTAATGAACTCAAGGCCTTAGGCTGCCATTTTTCCCTCGACGATTTTTGCGCCGGAATGTCCTCATTCGCGTATTTGAAACATTTACCTGTAGACTTCCTGAAGATCGATGGAAGTTTCGTAAAGGATATGCTGGACGACCCGATTAACCGCGCGATGGTCGAAGTGATCAACCACATCGGCCACGTCATGGGTAAGCGCACAATTGCCGAGTTTGTTGAAACCCCGCAAATCGAACAGGCGTTACTTGAGATTGGTGTGGATTACGCTCAGGGCTACCTGATTGAACGACCGCAATTGTTTACCTTTGATAGCTTGCAGTGTCGACCTGCGCGGCCGCAGCCTCTGCTGTTCAAGGCGCCCGGCACATTCCGCTGAAACATTTGCTGGTCTGTACAATCACACTTAAAAAGGAGCCTTACAGTGATCGACACATTCAACAGAACCGGCCCGCTTATGGAAGCATCGAGTTACCCCGCCTGGGCGCAACATTTGATCCAGGCCTGTAGCGAGAGCAAGCGCCGCGTTGTCGAACACGAACTGTATCAGCGCATGCGCGACAACACGCTCAGTGCCAGGACTATGCGCCACTACCTGATCGGTGGCTGGCCCGTGGTCGAGCAGTTTGCCTTGTACATGGCACAGAATCTCACCAAGACCAAATTTGCCCGCCATCCGGGGGAGGACATGGCGCGACGCTGGCTGATGCGCAATATTCGGGTGGAACTCAACCACGCCGACTATTGGGTGCATTGGGCACGCGCTCACGGTGTCAGCCTGGATGAGCTGCAAGCCCAGGACGTACCGCCGGAACTGCATGCGCTGAGTCACTGGTGCTGGCACACCAGTTCGGCCGATTCGCTGATCGTGGCGATTGCGGCGACCAACTATGCAATCGAGGGGGCAACGGGGGAGTGGTCCGCGGTGGTGTGCTCCACCGGTGTCTACGCGGCGGCGTTCCCCGAGGAAGAGCGCAAGCGCGCAATGAAGTGGCTGAAGATGCATGCCCAGTATGACGATGCCCATCCGTGGGAAGCCCTGGAAATCATCTGCACCCTTGCGGGGATGAGCCCAAGCAAAGCCCTGCAGGAAGAGCTGCGCCAGGCCGTGTGCAAGAGCTATGACTACATGTACCTGTTCTTGGAAAGCTGCATGCGCCTGGAGAAAGAACAAGCGCCTGTGGTAACGCGTGAGCGCCCGCTGCGTGTGGCCAGCGAGGCCTGATGTGACGGCGGTGGCGGGGTCAGCCCGCCATTGCCAGGCGGTTACGGCCTTCGCGCTTGGCCACGTACAAGGCGTTGTCGGCACGACGTAACAGGCTCTCGGCCGATTCGGCCGCCAGCAAGGTCGAGCAACCCAGGCTCACCGTCAACGCTATCCGTTCCCCCTCGGCCCAGTAATCCTGGGTCTGCGCCGCCTGGCGCAGGCGTTCGCCGACCATCGCCGCCGCTTCCCGGCTGGTGTTGGACAGCAGGATCAGAAACTCTTCCCCGCCGAACCGAAACACCATGTCCACATTGCGCAATTGGCTCTTGATCGCTGTGGCGACGGTGCGCAACACGTTATCGCCGGCGGCGTGGCCATAGGTGTCATTGATGTTCTTGAAGTGGTCGATGTCCAGCATCAACAGCGACAGCGGGCTCAGGTGCCGTCGCGCCATATCGATTTCCCGTTGCAGCGTCTGGTCCATCGCAACGCGATTGCCGGTTTCGGTCAACGGGTCACGCAGGGCGCTGCGGGTGGCGGCGCGGTAAAGCAAGGCGTTGCGCATCGGGTAGAGCAAGGTCGCGAGTAACAATTCGAGATGGCTGAGTTCTTCTTCTGTCAGGCGTTGGTTGCGGCGAAAGATCAGCTCACCCAAATGCTCGCCTTCATGGCTCAAGCTGTAGCTCACCGAGTGGTGGCCGCGCTGGCCGAGTTCCAGGCGCAGGTCGCTGGTGACATGACGGTAATGGAGGGCGTCCAGCGGCACCAAGCGTTGGACCTCCCGGAAAAACACGGCGAGGATGCGCTCCGGCTCCAGGCTGGTCTGCAATTGCTGTCCCAACTGCTGGCGAAGTTGTGTGGCGGTGGTTGGACGGTGGGGGATCGCCGCTGGTTGGCCAAAGCCCAGGCGTTGCAATTTGGCGCTGTCGAAGTCGATTGCGTGAGTCTGGGTAGGTGTTTTCATAACCAATCGGCCCTCTGAGCACGTGAGTGTCTTACAGGCTCGATGGGTGTGGCGGGTACCAAGCGTCTTACTGTTCCCTCAGTTCCGTAAAACATTAGAAACAGTTTAGACCGCTTTGTAACGGGTTATAACCCCAAGGCACCGCCATACGTCTTGTCATCGCTTAACCTGCTTGAACAGTGTTAGAGCGAGAATCATGCCAAATCGTTTCGAATAAAAAACACCTTATAAATCAATCGACTGTTTTTAAATTAAACAACGGTCGGGCAATACCGACGTCAGTTATTTGGCTGTTTGAACCAGTGTGGTGTGATCGATCTGATCAATTGACGTCACACCGGTCAGCGTCATCGCCACGCGCATTTCCTTGGCAAAGATATCCAGCAAGTTCTCCACGCCGCGTTGGCCGTCGGCGGCCAGCGCGTAGGAGGGCGCGCGGCCCAGCAGGCAGGCTTTGGCGCCCAGGGCGAGCATGCGCACCACGTCCAGCCCTGAACGAATGCCGGAGTCCACCAATACCGCCAGGTCATCACCCACCGCCTCGGCGATTGGTGGCAACGCCTTGGCGGTGGACAGCACGCCATCCAGTTGCCGGCCGCCATGGTTGGACACCACGATGCCATCGGCGCCGAAACTCACCGCGTCCTTGGCATCCTGGGGGTCGAGGATGCCCTTGATGATCATCGGGCCTTTCCAGAATTCGCGGATCCACTCCAGGTCCTTCCAACTGATCGAAGGGTCGAAGTTGTTCGCCAGCCAGCCGATATAGTCTGCCAGGTGGGTAGGTTTGCCGAGGTATTTGGAGATATTGCCCAAGTCGTGCGGGCGTCCCATCAAGCCCACATCGAACGCCCATTGTGGTTTGGTGATGGCTTGCAGCATGCGCCGCTGCGCCGCGTAAGGGCCGGACATCCCCGAATGGGCATCGCGGTAGCGCGCGCCAGGCGTGGGCATGTCCACGGTAAACACCAGCGTGGTCACGCCGGCGGCCTGGGCGCGTTCCAGCGCATTGCGCATGAAACCACGGTCCTTGAGCACATACAGCTGGAACCAGATCGACTGTGGGCTTTGCGAAGCCACTTCTTCAATCGGGCACACCGAGACCGTTGACAGGCAAAACGCAATGCCTTGGGCCGCCGCCGCCTTCGCCGCTTGCACTTCGCCACGTCGCGCGTACATGCCGGTCAGGCCCACCGGGCTGAGAACCACTGGCATGGCGAGTTCCTGACCGAACAAGGTGGTCTTGAGACTCAGGTTATCGACATTGCGCAGGATGCGCTGGCGCAGGCTGATATCGGCCAGGTCCGAACTGTTCGCACGCAAGGTGTGTTCGGCGTAGGCACCGCCGTCGATGTAATCGAACAGGAAGCGCGGCAGCTTACGCCGGGCGGCGGCGCGGTAATCGGCGGCGGACGAAATAATCATGGATGGGGTCTCGGCAGGGCAAGGGTGGCTCAAAGATAGGCAAATATCTGGCATGATAAAAACAACTTTTATCACTAGTATCCAGTCGCCAAGGGAATACCGATGAACCTGCGGACATTATTGGCCTTTGTCGAAGTGGTGCGCCAGGGTGGTTTCTCCCAGGCGGCCGAAGTGGTGTCGTTGACTCAATCCTCGGTGAGCAAGGCCGTCAAGACCCTGGAGGATGAACTGGGTATGCCGCTGCTCAATCGTCTCGGTCACCGTAACGAACTGACGGCTGCCGGCGAAATTACCTACCGTCGTGCCCTGGTATTGCTTGCCGAACAGAATGATCTGTTCGCCGAGATCAACGAACTGCGCGGCTTCAAGCGCGGCGTGTTGCGTATCGGCTTGCCGCCGGTGGGCTGTGGCGTGCTGTTTGCGCCGATGTTCGCCACTTACCGCAGCCGCTACCCGGATATCGAGATCGAACTGACCGAGTACGGCAGCAAAAAACTGCGCGAATGCCTGGAAGCGGGTGAGGTCGACCTGGCGGCGCTGTTGTTGCCGACGGATGAAGGCTTTGATTACCAGCCGGTGCGCAACGAACCACTGATGGCCGTGCTGCCCATGAGCCACCCTCTGGCCCGGCGCCAGCGGATCGATTTCACCGACCTGGCGGATTCGCCCTTCATCCTTTTCGAAGCCGGCTTCGCGCTCAACGCCAAGATCCTCGCCGCCTGCGAGCGCAAAGGCGTCAGCCCGCGAGTCACCGCCCGCAGCGGGCAAATCGACTTTATCGTTGACCTAGTGTCAGCCGGGCTCGGCGTTGCCTTCCTGCCCCGCATGCTGGCCCACAAGCACCAACACGCAGGTATCGCCCTGATCCCCCTGGACGAGCCCCACACCGACTGGCACATCGCCCTGGCCTGGCGCGCCAGCGCACACCTGCCACCGGCCGCACTGGCCTGGCTGGAGCTGGCCAAGGAGCAGCTGCTTCCAACCAGTCATCCGGCTTGAACGGTAAAATGCCGAAGGGTGCTTGACTTATCCTTTTTAATCAGTAACATACGGCGCATTCCGCGATAGCTCAGTTGGTAGAGCAAATGACTGTTAATCATTGGGTCCCTGGTTCGAGTCCAGGTCGTGGAGCCAGATAGGGAAAAGCCTGCAGCGATGCAGGCTTTTTTTTTTCCTGAATTTCTCGGGGCGATCAAAGCGCACAGCGTGACCCGCATGAATGCATCTCAAATCCTACGATTTCGAGGTCAATATCATGAAAGTCGCTGCAGTCGTTTCAACCAAAGGCGGGCCGGGTAAAACCACGGTAGGCGTCAATCTGGGCGCGTTCTGCGCCGATGCAGGTATTCGTACACTGTTGATCGATCTCGATAACCAGCCGTCACTGTCCTCGAGTCCCTGGAGGAGCCTGATGAATACTGTCGTATATCTGGCAGAGTGGTCGTGGTTACAGGACGGATTTGTCTTTTGATCTGGTCGGTTTGGGATTTCCAAACATCCGATTCAATTCTCCCGGGACAGCTATCAACTGCTGCTCCAGCGCTTCGACCTCTGACACGCTGATGCGATTGTTGATGACTTGCAGGGTTTTGGCTTGTTTCTTCGAAGCAGGCGCGAGGTTATGTGCGTCCTGGGAAACCAACGTCTGTCGCAGCAAGTTGTTGATCACAGTCTGATAGCCGGTACCGGCATTTTCCGCACGTTCACGGGCAGCTTCGATCACTGCATCGTCCAGCATGATGGTGATGCGGGTTTTTCCTTTATTGCTGGCGATAGCGCCGCGCTTGGCGTTGCTGAAGTCGTATTCGTCTTTCATGGTTCAAACCTCCAGGTACTGACGCCGTTCGTTTTTGGATGCAAGCCGGGTACTGATAATGCGCACGAAATTGGGGTCGCGATAGGTGTAGGCCACCACCAATATGCGTCCTTTTGCATCTGCGCCCATGATCACCCAGCGCTCTTCTCCGTGATCGTGGTCTTGCAGCGTTAGGGCTGCCTCGTCATAAAACACCGGTTCTGCATCAGCAAGGCTTATGCCTCTGTGCTAGCGCTGGTTGGAAATGCTTTGCTCTCTCCTTGGCTAGAGGCGTGGGGTAGGGAAAAATTGCCCTAACCCAATACGCTATTCAGTAAAGGCTGCCGAGCGCTAGGTAAAGGCTGGTCTCCGGCTCGATCAACTTTGGTCCTTGATTCCTGACGTTACCCACAGCTTTGCCCACAGGGGACCATTAACGCTTGATGGGTCCGCCAGGTATTGGTGTCCGGTTGGCAGGGGGCAGTCCAGGTCGGTGGTAGGCATTGAGCCAGTAGCATCGTTGAGTTTTAAACGCAGCACCTCTATTTGTATAGCGTTTGTCGCATGCTTGAATCCAATCAAAGCGGAGTTGTACCCAGCATGATTATCACAATGAGATGGCGAAGTTGGGGGCGGGAGTTTGCATCACTGCCACGCGTGCCAATGACCATTCTGAAGGGATGACTACAACGTCCGTATGCAGTGTATCGGATGCTCCACCGACTTTACTGGTGTACCTCAATCAAATGTCGAGCACTTTCCAAGCGGACTTACAGAGCGAATTTTAAGTGCCAACGCGCACTCCTTGGGTAAAGCGCTTAATGCAAAACATTACTATAAAGAGGTGGCAATGAGCCTGCTCTGCTTTTTCATAAAGTCGTGTTTATGAAGAATTGTTTAGGTTGCGCTCGCAGGTTGTGCCTACGCGAGATTCTTCCCGGGGCGAGCGTTTTTGGGCGGGTGGATTTAATTTCGAATAATCAGGGTTTTAGAAAAAACATCGGCACTAAAGCAGAATCAGTGCTGTGATTTTTATTAGCTACCTATCATTTTTTTCTAGCTGTCTATTCCAAAAAGGTCTTTTGTCGAAAAATTCGGAGCATGTTTTATTGCTCACAGATGTAACAAGTTGTTTCATTTTTTTTGCCGTTTTTCGGTACCGACAAGGGGGCTTTCTGTCGGCGAACAGGTGAGTTCCGTTCGTTGCGACGCAGTGGGTTAAGCCTGGGACATTGATGATTTTGCGTGTGTCTGTCCGGCGCACTGCAAACAAGGGATTTGACAATTATCGAGGCTTGAACCCATGAATCATGTGATCAACTCCATACTGGAAAATGCATCAACTCGCCCCTCAATCGGCCATACCAACCCCGCGCTACTGCATGACGTTCTATGGCGAGCACTGGAGCACGCACTCAAGGCCAACACGGATGATGCTTCCCACACCCCGCATGCCCGTGCCTGCCTCAGGATCTATGCTGAAATCGATACGCTGTCGTATCTGGACAAGGGTGATTCGAAATTGGCCGCGGCCCTGGGCAAGGCGTTCTTCGAATCCCGCTCCAGCAAAGACGTCGAGGCTTTCTGGAAGCTGTTGCTGATCAAGCAACTGCTGTTCGAATTGTCGGTTAGGAGTGTGGCGACCCAGATCGCTTCGCAAGCCAGCCTGCCCCGTCAGTTGCTCACGCTCGACTCGCAGTTGATTGCAGCGCCGTCGGGGGTAAATATCAGCCTGGGGCTGCTGTGCAAAGAGACTGACCAGCTCAAGCATTCCGTCGTGCTGGTCTTGCAGAAACTGGCGCAGCACATCGAAGACCGTGGCATGAAAAAATCCCAGGCCACTGCGCAGCTCCTGCTGGAGTTGTACAACGCCGTGTGGTCGGGCAGTAATGGCACCGATATCGAGTCGCAGATTTTTTACGCCGACAGTGTGTATGACGCGTTACCCGACGTGCATCACGCCCTGGGCCTGGCGCCGCAGGAAAAATGGCTGACCTTGTTTACCTGGTTATACGGCGACAAAGATGGCCGCCCCTATGACACCAACCAGCACACCGAAACCCTGGTCGTGGCGCTGGAAACCGCGCTGCGCAATCGCTACATCGCTGATATCGACAGCCTGATCAAGAACGGCGGCGCACGGCATCGCCTGGAAGAGATTCGCGCACGCCTGGGCAAGGATCATCCCGAGCATTTCGAGCAGCCCGCCGAGCTGATCGAAGCACTGGGCAGCATCCGTTTTACCCAGCCGGCCGCCATTGACCGCTTGCTGCTGCGGGTGCATGCGTTTGGCTTTCACTACCTGGATATCGAGTTTCGTGAAAACGCCGAGATGTTCAGCAGCGTGGTCGATGAGATTCTTTCCAGTCAATGGCTGGAAACCATCGGCCTGGGCCAGGGCCGGCACTATCATGAGCTGGATGAGCGTGCGCGCCAGGCCGCGCTTGAGGTCGCGCTGGAAGGCGACGAGTCCCAGGCTCCTGCGGCCCTGTGGCAAGGCTATCTGCAACGCACCGCGTCGATTTACACCAAGAAAGCCCAGCAATACGCCGGCCAGGATTACATCGCGCTGATGGAGCAGGACCCGAGCTACATCCGCATGCACGATGCGCGCAATGCGCTCGAGCGGTTTGAAATGATCGATCGGTATCGCGACCGCATGAAAATCCACGGGATCGCCGAATACACCTCGGCCCTCAGCGCGCTGGAGGTGCTGTTCCTGATGAAGGCGGCCCAGGTGCGGGACGGAATCGACATCGCCCTGCAACCCGAAGACCTTGCGGGTGCCGAGCGCACGCTGGCGACGGTGCATGAGGTGTACGAAAACCCGTTGTACCGCCAGCACCTGGCAACGCGGGGCAACCGCCAATACATCACGTTTGGCCCAAGCGACACCGGCAAACAAGGCGGCAAGGCCATGCACAAACTGAACATGGCTATTGCCAACCAGCACAAGCGGATCGCGGCCCGCTACGGTGTCGAGGTGGTTGTCCACGTAATCATGGGCGGGGAACACGCACGGTGTAACGGAGTGATCGCCGAGACCTTGCAGGAGTTCGGTGCGCTGGAGGGTCCGGAAACCCGCTTCATGCTGGCCGGGTGCGCGGAGATGCGCGCTCATCTGCTGACCCGCAACCAGTCCGTCAACTTCCTCAGCCAGTTGTACCGCATGCACGCCGAGCCCCAGCCGCAACCGTTCGAGGAGGTCGTTATGGGCAGGATTCAACGCTGGGCTGAGGTGGTGCGCCGCTACCATGCGACATTCTTCGAGCATCCAGCCCTGCCTTCCCTGCTGCGGGACCTGGCGCGATTCGATGTGGTCAGGGTCACCGCCAAGGGCACCCGGCCGCCTTCTCGCATCTTTAACATCAAGGTTTTCGAGTCCCGCCCAGATGCCATTCGTGCGATTCCCTGGACCCGTGCGCTGTTGGCCGGTGGGTTACACAGCGAACTGATCGGCGTCGGGCAGTTTGCGCGAGAGCCGGCAGCGCAATTGTCGACGGCGTTTAACGAGGATGAGAGTTTTCATACCTACGTCAAAGGTATGGCCTATGCCATCGCGCGAACCGACCTGAAATGCGCCTGGCTGACCTTGACCGGCAGCATCCCGGAGAAGACCAACATCCTGGCGCTGGCTGAAGCCTTGAAGACCGAAGCAGTCGGAACGGCAGAACAGCTGCTGGCCAGCCTGCACCTGGAAGTGATTGAAGGTAAGCGCTTCGTGTACAGAGCCATTACCGGCACCGAGTGGGTGGATCCATGGAAAATCAAGGAAAGCAGCTTGCTCAACCCGTGGCCTAGCCTCAAGGCAGAGGTCTATCGCAAGGAAAAGAACCTGAGAATCTATCGGTTGTTTCTCATCTACGCCAAAAGCAATCCCGAGTTCATCCAGTCTTCGTCGCTGAATGATTTCTACAGCGGGTTCCTCGCGGCCGCCAGTACCGATGCAGGTCTGGTCGATCCCACCAGCGCCCAACATTTCACTTGGTGATCAGTCCCGATATCCAGGGCAACCTGGGTATCGGCAGGCGCTACCCTCCAAGAGGATCAACTGAATGGCGTTTACTACCCTGATACTCGATGCCCCCGGGCCCCCGTTGCTGTTTGAGGAAGTCGATCGCTTTCTTAACCTGGGCCTGGCCGTTACCCTCAATCTGCACTATTTCGCGGACAAGGACCGCATCCGGCAGCATTACACCACGCGCATTCACTATGCCGAGATTAACTGCCACGACGAGCCTGACTTTATTGCCGCCGTGAATCAGGCCGGGGGTTATAGCGTGTTCAAGACACGCCTGAATATCCCCTTAGGCGCCAGCCTGATTCGCGCAGCCACCTCACCCGCGCTGTCTACACCACTGCGCGCCATTGCCCAGGCAGGCGCCGGGGTTAACCATATTGATCGGCTAGAGTGCGAGCAGTGTGGCGTGGCGATACTCAACACGCCGGGTTCCAACGCGGCCGCTGTTGCCGAATACGTCGTGGCCCAAGTGCTGTTTCTGTCTCGTGACCTGGATTACTACAACGCTGAAACCCACAAAGGTCATTGGGCAAAAGGCACCTTGGCACCTACCTCCGAATACGCTGAACTCACTCTTGGGCTGGTGGGCACCGGCAGCATTGCTCGGCAGGTAGCACGCAAGGCGGCGGCGTTAGGCATCAAGGTGATCGCCACAGGGTCGGAGCGTTTCACCGAACCGGTGGCGCGCAGCCTTGAGCTTGAACGACGAGCAAGCCTGGCGCAGTTACTGGCCGAGGCGCACATCATTTCGATCCACGTACCGCTAACCACGCTGACCCGAGGCTTGTTCGGCACTGCCGAGTTCCGGCAGATGCGCCAAGGTTCAATCCTGATCAATACCGCACGCGGCGGGATCGTTGACGAACACCAACTGGCAGCCTTCATGCGCCAGTTTCCCAGGCATATCAAGGCGGTCGCCATCGATACCTTTGCCCTGGAAAAGGACCGGTTCGACTCTCCACTGACCGGCATTCCCCGCGCGCAATTGACGCCGCATATCGCCGGCAATACCACCACGGCAATCAGGACGGCATCGCGCCAGATCGTCGACAAGATCCATGCATTCAGTAACGCCGCGATCGTGCGTTAACCGACTGGACACAAGGAAGGCCACATCATGCAGACCTCTCTTTTTACCCGTATCAACGCCCTGAGTTGCACCGACCTCAGCGATGCGATGGACCGCCTGAAAATCGTTTGCCAGTGCACCGACATCATGCCTCTGGACCGGTCGTTCAACCTCACAGGTAAAGCCTGGACCCTGCGCTACGGCCCTGTTGGCCTGGACGGCGGCTCGGTGGGTGACTACATCGACGACCTTGAGGCCGGTCAGGTGATAGTGATCGACAACCAGGCGCGGCTCGACACCACCGTGTGGGGCGATTTGCTGACCTCTACCGCCGCCCGTAATCAATTGGCCGGGACGGTGATTGACGGTATCTGCCGTGATGTCGATCGTGCATTGGCGCTTAACTACCCGATCTTTTCCCGGGGTAACTGGATGCGCACCGGCAAGGATCGCGTGCGTGTCGAAGCGATCCAGGCGCCCGTTACGCTGGGCGGCGTGCGGGTACAACCCGATGATTGGTTGCGCGGCGATGGTGATGGACTGGTGGTGATCCCGGCCGGTTCACTGAGCCAAGTGCTGGCGGTGGCCGAAGAAATCCACCAGGCCGAAGAGCATATTCGTGCGGCTATCGAGGCGGGCGTTCCTTTACGCAAAGCTCGCGCCGATTACGGCTACCACGCCTTGCAGACTCCGCGCCGCTGACTGGCCAACGACAGAAGCCGCAGCGGGTGCGGCTTCAGTTGATGCTGGCCGGGGGGCAGGGGCACCTTCAAACGTTTATGTCGTTCCCACCACACTATCCACAATCTGCGTGCTCTAAGAATAAAATCGGGGACTCCTCAGGCTCTGCCCCCTATTTTCCTCCAACCTGCAAAAGGCTCTGGTCCGAATAACCTTTACTCCCCCGCAAAACCCTCAACGCCGCCGTTAAATGCCAGAATCTCCCAACTGGATTGTTTTGGAGAGCTCCATGCTTGGCCTATTTGAACGACGGCTCGACCCTTTCCCTCCCGACGAAGCACCGCCGCCGCCTGAGGGGCTGGCGCGGTTCCTGTGGGCCTGCACACGCGGTGCGCGCGGTTATGTCCTTGCGCTCGCCTTGCTCAGTGCAAGTGTGTCGATCTACGAAGCGTGGCTGTTTTCTTTTCTCGGGCAAGTGGTGGACCTGCTGTCGACCTGGCAGGCCGGCGGCGAAGCGGCCGGGCAGGAAAGTCGGGTGTTGTGGGGCATTGGCATCGTACTGGTGACGAGTATCGGGTTGGTGGCGTTGCGTACGATGGTGCAGCACCAGGTATTGGCGATTAACCTGCCGTTGCGCCTGCGCTGGGATTTTCACCGGCTGATGCTGCGACAAAGCCTTTCGTTTTTTTCCGATGAGTTTTCCGGCCGGGTCACGACCAAGGTGATGCAGACCGCGCTGTCCGTGCGCGAGGTCTTGTTCACCCTGATCGAGATCGCCCCCGGCATCGGTGTGTACTTCATCGCAATCATCACACTGGCCGGCGGTTTCGATCCCAAGCTGATGCTGCCGTTCATTGCGTGGCTGGCGTTGTTCGGCCTTGCCATGGGGTACTTCGTGCCGCGTCTTGGCAAGGTCGGCCAGGAGCAGGCCAATGCGCGCTCGTCGATGACCGGGCGGATCTCGGATGCCTACACCAACATCACCACGGTGAAGCTGTTCTCCCACTCGAAACGTGAAGCCCATTTCGCCCGCGCGGCGATGGAGGATTTCAAGCAGACCGGCTTTCGCCAGATGCGCCTGGTCAGCCAATTCGAGATCGTCAACCAGGCGCTGGTGGTCGGGTTGATCATGGGCGCAGGCGGTTATGCCCTGTGGATGTGGCACCAGGGCGAAGTCGGCACCGGTGCCGTGGCGGCGATCATTGCCATGGCGTTGCGCATCAACGGCATGTCGCACTGGATCATGTGGCAGATGACCGCGTTGTTCGAGAACATCGGCACCGTGCAGGACGGTATGGAAACCCTGGCCCGCGGCCCCAAGGTACAGGATGCGCCGGATGCCGGCGTGCTGGTTACCACGGGCGGTGCAGTGACCTTCGACAACGTGAGTTTCAATTACAACGGCGAACGCCAGGTGCTCGACGGCCTCAGCCTGAGCATTCGCCCAGGCGAAAAGATCGGGCTGGTGGGGCGCTCCGGCGCCGGGAAATCCACGCTCATCAACCTGCTGTTGCGCTTCTATGACGTGGACAAGGGCGCGATTTATATCGATGGGCAAAACATCGCGCACGTCACCCAGGACAGCCTGCGCAGCGCCATCGGCATGGTCACTCAGGACACGTCCCTGCTGCATCGCTCCATTGGCGACAACATCGCCTATGGCCGCCCCGATGCGACCGACGAACAGATCCGCCGCGCCGCCGCCAATGCCCAGGCCGATGGGTTCATCAGCCAACTGAGCGACAAGCAAGGCCATAGCGGCTACGACACCCTGGTGGGCGAGCGCGGTATCAAGCTGTCGGGCGGCCAGCGGCAACGCGTCGCGATTGCGCGGGTCATGCTAAAAAATGCGCCGATCCTGCTGTTGGACGAGGCCACCAGCGCGCTGGACTCGGAAGTCGAAGTCGCCATCCAGGAAAGTCTCGATGACATGATGCAAGGCAAGACCGTGATCGCCATTGCCCATCGGTTGTCGACGATTGCGGCCATGGACAGGCTGATCGTCATGGATAACGGCTGCATCATCGAACAAGGCACCCACGCTGAACTGTTGGCGAAAAACGGGGTGTATGCGCGCCTGTGGCATCACCAAAGCGGCGGGTTTCTGGGGGAGGACCAGGGCGTGACCGAGACCGTGGAGTAGCCCTTTAAAAAATTTTTGGGTGCACCGCTTGAAATTTTTTCCCCTGAACCTACTTAGGTTTTACGCGATGCCGAATCCGGGTCGCGTATTAAATCACTTGGAGAAAACTCAGGAGATTTTGCAATGGCTACTACGCTTTCTTTGGCCCCACTGTTCCGTCATTCCGTAGGCTTTGATCGGTTCAACGACCTTTTCGAATCGGCGCTTCGCAGCGAGGCCGGTACCACGTATCCCCCTCACAACGTCGAAAAGCACGGCGACGATCATTACCGAATCGTCATCGCGGCTGCCGGCCTGGTGGAGGAGGACCTGGAGATCCAGGTGGAAAAAGGTGTGTTGACCGTCGCCGGCGGCAAGCGTGAACACGATGAAAACATCACCTACCTGCACCAGGGTATCGCTCAGCGCGCGTTCCGCCTGTCGTTCCGCCTGGTCGACCACATCGAAGTGCAGGGCGCGCAGCTGTCCAACGGCTTGCTGAGCATTGATCTGCTCAGGGTTGTACCGGAGGAAGCGAAGCCTAAGCGCATCGCGATTGGGGGTGCGGCCAAGGCTGAGGTGAAATCCATCAGCGAGCAGTAATGCCGCGATGAATAAAGGCGCTCTTCGGAGCGCCTTTATTATTTGGGCTATTGATGATTAACGGTGTTCATCCCCGCCCGTTTGCCAGCCGCCAGGCTCAGCGAGCGTTCCGGTTCTTCGCGGTCGCTGTATTGGCGGCGTAGCAGGACCAGGCGGTAGCTCAGGGTGTCGCTGTCGCCCAATGGGCCAGTGAAGGCGGAGTGATGGACGCGGCAACATCCCACGTCAGCAAGAGTTGGCTGATCGCCGCGTCGATGGTTGCGTGCGGCACGCCATCGCGGGCCAGTATCGAAACGCCCTGCAAGAAACTATCGAACACCGTCGCCATTACCGTCGCCTGGGTCGCTGCTGGCAGCTGGCCCAGGCGCACCGCCCGCGCCACACACGCCACGATCCCCGCCCGCGTGCGCAGCCGCGACTGCGTCAACGCATCCGCCACCCGCGCGTTTTCCGGGCTTGGCGCACTCATCACGCCGAGTGCCACCATGCAGCCCTTGGGATGGCCGTCTTCGCATTGCATGCGCGCCGATTGACGCAGCGCGGTTTCCACGGCTTGGCGTGGCAATAGGGATTCATCCCACAGGCATTCGGTGACTCGGGCGTAGGTTGCCAAGTAACGCTGCACGCACTCTTCGAACAACGCTTCCTTGGAGCCGAACGCGGCGTAAAAACTCGGCGCGGAAATGCCGCCGCCCAGTCCGGCCTTGAGCTGGGCGAGGGAAGTGGCGTCGTAGCCGTGCTGCCAGAACAGGTGCAGTGCCTGTTCCACGGCCTGTTCACGATCAAAATTACGCGGGCGGCCCATTTGTGCCATGTGAAGTCTCCTCTGGAAAGCGAGATAAATACTAGTCGATACATAAGTCGTTGACAACGCGTCTGCTCGCCTGCAACATTTGTATCGATCAGTATTTAAGTTGTCTTCAAGGAGCCTCCCGTGACCCCCTCACTGACTTTATCGGCCTCGTCCGAACGCTTGCCCGTCGGCGCCTTGCTCGCGCTGGCCATGACCGGCTTCATTTGCATCGTCACCGAAACCCTGCCCGCCGGTCTGTTGCCGTTGATCAGCGAAGGCCTGGCGATTTCGCCGTCGATGGCCGGGCAGATGGTCACGGCCTATGCGCTGGGTTCGGTGCTGGCAGTGATCCCCATGACCATCGCCACCCGTGGCTGGCGTCGGCGCAATGTGCTGCTGCTGACCATCGTCGGTTTTTTGCTGTTCAACTCGATTACGGCGTTGTCCTCCCACTATGGCGTGACCCTGGTGGCGCGTTTTTTTGCCGGTGTCGCGGCAGGGTTGGCCTGGAGCCTGTTGGCCGGTTACGCCCGGCGCATGGTCGCGCCCCATCAACAGGGCAGGGCGCTGGCGATGGCGATGGTCGGCACGCCGATTGCGCTGTCGCTGGGCGTACCATTGGGCACTTGGCTGGGCGGGCTGGTGGGCTGGCGAACCACCTTTGGCCTGATGTCGGGGCTGACCCTGATATTGATCGTGTGGGTGCTGGTGAAAGTGCCGGACTACGCGCCACAACCCGCGCACCAACGGCTGTCGCTGGGTAGAGTGCTGACCACCCCCGGCGTGCGCCCGGTGCTGGCGGTGGTGATCAGTTGGATGCTGGCGCACAACATGTTGTACACCTACATCGCACCGTTCGTGGCGCAAGCAGGGTTGGCCGAGCGTGTGGACCTGGTGTTGCTGGTGTTCGGGATCGCCGCATTGGCGGGCATCTGGATCACCGCTCGGTTGGTCGAGCCTTTGCTGCGCCGCACCGTGTTGGTGAGCCTGGCGACGTTCGCGCTGGTCAGTGGGGTGTTCGGCTCGTTGGGATCAAGGCCTGAGATGATCTACCTCGGTGTGGCGGTCTGGGGCCTGAGCTTCGGCGGCGCCGCCACGTTGTTGCAAACCGCGCTGGCGGATGCGGCGGGCGATGGGGCGGATGTGGCGTTATCGCTGAACGTAGTCGCGTGGAACAGCGCAATCGCCGGCAGTGGCGTGCTGGGGGGAGTGTTGCTGGACACCTGGGGGGTAGCGGCGTTTCCGTGGGCGATGCTGGTGTTGGTCGGCGTGGCGCTGTGCATTGTGTGGACGGCGCGGGCCCATGGCTTCAAACCGGGAAAACGCTCTGCCGATGGGCCGGCGGCGGTGGGGCATTGAGCCGAGCCTAAGCCAGTTTCACATTCATGGTGATGCGCGCGGTAAACACCTTGATGTCGCCTTCATCGAAGATATCCACCGCCACGATCTTGTCCCCGGCGCTGTGCCAATCGACGCTGCTGCCGTCGGCCACCGCGCGAATGTTGGTTTTCGCCTTGGCCAGGTATTCAACCGTCATGCCTTTGGGAATCCAGCGGGCGCCGGCCGGAATCGAAGCATCCGTCATCATGCCGCCGGCCAGTTCGGCGGCATTGCACAGCGCAATTGCGTGCACCGAGGCCAGGTGGTTGGTGATCTCTTTGCGAAACGGCACCGTGACCACCGCGTGGTTTGGGCGCAGCTCAGCGATCTCGGGGTTGATGGTGCTGAAGTACGGCGCCATCTGGCACGCCAGGTTGCTGAATGCAGCGGGGCCTACGCTATTGAACATGCTCAGTGCTTGGCTCATCGGATATCCTCAGGGTTAATTAACAGAATTATATTCTGTTGCGGAACAATATTCCGTTTTATCTGCGAGTGTCAACCCGGCCGATCAACCTATAAACTCCTTTTCATTTGGCGCTTTCCTGCATGCATTCCATCGACCTCATCGAGCGCACCTTTCCCGGACGGCGCAGCGACCTCAAGCGCACCATCCTGCGTGAGGCACTGGCGTGTTTTAACGAGGTGGGCATCGAAGCGACCAACATCGAGACCATTCGCGCACGCTGTGATACCAGTGTGGGGGCCATCTATCATCACTTCGGCAATAAGGAAGGGCTGGTGGCGGCGTTATTTTTCGCGGCGCTGGAAGATCAGGCGGCGCTGCGCGATCGCTACCTGCAGGATGCCCATACCGCGCACGAGGGGATCGTTGCGCTGGTGTACAGCTATGTCGAATGGGTAGACGCACAACCGGACTGGGCGCGCTTTATGTTCCAAAGCCGTTTCGCCGTATCCAACGGCCCGCACAAGGACGAACTGGTGTCGCGTAATCGCCAGCGCAACCGGCAGTTGCAGGACTGGATGAGCGCCGAGGGACGCCAGGAATATTTCAGCCACCTGCCCGCTGAACTGATCCCTTCGCTGATCATTGGCGCAGCGCAAAGCTACTCGCGAGCCTGGCTGTCGGCCAAGGTTAAAAAGAGCCCCCAGGCGTATCGAGAACGACTGGCCGAAGCCGCGTGGAATTCGATCCGACAGGCGCCGCACTAAAGTGCAATGTGAGGGTCCATAAGTCCCGCTCAATCCTCACGATAAGATTTAAAAACATGCACTTACGCAAGCTTGCTGTTGGGCTGTCGGCCCTTGTTCTGTTGTCCACCGGGGCACATGCCCAGGTGGCGATGGACCTCTACTCCAGCCAGGAACAACGCCTCTCGTTCGACAGCTGCGCCGATATTTTCCCCGACGCCACACCGATCAAAACCGCCACTGTCCCCACCAGCATGAAGCCGCTGGCGCTGTGCTCCGACCATTTTGCCGTGCTGTATTCGCAAACCAGCAAGACGCCGCTGCTGGTGGTCGAGCGCTTGAACGCGCGTCAACTCAAAGACGCCAAAGGCGAAGAGCGCACCAACCATTTCTACGCCGACCCGCGCATCCCCAAGGCGGGGCGCGCGGAGTTGAGCGACTACCACGGCCAGCACCCGGCCATAGACCGTGGCCACCAATCCCCGGCCGCCGACGCACCCGACGCCAAAGCCATGGCCCAGTCTTTTGCGCTGTCGAACATGGTGCCCCAAGACCCCACCAACAATCGCAAGATCTGGAGCAAGGTCGAGGCCGACGTGCGCAAATTCGCCGTGCGCGCCGGCGGTGATGTGTATGTGTTCACCGGGCCGTTGTTCGATGCGGGCTACGGCACCATCGGCGATAACCAGGTGTGGGTGCCGACGCGGCTGTTCAAACTGGTGTACGACGCCTCGTCCAAGCGGGCCTGGGCCTATGTGCTGCCCAATGCCGAAACACGTATTCAGCGGCCGATGGATTACGCCACCTTTGTGAAGACCACCGGGCTCAAGTTGCTGGGCAACCTTCCGGTGTCGGGGTCGGTGGGGCGCGGCTGACAGCGGGGTGACAGTGGCTGTTTTGATTGCCTGAGCCACTGCTTTCGCAGCCTCGCCGTAATGCCAGTCAGTTAAGAAGTTGAAAGGGTAAAAAGTGACCTGTGGCGAGGGAGCTTGCTCCCGCTGGGCCGCGAAGCGGACCTGCTCTTTGTCTATAAAGAATGGGACTGCTGCGCAGTCCAACGGGAGCAAGCTCCCTCGCCACAGGTACAGTGTTCGCCCTTAACTGACTGGCATTAAGCCTCGCCGGGGCTCGACAGCTCCTACTTCACTCTATACTCCCTCCCTCGCACCATTCCTTCAAACCAACCGAGATCCGCCATGAGCACCTCCCTTCCTCTGGCCTCCACGCGCAAGCCCCTTGCACCGTGGGTGGCCTTCATCATCCTGGTGCTGGGCGCCGTGTTCCTGCAAACCAGCGTCGGCTCGCGGCAAGTGCTGTTGCTGGCTGTCGGCGCCGCGTTGGGCCTCACCCTGTACCACGCCGCTTTTGGCTTCACCTCGGCCTGGCGCGTCTTCATCAACGAGCGCCGCGGCGCCGGTTTGCGCGCACAGATGGTGATGCTTGCGCTGGCAGTCCTGTTGTTTTTCCCCGCGCTGGGCGCCGGTACCTTGTTCGGGCAACCGGTGACCGGTCTGGTGGCGCCGGCCGGGGTGTCGGTGGTATTTGGCGCGTTTATCTTCGGCATCGGCATGCAGTTGGGCGGCGGCTGCGCGTCGGGGACGTTGTTCACCGTAGGCGGCGGTAATGCGCGCATGCTGGTGACACTGTTGTTTTTTATCTGCGGTTCGCTGATCGCCACCCACCACGTGGACTGGTGGTTTGCACTGCCTGCATTCCCGGCGGTGTCCATCGTCAAGAGCTTCGGCGTGCTGCCGGCCTTGCTCGCCAGCCTGGCCATGTTCGCGCTCATCGCTGCCGTTACCGTCCGCCTGGAAAAGCGCCGTCACGGCCAGCTTGAACCCGGCGTGCACAGCGAACACCAGGGCCTGCGCCGTTTCCTGCGCGGCCCGTGGCCATTGGTATGGGGCGCGATTGGCCTGGCGCTGCTCAACTACGCCACCCTGGCCCTGGCCGGGCGCCCATGGGGCATTACCTCAGCGTTCGCGTTGTGGGGCGCCAAAGTGGCGAGTGGTTTGGGTGTCGACGTCAGCGCCTGGGCGTTCTGGCAGATGCCCGGCAATGCCAAGGCCCTGGCCGCGCCAGTGTGGGAAGACATCACCAGCGTCATGGACATTGGCATCGTCCTCGGCGCGTTACTGGCCGCCGGCCTGGCCGGACGTTTCGCCCCCAGCCTGAAAATCCCGACCCGCTCGCTGATCGCAGCGGTGATCGGCGGCCTGCTGCTCGGCTACGGCTCGCGCTTGGCGTACGGCTGTAACATCGGCGCGTATTTCAGCGGCATCGCCTCCGGCAGCCTGCACGGCTGGGTGTGGTTGGTGGCGGCGTTTATCGGCAACGGCGTGGGCGTGCGCCTGCGGCCGTTTTTCTTTGCGGGGGAACGGCGCCCGGTGGGGTTGAGCGGTTGCTGAGATGCGGTGATGCCAGGGTGAACCATCGAGGCATCAGCTCTCAGGTGAAATGCTTGTGGATTGCGCGGCTTCTTCGGCCAATTTCAGGCGATCAGCCTTGCTGATGTATTTCACCTTGCTTTTTGGGGCCAGCTTGGCGCTGGCCTTTTTGGCCTTTTCCTTAAATAGCTGTTTTAGTTTTTTCTGGCGATTCATCTCAAATACCCTACTTATCAATAGCCGAATGATAGAGTAAATGACGTAAATAGGTTCGATTTTCGTCCTTTTACTCTTGTTTAAATTCACTTTCGAGCGTTATGCGTTTCACTCGCTGGGGCACCAGAACCGTCCGCTTGTCTTCGCCGAGTTATCGCGCGATTCTTTGATACCCCTCAGGGTATTTGAAGGCTTTCGGGTTCCCGGCAGCTATACCTAAGCGGTTATGCAGCCAATCAAGTCCCCGTTCTTTACGCAGACCACTGTGGAGAAGGAAATGCCAGCACTCTTCAAGAAGCGGACGATGAAGGGTATAGAATTTTGTTGCGGATTTTAGGTCAGCCAATAGTAGCTCTATATAGCCATATACATTTTCTGTGATGGATATATAGTTTTCGTTGGTTGGAGGAATTGTGAGTATAGCCAGTAGCTTACCTATGTGGTCGCTTTTGTAAAGTAACGAGTCCGGATTGCTTAAAAACTCCACTTTTTCAGCGGCTGGACTCTTGGTGTTGCTCCTGTAGTCCGTAGTGAGCAGCTTGATCCCTCCTTCAATTAAGAAGAATTCGACTGCCTCCGCAATCGCAGACTCCAAACCTGCTCGAATTAGACTATTCGGTACGTAATAGGCTAACTCAGCGTTATCGCGCTTACTCAGCCTCAGAAGTACTTGATTGCCGTGGTAATAGAGTGACGGGCTGCCGGTAATTTGACTGCAGGTGCGCTGGACGAGCCATCGCTCACGGTTTCTAAGAAAAAGTTCGCTGCAGTTGAATTCACGTAAGGAGAACTCAACAAAAATATTGGCTAGCTGCAATAAGAGATCGGTATTGTCCCATGCCAGTTTGAAGTCGTTAGGCATGTCTGGCTGGCTCAAGTCACACATGAAGTCTATGGTTTTTTCTGCTTCTGCGATGGCATTGGAAGTTTCTGTTGATGTTCTGAACTGTGTCAGTTTACTTACCAGGCTCTTGTAGTCTTCAAGAGCGTGATTGATGAGGTTGTTAATGACTTTGGTTGTTCCGCAATCAGCAGATTTTGCATGTTTAAGCAGTTGTGTTTGTAGTATTTTCAAGTTGAATGTGCTCTGCCAGAGCGTTCGAATGGCTCGATATTCTTTCGGCGTTAGAACGGGCTCTTTTGTGCTGAGGTTCATTTCATAATTTATTCTATCTACACTTTGCCAATTGCGTAAGCCTTGTAGTTTTATAAGTGTTCTTTTCAAGCGGTTCTGCGAAACGGTACCGTCTTTAAACGCACTGGCATCCATTGCCTGGGAGAAGAGCGTGCTCGCCTCTTCCTTTTTTCCGTCTGAAAAAGCCATGGCTTTATTAGCGGAGTCCTTCCCTATAAGAACTGACTCCGCAAATTTCGCCGTAGCGGGTGCTATTTTTCTCAAAATTGTATGAACAATAATTGCCTCCCAGGCCAAATCACCTACGTCATGGCGCTGTGCGGCGTATGTAAAGCTACGCAGCTCTCGAACGATTAACTTTATAAGTCTAGGGTTGCTCGGAAACCACTCAGCGGCACGGTCGATCTCTGGGCGCGGGATGAAGCTGCAGTTGACGAAAAGTTGATGAGTTGCGAACTGTTTAGCTTCCTCGCTTGAAAGTTCCTTTAATGTGTGCGATAGGTCAATTATTTTTTCCAGAAAAGGTTGTCTTGGATTATCTAGTTTCTCTTCTGAGTAGGTGCTTGAATAAGCTTTAAGTGCTTGATTAACAATCAGTGGGTCGAATGCCAAGATGAATGCAAATCCGGGTATGTCCATAAGCTCTCGCAGCGATAAGAGCAATTTTGGCAGGGCAACCGGATCTGCCCTGTCGAGATCGTCAATACTGACTATTATCCTATGATCATCCTGAAGTAATGCACGCAGTGCCTTGATTTCGTGCTCGTCAAGCGTCAGGCGCCGATTCACTGTACTCATAAGTGAATCAAGCACAGCTGCACCGGCTACAGCAACAGATCCTAGATCGTTGTCAAATTTGCCCGCCGTCTGCCCGGCCATCTCAGCAAACACTTGTGTTCCTTTGGTCGCTTTCCTTCCCCAGTGTTTCAAACGTAACCACTTAGGTGGCTTCACTCGATTTTTCTTAAGCTCGTGTGCGATGGCGTTATACAGTGAGGCAAGGAAGTCATTGAGATCCACTACCTTCCAAGCTGAAAGGGATATGAATATATCACCCTGTTGCGTCGCTAATGCCTTAACTAAATTCAGCACGCTGGTTTTACCAGAGCCCCACTCGCCGTAAAGTCCAATCCGGGTCGAAAATTCTAAGCGTGTGTCTTTTATCTCTCTGAAAATCGAGCGCGCCAGCGATCCGCGTTCAAGGCGGTCCTCGTTCAGTGTAGTGATAGGAGCGTCATGACCCCCATTCAATGTCGAATGCTCCAGCCCTGCTGTAATAGCTGGCTCAGTTGGCTCGGACGGTTTCTTTTTTTTGTCCATAAAGATCATGCTCCCTTAAAATATATAGCGACCAAAAAATACACTTATTGATTGTCCTGGTTTCAGCGTCGAAACGACCACGCCAAAAACTCAGTCATCAACTCCACCACCTGCTGCTGAATGACTGGCCGCGCCCGAGCCCCTTCGCCATCCCGACAAATCATCCCATCCCCCGGCGAATCCTCTTCAATCAACGCCATGCCTCCCGGCTTGCAGATCGCCATAAAACTGAAGTGGGTGGCGTCAGCAATCTCCACATAGTGCGTCGTCGCTTTCGGCATGCGCCTCACCATATCGGCAGACTCCAGTTCCGGCGCCATGTCCTCCGTCGGCACACCGCCCGCAATCACCAACACCGGCACCGACAGCGCCGCCAGGCTGGCATCGGTAAAACCGCGCGACAGGCCCAGGTCCAGCGACACAACGGCTGTTACCCGCGGATCGCTCAAATCCGCCGCCAGTTGCGCCTTACCGGCGGGCGTGGCGGCGGGGTTCATCTGTTTATAGCCAATGCAACCGCACAACTTCGGGTGCACGCCGCAGTCCCGGGCAAACAAATCGGGATCAAACCGCGCACCGGCGATTTCCATCACTGTCCAGCCGCCGATGGAATGGCCCACTGCCGCAATCCGCCCCTTCGCCACCGCACCAAACGGCTGCGGCTGCGCAAGCACGGCATCGATGGCGCGGCTCAGGTCCCTGGGCCGTTGCCACAACTGCGCGGCAGCGGCGGGGCTGCGGTCCTTGCTGGTGGTGCCCGGATGGTTGACCGCCGCCACGATATAACCCTGGCGGGCCAACGCGCTGGCCAGCCACACTTGGTTGCCCCAGTTGCCGCCATAGCCGTGGGACAGCACCACCAACGGATGCTCGCCCCCAGCCGGCGCCGCACCGGGCACGGCGAGAGCGCCGATGAACACCGCGTTGTCGGCAATCAGCTCAGGCGTGGCGGTAGTGACGGCGGGGTACCAGACGGCCATTTGCAGCGCACGCTGGTCGTGCGCGTCGGGCAGGGTGACGGTTTGGAAGCCGATGGCAGGTTCATCAGCAAAGCAAGGCAGCGCCAGGCCAAGCAGTAGCAGCGCACAGAAAGCCGTTTTCATTGTGTCTATCGTCCATGATGAGTTCGAAACCGCAGCCGTATCAGGGTAACGCGTAACCTTCGTAATCCAGCGCGATCGTATCGTTTTTCGGGTAACTCACATACACCACCACCGCATCACTGTTGTCGACCAGCGCGTAGGGCCATTTACCATTGGCTTTGCGCATATCCTCATAAAACGGCAGGAAAAAATCCTTGGTCTGACCTCGCGGGTCGTAGGGCGCCTGCACCTGGAAAATCGGATAGTGCCCGCCGTTGCAGAGCTGGATGCGTTCAAGCTGGAAGTGGTTTTTTTCCAGCAGCGTGCGGGTGGGGTGCTGCCAGGTGGCCAGGTCGACGTCATGGCAATCCTTGGCCGTGTCGCTGTAGAGCGTGGTGTTTTCCAACGCGGGCAACGCGTAGGCCAAGGTCGGTAGCGACAACAGCATTAAGGCGAAAAGGCGCGGCATGGCGGCGGTCCGGGAGGAGGGGAGCCGGATTGTAAATCTATTTTCCAGACCCGGGACCTATTGTTCTTTTGTGGAGAGCGGACTTGCCCCGCTCACCACAATATGGCCGGTATCCGTTTTACGCATGCGTCAACCCGGTCAAGGTATCCGCAATTGTCTTGGTGCGCTGCGCCGTGCCCTCTGTTGCATGGCTGGACGCCTCCAGCGCATCGAGCATTTCGCGCAGCGCGCCCACACCGGTGGACTGGTCTTCGATCTGCTGGGCCACCCGCTGGATCTCGCCCGACAACACGTCGATGTCCACGCCAATTTCCGCCGCGTTCTTGCGCGTGATCTCCGCCAGCTTGCGCACCTCGTCCGCCACCACCGCAAAGCCCCGGCCCAGGTCGCCGGCACGCGCGGCTTCAATGGCCGCATTGAGCGCCAGCAAGTTGGTCTGCCCGGCGATCTGCTGGATCACCTGCACAATCGACTGGATACGCAAACTCGAACCGGCCAGTGTCCGCGCGCCCTCCACCGCATCCCCCGCCTGGCTGGACAGCGCCTCAACCGTGGCCCCGGCCTGGGCCGACACACCGTTCTGCCGGTCGATGGTACCCACCAGCTCATCCATCGACGCATGCAACTCGCCGGAGTAATGCTTGAGCTGCGCAGCAATGTCTTCCTGCTGGCGCTCAGCCTGGGCCAACACCATGCCCAAGTCCGCCAGGCCCTCGAACACCGGCAGGATATTGCTGTCCAGACCACGGGTATTCAGGGTGTTGGAGAAGTCATTGTTCTTGTACGCGGCAATCTGCTTGACCACCACATGGTTCAACCCCGCCAGCTTCTTCACTTGGCGCCGTAGGAAAAACGCCTTGAACTCGCCGTAATGGGCGATGAAATTGTCCACGTACTCATCACTGAAACTCGCGCCCTTGGCCACCTTGAAAAAGAAAATCGCCGTCAGCGTCTGGTTCAGGTTCAACCCCAGAATCTCCCCGAAGGTCGAAAAACCCGCCAACGGCACATCGCCAAACGTGCCGGCCATGCTGCCCAACTCGGCCCCATTGTTCAGCCGGCGCAAGATGCAGTCATTCAAAATACCCGCCAGCGGCTGGCCACCCTTGCCGCGCAGAAACTGCTCATAATCCAAACGCGTCGCCTCGCGCAACGGCGTACGCCGCACCATCACCAACTCCTCGCCCGGCGCCACGTCGCAAAACAACTGCACAATCTGCTGCTCAAAATCGATGCGCGCAATCGAGCGCACAAACAACTCCCTGCCCACCCGGATCGCAAACGAGTAATCCGCCAGCTTCGATTCCAACGCCTGGGGCGCGCAACTGAACGCATCACAGAGCGCCTGCACCATGCTCTTGATATTGCCCTTGCTGTCGATCACCTGGTCAATGGTGCGGTCCTCCATCGAGGCCGTCAGCACGCTGAAGGTCAAATCCGCCGGTTTGAAATTCTGGCTTTTGAACACACCAAATCGCACATGCGCCGCCGTCTTCAGAAACACAATCTGCGCATGGTTCTGATAACTGCGCTGGCCGTCATGAATCAGCGTCTTCTGAAAATCCGACTTACCCCCGGCCGATCCCCCTACAAACAAACACGGAAAACGCCCCGACTCATACAGCGCCTCCATAAAAAACGACTCCGATGCCGACAACCCATCGAACACCACGTACGCCAACGTATCGCGGTGATCAATCGGCGTACGCACCTGCACCCGCTTGATATGCCCCGCCAGCTTGGCAATCCGCTCCTGCATCCCCAACCGCTTGCCGCCACCACGAATGTCCTCGCATTCAAGCGGCACCATCACCACCTCGGCAGAGGCAATCACACTGTCGTCGAACAGCTGCAACACCACCCGATCCCAGCGATCGCCTGTGGCGCAATACAGCGAATTGGGTGCGTTGCAGTTCACCGGAGGTGGTGCAGAGGCTGATGGTGGCTTGCGGGAAGCGGCGTTTGAGCTTTGCGGCGACCTGATCAATGTCCAGATGCGGCGAAATAAAACCGGTGATCAGCGTGGGGGTGATACGCAGGGCAGTGAGAGCGGCGTCCAGGTCGCTGGAAGTGCTGGTGAGCGTGGCGGTGCCTTGACGATCGGCCCGGACTTTTTTTAGCAAGGAGAGTGGGTTCATTGAGTGGACTCGATCGGGTGTGGATGCGGGGGTAGGCGCGTGGTTAGTAGGGTTATCGGCTGGGGAGGTGGGGACTGGAGGGTGGGGGGTGTGGCGGATGGACGCGGTTGGGGGGAATGCGTTGTTTGTGGATGGTGGTAATCGGCCAAAAACGAACGCTCATGGTAAGGTCGCTCAGCAAGGGCTGAGGTCAGGAGGAATGGACATCCGAAGACTGTTAAGTAAGTGCCATTCTGGTCTTACCCCCCCCCCCCCCCTATTCCCTTATATAAATTCGATTAAATATTGTCATCGGTAATTGTCACGGTTGAAGATATGTATGTAGGATGTGTAAGAACTAATTTGGTGACCTGCTTGATGTCGAAAGTCGTATAATTTATTTCTCCAGCAGGTATGACAGTTACTATGTCTCCGCTAAGGAATTTGAACTTTGTATTCTCTAGGGATGATCAATCAGAGAAATACCAAGAGGTGATCTGGTTTGGTTCTATTGTGCTGGAAGTGGCTTTTATGTGACCTTTCATGATCGTAACTCCATTGGTTGATTTAAGAAAGTCTAGACCGTTTTAGAATACGAAAAACCTGTAATAGTTGACAGTTTTTAATGATTTTTTGTGCTTGGTTAAAGTGCTTTTGGTTATAAGGTTTTATGGGTTTAAGAGTTTCGTCAAGCCTGATATTGTACTGGTGCGTTATCTCGGCTTGTTGTTATTTCTAAGGGTTTAAGAAAATAGTCGTTTTGCGGTGGTATCTTTGTTTTTGTCTTGCGTTTAAATGCGACAGGGCCATGTGATAAGGCAGGAAGATGATGTCATAGGGAGTTTAAGTAAGTGCCATTCAAATACGTCCCCCTTTTTTCGCTTTTTTTCGCCAATGTACCTCCAATATAGTCATCTCCAACGTAATACTGGATGTTTTTATCGCGATTAGATATAAAAAACTGTCAATTTTAACAGTGTGCGACTTCAATTGCGCGGGGTACAACGAATGCTCTTGTGATTCAGAGGATTAAAAAATGAAACTTGAAGAAGCTGAAGCCGCTCTGCGCTTTTGTGAAGGGAAGGCCGTTAAATTTACGAAGGGGATTCAGTCAACCATTCATATTTTTGTGGGGTTTTCTATAAGGCGTGGAAGTGATGTTTTTAGGGTTAAATATCACGATGGAACTTATGGGGATATATGTGTTTTTGATGTTGATAGTGTTGAGAAGGTTGAAAGAGATGTTGAGCAATAAGTTGACTTCAGTAAGGTGCTCGCGAACTTTATGGCTCTCAATGCGGGGCTTGTAATTTTTATCCAGCAAGCCATGAAGGTCGGTCATAGGGCTGACGTTATCAAGAATGGAGTACCCAGTAGAGAGAACATAAAAGACTAGTTTATTTGTCTAGAAAAAAACGCCGAGTCGTAAGGTTAGTGACAACGCGGAGTAACTTATTTCACTGGACGGCCGGTCTTATGTGGCGCTGAAAAAGTCACCGAGTTGTTATGATAGTTCGTCACAACGACTCGGCAATCTTTCGGATGGGTGAAGGTCAGCTACCCGCCACAGCCCCCTCCCGCTCCATCAACTTATCCACCAACAAAACCCCCAACTCACTCAACTGATGAATCGCCAACGCCACATCCCGCTGTTTCCCCGTCAGCTCATTCGACAGGTTCAGCAACAACGCAGTCACCGAAGAAAACGTTTCATAGCTATTGGCAAGCAACACTTCACTGCTGGCATCGTCCGCCACACTGAACAGCGTTGTCGAGGGCGGTGGAGGAGGGGCTGGCGGTTCACCGCCGGGGTTCAGGTGATAATCAATCGCCCGATGCGCCGCCTGATCAAGCTTCAGGTCCGGGCCGTTCGGAGGGTTTGGCGTGACTTTGAACATATGTAATTCCTGGCTAGGGCCGACACCCCGTCGCTACTAAACGAGGGGTGGCAGCTGTACGCAGGTTAGTAGACCGGGGAATTACACAAAGCCGGCGCACCCGAAGGCGCCCTACGCACAGCCACCATCAGGCACAGACAGAAACGTCTGATGGATGAAGCTCATGCACCAAGTGTAATTGACCCTCGGGCTACTAAACCCGATCACTGAATTGTCAGCGACCGAGCCACCTTAGAGACGCCTACCCAAGCGCACAAGCCGGCGGATTCTGACGCAACTGTAGGCAATGGAGCAAGGCGCCAAGGCGCCCGTAGGACTTGTACTCGTTCCGCAACACGATCCTGTTTTTTACTTGATCCGGCTTGGTATTGCCCAACATCCCCCCATAACTACTCCTGTCTCCATCAACCGCAAGGACAGACCATGACCAACCCAACCGAAACCGCCATCCTCGCCGGCGGCTGCTTCTGGGGCATGCAAGACCTGTTGCGACGCTACCCCGGCGTGCTGCGCACGCGCGTCGGCTACACCGGTGGCGACGTGCCGAACGCCACCTACCGCAACCACGGCAACCATGCCGAAGCGATTGAGATCGTGTTTGACCCGGCGGTGATCAGCTACCGGCAGATTCTGGAGTTCTTTTTCCAGATCCATGACCCGAGCACGCCTAACCGGCAGGGCAATGATCTTGGGCCGAGCTATCGTTCGGCGATTTACTACCTGAGCGAAGAGCAAAGGGATATTGCCGAAGATACCGCGGCTGACGTGGACGCCTCCAAGCTGTGGCCGGGGCCTGTGGTCACGCAAATCGAGCCCGCCAGTGCGTTCTGGGAGGCGGAGCCGGAGCATCAGGATTATCTGGAGCGGATACCGAACGGGTATACCTGCCACTTCATCCGGCCGAACTGGAAGTTGCCCAAACGGGCTTGAACCGCAATCGCACCGGGAACATGCGGGCCAGCCTCAGCCCTCACAACTCTGCTTGTTGATTTCGAACTGTCCCACCTCTTTTACGTTTTTGCTGCCAAAAATGTAAATGAGGGTCCCGCCTTGGGACAGTATCGATTGGTCGCTGCGCATTTGTGCGGCGCAAGTCGCCTGGGTGATGTTTGATTTCATCACGTCCAGGTCAATCTCATTGGGATGGGTGTCGTAACGGGTCAAGGTGTAATAGAACTTGAGTGCGTGACTGTTGGCCGCTTGCGCCCGAACGAAGGTTATATCTTCGTCGATTTTTCGATTCTGGGGCGTTGTTCGCGCGGTCACGATGATGAGGTCGCTGAGAAAGGTGGTTTTGCTCGGCTGCGGTGTTTCCTGAAAAGCCTGTATGACCAGAACCCCCACCAGGCTCAAAAACAGCAACCCCCACGCCGAATACACGAGCGTCTTCCTGGATTTTTCGCTGGGCATGGATGTCATTCCTTTGAGGTTGTTCAAGGCGGGCATTCTACGGCAACCCGCCTTGTTCGACAGCCTTGCGGATCTGCGTTTGTGCTCACGGCTGCGACGCTGGGGGCATCAGATCAAAGGTGCAGCGCCGGTCTGGTCCGGGCACTGCCATGTGCAGAAGGGACCCGAACACGCAGCGCAATCAGCAATGCAGCCAGCAGCATCAGCACGGCCGCCGCTACGAATACGCCTGCGCTGCCACCGAGGCTGAACATCGCACCGCCAGCGGCGGCGCCGGTTGCGATGGCCGACTGCACAGAGGCCACCACCATGCCCCCGGCGCTTTCCGCCTGATCGGGTACCGCGCTGGCGACCCAGTTCGACCACGCCACCGGCACGCCGCCAAAGGCCAGGCCCCAGATCGCCAGCAGCACCGCCTGCCCCGGCACCGAGGCCGGTAACAGCACCAACGCCAGTGCTGCAACGCCCACCAATGCGGGCATCAACACCAGCGTGGCCAGTGGGCGGCGCTCCAGCAGCCAGCCGGCCAACAGCGTGCCGACGAAGTTCGCCACCCCAAACCCCAGCAACATCAGCGACAGCCCCTGTGGGCCGATGCCGGTCGTGCCTTCGAGAAATGGCCGAACATAGGTGAACATTGCGAAGTGGCCGCTGTGCACCAGCACACAACCGAACATCCCCATGGCGATGCCCGGGCGCCGCAACACCTCCAGGACAGTGCGCAGGCGCGCCGGCCGGCGCGGCGCAAGGCTTGGCAGCGTGAACGACTGGAAAACCAGGGTCACTGCACCCACCGCCGCCGCTGCAAAAAACGCGCTGCGCCAGCCATATAACGCGCCCAGGTAGCTGCCCAGCGGCACCGCCACCACCGTCCCGACGGCAATGCCGCTGAAAATGATCGAAAGCGCTCGCGGCAACAACGCACCCGGTACCAAACGCATCGCCACCGCTGCCGCCATGCTCCAGAAGCCACCAAGGGCAATGCCCAGCAGGATACGCATCACCAAGAGCACCGCGAGGCTGGAGGAAACGGCGACCAACAGGTTGGACACGATCATCAGTGTGGAAAACCCCAGCAACACCCAGCGGCGGTCGATACTGCGGGTCAGGCCTGGCACCAACAGCCCGGCGAACAGCGCCACCACGGCGGTCACCGTTACCGCCTGGCCAGCCAGCGCTTCGGACACCCCCAGATCGGTCGCCATCGGCGTCAACAGGCTGGCCGGAAGGTACTCAGCGGTCAGCAAGCCGAACACGCCCATTGCCAATGAGAAAACGGCCATCCACGCGGCGGTTGCAGGTTCTACCTCCGTCCCGGCGCCGGGACGGCTGTCGGATACGGCGTTACACATACAGTCAGTCATTGCACGGATCTCCCAATCTTCATTGCGATCCGCAGTCTAGGCGCGCGAAATCGGATGATCTATGATCAAGAAACTCGATTTTTTGACTGAAACACCTGAACGATGCCTACAGATCAGTTTGCTCTGTCCTCGAATCTCATCAACGAGCTGTTGCGCGGCATGCGCCTGCGTGGCGTCGAGTACCGACGTATCCAAGCCGGGCCAGTCTTCGGCCTGGGCTTCGCTGCCAAACCTGGGCATGCCTGGTTCCACTTCCTGGCGGTCGGCAATGCGCTGCTGCGCATGGACGACGGCACGACGTATGCGCTGTCTGCCGGCAACGCCGTGTTCATCTCCCATGGCGCGGCCCATCAACTGTTGTCCGATGCGGATGTGCCTGTTCAGGACATCGACCGTTTGGACGGCGCGCCCCTCGGCGATGCTGTCTGCGCGGTAGAGACCGGGACCGACGCCAGCCTTACGCCGGCCACCCTTTTGTTCAGTGGCTGCATGGAGTTTGAACTGGGCAGTATCCACGGCCTGGGCAGACTGATGCCGGGCCTGATGCTGATTGATGCCGGTGGCCAGCGTTACCCTGGACTGATGCCCATCCTGACCACCATGGAGCGCGAAGTCAGCGCCGCACGGGTCGGTTTCGCCGGCATCCTCGCGCGGTTGGCCGACGTGGTGGCGGCCATGGTCGTACGCGGTTGGGTGGAGTGCGCCTGCGCAAATGCCTCAGGCCTGGTCGCCGCCTTGCGTGATCCACGGTTGGCGGGTGCGCTGCTGGCGCTGCATCAACAGCCGGGGCGCGACTGGACCGTTGCGCAGCTGGCGGCACACTGCAACACCTCTCGCTCGGTCTTCGCCGACCGTTTCCAGATGACCATTGGCATGGCCCCGCTGCGCTACGTCACCGAATTGCGGATGCGGCTTGCGAGCCAGTGGCTGACACTCGAAAGGCTGCCAATCGAAGAGGTGGCGCTGCGCTTGGGCTACACCTCTCAGGCCGCTTTCAGCCGCGCATTCAAGCGCATCACGGGCACGACGCCAGGGTTAAGTCGCCAGTCGAGGCAGCTCACTGCTCCCTGACGAATTGACTGGCGCCCCGGTATTGATCTGATACACCGCGGTCAACCGCTTACATGTCTTGCAACTTGATCGCCTGCTCGACCGTCACGGGAGCAAGCTCCCTCGCCACGGGCTAAACCTGGTACTTGAGATGTGTAGATACCTATGAGAAAGCCGAGCGCAAGTCATGGATGAGTCAAGTGGGCGGCGAACGGTCGGCGGCCGGCTGCTTTTGGCCAGTTGTCAGTCACGAGAGGCGGCTTTCGACCCATAGCTGACTTTCACTTGGACAAATCATGAATGCCTGGGTATTCCTGGTGGGAATGCGGTGCATAAAATCAATGAATTTTTATTATTTATGTTTATGACCTAAGTTGATTCAAGGACATGGAGAACGGCCTTGAAATCACGACTTAACTCAGCTGAAAAGTTTGATAACGCTCGAGCCAATGAATACGGACGACAGAGCCGTATCGCACTGGCAGGTTATGACGCCTGTCAGGACTTGGTGGCATGCATGCTCGCGGCAAGCCTTGAAAATATGGGCTCTGCAAAAATTCTGGTAGTCGGCGCAGGCGGTACGGCACAGGAGATCATTGCGATGGCCAAGCTTGAGCCGGGCTGGCGCTTCACCGCCGTTGATCCATCTGAGCCGATGCTGGAAACCGCGAAACAGCAGTTAGCTGTAAACAGCGTGCTTGAAAGAACGGACATGCATCTTGGGCACGTTGAAGACTTGGCCGCAGATGGGTCCTACGACGCAGCCACTTTGATCGGTGTACTCCATCACCTTGATGGGGATGATGCCAAGAGAGAAATTTTACGATCCATTCGGGCTCGTCTAAAACCTGGGGCTCCGCTGATTGTCGCCGGCAATCATTATGCCTATGCCAGCCAACCTTTACTCCTCGCAGCCTGGGGGCAGCGTTGGCGGCAGCATGGAGCCAGCCCGGATGAAGTGAAGGTCAAACTTGGGAAAATCCTTCAAGGCGCTGACCCTCCACATTCTGAAGCGGCTGTTCAGAAGCTTTTGCATGATGAGGGCTTTGGGGACGCTACCCGTTTTTTCAGCAGCCTGTTCTGGGGGGCTTGGTTAACGTGTAAAGCAGTCTGACCGGTGATCCAAGTGGCAGCTTTTGGCCGCACAGCCGACAGAGACAACCGGCTAAAAACACCCCAAAACGATCTGTCAGTTGCTTAAAGATCGGCCAAATCGAAGAGGGTCGGAGGCCGCTCTGTGAACTCACTTGCTTATCTGCTAAGCGTTACCGCACGATGCCGGCTCAAGAGCAAGGACCGGCCCCATGACTCAGCCCCTCGAACAAGAAATCTCAATGTGAATTCACCAGACTATACGGCTAAGGGCGACGACCTCGGCAACCGCATGATGAAGGTCGACCATGCGGGCGAGCATGGTGCGATCTGTATCTACAGCGGACAGTTGTTTATGGCCCGGCTTTTCGTCCCGGGCATGGTGAATGAACTCAAGGAGTTCCTTTCCCACGAGCGCCGCCATCGGACGGTTTTTCAGGAGGAGCTGCGACGTCGCGGTTATCCCCGCTGCCGTAGTTATTGGTTGTGTGGCATCGGCGGTCTTGCGTTGGGTCTGGTTACTGGCATCTGCGGCCGCAAAGCCATTGTCGCGACTACCGTCGCGGTTGAGAGTGTGGTGCTCAAGCACCTGGCTCATCAACTTGATGTGCTGGGCGACATCGATCTCCACGCGGTGGCTGCCATTACTTCGATTGTGGAGGAGGAGCAGCACCATCATGACCACTCGGCAGCGCAGATTGATGTGCGTGATCCCTGGTTCAGGGTACTGAAACCGATGGTGACCGCATGGACCGAGGCGGTAATCTGGATGGGTATGCGTTCTTAGAAAGCGGGTGTTATTACCCCATTTCACTGTCGCAATCTTTTAGACACGTGACTGGTTGCTTCTGGTCGAAAGCAATCGAGCATGAGCCGCACCTACCCACTGAATCATCCCCGCGCCTGCCCCAACAACCAACGTGCAAACGCCCGAATCGGCGCACCGCTCAGCTCAAGAGGCTCGGGCAGCACGAGGCAAAACGTCTTGGCGATATTCGTCGCCTGCGGCCATGGCGCAACCAGTCGGCCTTGCGCCAACTCTGCTTCCACGTACAGGCGTGGTACGAGGGCCACGCCGAGACCGGCCAGTGCGGCTTCGATCAACATCGCATGCAAATCGTAGCGCGCACCCATGGCGGCGTTGCTCAGGACGATCCCGGTTTCCTGGGCATAGCGCTGCCATGCATCCGGGTTCTGCCGCCGGTGTAATCGCGGCAGTGAATCCAGCGCCGTTGCCTGCTTGCCCGGGTTCAGGAGGGCAGGGTGACAAACCGGAATCAGCACTTCATTCAACAGGCGGTGGGTGTGCATGCCTGTCCAGGCCGGGTGCTCGAAATGGATGGCAGCGTCCAAGCCGCTGCCTGCCAGCACAAACGGTTCCATGCGTTCCGAGAGGTGCACACAGATGTTCGGGTGTTGTTGGCCAAAGTCAGGCAACCGCGGAATCAGCCAGCGCAGGGCAAAGGTGGGGCTGACGGCGATATCCAAGCTGGCGCCGTCGCTGGGCTGGCCCATCAGGTACTGGCTGTCCCTGTCGAGTCGGTCGAGCAGTTCGCGTACTTGGGCGGCGTAGCGCTCACCGTTAGGCAGCAGTCGCACGCGGTTGCCAATGCGCTCGAACAGCGTAACGCCCAAAAAGGTTTCCAGGCGGCCGATCTGCCGGCTGATGGCGCCTTCGGTCAAGGCCAGTTCGTTGGCGGCGCGGGCGAAACTGCCATGGCGGGCGGCGGTTTCAAAGGCCATCAGGGCCGCGTTACTGGGGAGCTTTCGACGCATGGGCGTTCCTGGTTCGGGTCAAGGCGTCCAGCTTGACGTTTGATCATTGAAGGGTGCCGAAATATCGTTTTATGGCGGATTAGCCTGTCACTAGCATGACGGAACATCAATGAGTGGAGTGACACGATGATTTACACAGTCGAGTGCAACTACGCTGATCCCGCCAGCGAAGCCGAGTGGAATGCGTTTTATAGCCTGGAAAAACTACCGGCGCTGATCTCGGTGAGTGGATTTAAAACCTCACAGCGTTTCGAAGCCTTGAGCGGCGATTGCCCAGCCTACCTGGCCCTCCATTCAGTCGACACGCTTGCCATCTTGCAGAGCGATGAGTACCGCCAAAAAGGCGGAGGCAATTTTTCCCGTTGGCAGTCGCATATCACCGATTGGAGGCGCAACGTCTACGCCGGGCAGGACCGGGCAGTTGCCGTGGGCGCGGGCGAAGTCCTGTTGGTCAGTGAGCAAGGCCCTCAAGCACTGATTGGATTGGGCCTTGCGCCCATAGCGCTGCACGCGGTGGCTTTGGACAAGACCCCGGCACACCGTTGGCTGGCCAAACTTGAGAGCACTCAGGCCAGGGCCAGCGACCTGCGGGGGCTGAATGTCTATCGCGCAATGACCGTGCAGTTGCTGTCATGAGTCGTGTGTTGCCAGGGGGTTAGGTCGCTGCAGGGGCCACTAGATTTTCAAGGCCCTGGCCAGCCGCACCATCGCGGTTTCGATTTCATGCGCGGTCAGGGCGGAGTACCCCAACAGCCAGCCCTGTTGCTTCGGCTCGCCCGCATACAAACGGCTCAGGCCGGAGAGTTGCACACCCGCCGTGGCGGCCTGGCGGATGGTTTTTTCTTCGGACCAGCCGGCCTTGAGCACGCAGGGAATCTGCAACCCGCCCGGCGGCAACGGGGCGCTGACCATACTCAAGTGCCTGCAGATGGCCTCGTGCATGATGGACCGGCGTGAGCGGTACAGCTTGCGCATGGCGCGCACGTGCGCGTTGTAGTGACCGTCCTCCATAAAGCGCGCCAGCGTCAGTTGCAGGGTTTGCGGGGTGTGGCCATCCATGATGCTGCGCGCATAGGCAAAGGGCTTGACCAGTTCGGACGGCAGCACCATGTAGCCCATGCGCAGGCCGGGGTAGAGGGTCTTGCTGAAGGTGCCGATGTAGAGCGTGCGCTGGTACTTGTCCAGCCCCTGCACACACGCGGTGGGTGGCCCGTCGTAATGGAACTCGCTGTCGTAGTCGTCTTCGATGATCCATTTGCCTTTTTGCGCCGCCCAATTGATCAACTCAAGGCGCCGTTCCAGCGGCAGGGTCACGCCGGTGGGGTATTGGTGCGAGGGCGTGACATACACGCAAGGGGCGCCGCTGCGGTCGGCGTGCAACAGGTCGGTGCGAATGCCGTGTTCATCGACGTCGATCGGCAGCACCTGGGTTTCGGCGATTTCAAAGGCTTTGCGGGCGCCGTAATAGCCAGGGTTTTCCAGCAGGATCGGCTTGCCGGCGTCGACCAGCAATTGCGCGCACAGGTACAGCGCCTGGCGCGTGCTGCTCAGTACCAGCACCTGGTCGGGGGTGCAGGTGGCGCCGCGCTCCAGGTTCAGGTAGGTGGCAATCGCTTTGCGCAGGGGTTCGGCACCTTGTGGGTCGCCATGCAGCAGCACGCTTGCCCGATGGTCCTTCATGACCTGGCGCTGCAAGCGCTCCCAGACATCGGTGGGGAAGCTGCGGGTTTCCGGCAGGCCGGTGGCGAACGCCTTGATCACTTGCTGATCGTGCACGCCGCCGGTGTCGAAGATCATTCGTCCACGTTGGCTGAGTTCGGCGCCCGGCGCGGCAATGCTGTTTCTGATGGCCTGGGCCTTGAGGCGGCGGCGCCCGGCACCGCGCAATGTCACGCCCAGTGTGTCGCAGACGTAACTGCCGGCACCTTCGCGGCGCACGATAAAACCATCCCGATGCAATTGCCCATAGGCGTTCTCGACGGTGTCGCGAGCGCAACCCAGTGACTTGGACAAAACCCGCGTGGCGGGCAGTTTCAGGCCGGGGCCGAGTGCGCCATCAAGGATCAGTGCACGCAATGCGCGCTGGATGCGCTGGTGCAGATCCAGTAACTGAAACTCCGCGTCGTTGAGGCGCATCTTCAGGGTTTCCAGCTCGAAGGTGGTTGCCATGCGGTCTGCTCTCTTTCCATGAATTGGCAGGTAAAGGCAGGCCAGTCTATCCGTAGACTCTGGCCCTCGTCACTCAGCGGCCTTATGCGCATTGTCCAGGCGTGTCGCCGGGTAGGCCGTGACCCGTGCGGTGTGCGCCTGCTGCCGGTCAGCAAGACGTTCGATGAAGCCCACCTGCGCAGTGAAGCTTGATTTCTTAACCCAGGACCCTTTGCCCATGTACGACTCAACGCTGACCCTCAACGCTTTCGACCCTGAGCTGCATGCAGCGATTCACAACGAAGTGCATCGCCAGGAAGATCACATCGAGCTGATCGCCTCGGAAAACTACGCCAGTCCGCTGGTGATGCAAACCCAGAGCACGGTGCTCACCAACAAGTACGCCGAAGGCTACCCCGGCAAGCGCTATTACAGCGGCTGTGAATACGTCGACGTGGCCGAGCGGCTCGCCATCGAACGGATCAAGGCTCTGTTCAACTGCGACTATGCCAATGTGCAGCCCCATGCCGGGGCCCAGGCCAACGCGGCGGTGTTCCTGGCGCTGACCAACCCCGGTGACACGGTGATGGGCATGAACCTGGCCCAGGGCGGTCACCTGACCCACGGTAACCCGGCCAACTTCTCGGGGCGGCACTACACCATCGTGCCTTATGGGCTGGACCCGAAAACCGGCTTTCTTGACTATGACGAGATGGAGCGCATCGCCCTGCAAACACGCCCGAAGATGTTGATCGGCGGTTTTTCGGCGTATTCGCGGTACAAGGACTGGGCCCGCATGCGCAGCATTGCCGACAAGGCCGGCGCGATTTTCTGGGTCGACATGGCCCATGTCGCCGGGCTGGTCGCGGCGGGCGAATACCCGGACCCGCTGCCCCATGCGCATGTGGTCACCAGCACCACGCACAAGACCCTGCGCGGGCCGCGCGGCGGTTTGATTCTGTCCAAGGGCCAGGACGAAGCGTTCTACAAAAAGCTCGACTCGGCGGTATTTCCCGGCGTGCAGGGCGGGCCGCTGATGCACCAGATCGCGGCCAAGGCCGTGGCGTTCAAGGAAGCACTGGCGCCGGCGTTCAAGGTCTATCAGCGTCAGGTGGTCATCAACGCCCGGGCCATGGCGGCGGTGTTGCAAAAACGCGGCTACGCAATCGTCTCGGGCGGTACCGACAACCACATGATGCTGATCGACCTGTCCAGCAAGCCCTACACCGGCAAGGAGGCCGACGCGGCCTTGAGCCGTGCCTTTATCACCGCCAACAAAAACTCGGTGCCCAATGACCCGCGCTCACCCTTCGTGACCTCCGGCCTGCGCATCGGCACCCCGGCGGTGACCACGCGCGGCTTCGGTGTCGAGGCCTGCGAGCAAGTGGCCGGCTGGTTATGCGACGTACTCGACGCCCTGGAAAACGGCAACAGCGACAAAGTCGGCCACCACGTGCGCGAACAGGTCGTCGCACTGTGCCGTCGTTATCCGGTGTATCGCTGAGCCTGGCTTGGGCATTGTCGATTGGGGGGCTTTAAACATCAGGGAAACAAGCGCTAATAGTCTCGATCGGCTGCTCATGCGGGTGCTGGACTAGGATTTTTTCTTCTGGATCGTTCCGGACTAAAAATTCACTGGCATCGACAAGGAGTAGCCAGTAGGCTACAGGTCACGGCGTACCTGATGCTGTGGGGCAGTGATAAAACCGACCAGACGAGAGGATCAAACGGGCAAAAGAGATCCTCAATGCCCTGAGAGGTCAATGAAATGAGTGAGTCAAAATTCAAACCAGAGGACATGCCGATCCTCGATCTGGATACATCCGGCACCAGCGTCTACGAGGCGTCGCGCTTTCTCGACAGCCCGGAAACCATCAGCGCCTACCTGGCGCAGAGCATGAAATCCCAGGACCCGCAGGTACTCATGAAGGCACTTGCAGAGGTCGCCAAGGCCCAAGGCGTAAACAAGGTGGCCGAGGCGGCGGGGGTTAATCGGGAGAGTCTGTATAAAACCCTCAAGGGCGGCTCTAAAACGCGCTATGAGACGATTCAGAAGCTGATGCTGGCGTTGGGCGTGGAACTGACGGTGCAGCCGATTGCGGCGGTGGCAGTCAAGACAACGCCAAGAGCAAAACGGGCTGCGGCCGGTAAACCCTGACACCGAAGATCCCTGTGCGGTTTAGCGAGCGACCACGACCCTGCGCTGTTGCTGTTGCTGCTGCTCTGGCTTTTGATCTTGATCTCAGGCGCCCCGTCAAACACGCTGGCCGCAATTCGATATTGATTTGGGGGGCAAACCGGCAGGGATGCCGGTTTAGCCGCCCCGCGCCATGGATGGCGCGGGGCGGCGGCCCCCCAAATCAATGTCGGATTACGGGCACACCGAGCCTAAGCGAGGTGCCGAGTGTTGGGGCAAGAGCGTTTTGCTTACTTTTGACTGGGCCGGCATTCCGGCTGTTCAAAAGTGAGCCGCCGTAAGGGCGGAACCTATAGCCGCCGTTACCGCAGAAACGGATATGTACTCGATCTGATCCAACACCGCTTGCTCAGCGCACCAGGCAAGGCTGCTTGTTGTTAAAACGCCAGCCTGGAATCAGGAACTGCATCGCCACGCTGTCATCCCGCGCGCCGAGGCCCATACCTTGGTACAGCTCGTGGGCCTTGGCCACGGCGTCCATGTCGATGTCCACGCCCAGGCCCGGTTTGGCCGGCACCTTCACGTAACCGCCTTCGATTTTCAGTGGTTCACGGGTCAGGCGTTGGCCGTCCTGCCAGATCCAGTGGGTGTCGATGGCGGTGATGTCGCCCGGCGCGGCGGCGGCCACCTGGGTGAACATGGCCAGGGAAATGTCGAAGTGGTTGTTGGAGTGCGAACCCCAGGTCAGGCCCCACTCATGGCATATCTGTGCCACGCGCACCGAGCCTTGCATCGTCCAGAAGTGCGGGTCGGCCAGCGGGATGTCCACCGATTGCAGCTGGATCGCGTGGCCCATTTCGCGCCAGTCGGTGGCGATCATGTTGGTGGCGGTCTTGAGGCCCGTGGCGCGGCGGAATTCGGCCATCACTTCGCGGCCCGAGTAACCGTTTTCGGCGCCGCACGGGTCTTCGGCGTAGGCGAGCACGTGATGCTGGTCGCGGCACAGGCGGATGGCTTCCTTGAGCGACCAGGCGCCATTCGGGTCGAGGGTGATGCGTGCATCGGGGAAACGTTCGGCCAGGGCGGTGACCGCCTCGATTTCCGCGTCGCCACTCAGTACACCGCCCTTGAGCTTGAAGTCATTGAAGCCGTACTTGGCTTTGGCGGCCTCGGCCAAGCGCACCACGGCCTCGGGGGTGAGGGCGGTTTCATGGCGCAGGCGGAACCAATCGTCGTCGGCGTCCGCTTCGCTGCGGTAGGCCAGGTCGGTGGCGTTGCGGTCGCCGACATAAAACAGGTAACCGAGCATTTTCACCGCGTCGCGCTGCTGGCCTTCACCGAGCAGGGCGGCCACGGGTACCTCGAGGAACTGCCCCAGCAAGTCGAGCAGGGCGGCTTCCATCGCGGTGACGGCGTGGATGGTGATGCGCAGGTCAAAGGTCTGCTGGCCGCGCCCGGCCGCGTCGCGTGATGCAAAGGTGCTGCGCATCTGGTTGAGAATGCGCTGGTAGTGGCCGATCGGCTGGCCGATCACCAGGCTGCGTGCGTCTTCCAGGGTTTCGCGGATGCGCTCGCCGCCGGGCACTTCGCCCACGCCGGTGTTGCCGCAGCTGTCCTTGAGGATGACGATATTGCGCGTGAAATAAGGCCCGTGGGCGCCGCTGAGGTTAAGCAGCATGCTGTCGTGGCCGGCGACGGGAATGACCTGCAAGTGCGTGACAACTGGGGTATTCATGGCAAGTTTCCTTAAGTGCTCAAAGAGGTTTGCTGGCGGCAGCGCCGGTGGGCGCCGCGCTTGGCGAATGCACTGCGGCAGAGGGCGCGGTCCTGGCGAAGAACACCAGGATCGCCGCCAGTACCGAGGTGCCGGCCAGGCCGTAGAGGCCGCCCTGGATCGAACCGGTGGTCTGTTCCAGGAAGCCGAAAGTGGTCGGTGCGACGAAGCCGCCGAGGTTGCCGATGGAGTTGATCAGCGCGATCACTGCCGCCGCGATGCGCACATCCAGGTAGCCCTGGGGGATCGGCCAGAACAGCGAAGACGCCGACTTGAAACCGATGGCCGCAAAGCAGATCGCCACGAACGCGAAAATGGGCCCGCCGGTGGTGGACATGAACATGCCCGCCGCCGCAATCAACAAGGCTGCCGCCACCCAGGCCTGCTGGAACTTGAACTTGCCCGACAGCGACGCGAAGGCATACATGGCGATGATCGAGATCAGCCACGGGATCGAGTTGAAGAAGCCCACCTGCACGTCGCTCAAATCACCCATCTTCTTGATGATGCTCGGCAGCCAGAAAGTCGCCGCGTAAATGGTCAACTGGATGCAGAAGTACAGCGCGCAAAACAGCAGGATCTGACGGTCCTTGAGCAGCTTGCCAAGGGTTGGCTTGACGCTGGTCAGCGCCTCGCGCTGGCGTTGTTCCTCGTCGATGGCGTCGACCAGTGCGTCCTGTTCTTCGCGGGTCATCCATTTGGCATCGTGGGGTTTGGAGTCGAGCCAGAACCACACAAAAAAGCCGATCACCACCGAGGCCAGGCCTTCGAGGGCGAACATCCATTGCCAGCCGTGGAAACCAAAGCCTTCGATCTGCAACAGCGCCCCCGACAGCGGGCCCGAGATCAACGACGCTACTGCCGAGCCGCTGAGGAAAATCGCAATGGCCTTGCCGCGCTCCACGCCCGGCAACCAACGGGTGAAGTAGTAGATCACCCCAGGGAAGAAACCGGCTTCGGCCACACCCAGCAGAAAGCGCAGGATGTAGAAGTGGGTTTCGTTCTGGATGAACGCCATCATCGTCGCGACGATGCCCCAGGTGAACATGATGCGGGTCAACCAGATACGCGCGCCGACCTTCTGCAGCAGCATGTTGGAGGGCACTTCGAAGAGCGCATAACCGATGAAGAACAGCCCGGCACCGAAGCCATAGGCCGCCGCGCCGATGCCCAGGTCATGCTCCATGTGCGTGCGCACAAAGCCGATATTGACCCGGTCGATGTAATTGAGGATGAACATGATCACGAACAGTGGGAGCACGTGGCCCTTCACTTTGCGCACGGCGCGTGCGAGGACCGGATCACTGCTTGGAGCGGTAGCTGCGTGGATTGAATTAGTCACAATTCAAAACTCCCCCTGGATTATTTTTATGCGGGTTTGTGTGTCTTGTTGATAGACATCATACAAGTGCTTCTCCAGGAGCCGCAATCCGGGCTGGTGCTTTTTATTTTTATAAGGCGCCCGTTTGGATGCGTGTTTTGGTTATTTGTCAATGTTCATTGGGTTTTATGCCGGGGCTAGAGGGTTTTTTATTGGGCGTGATGGTTTTGATGCTGACCGGCAGGAAGCGTTTATAGATTGGTTGTCATACAAGTTGAGCGCTTTACTAAATCCCCAGCGATGTCACCGATCAGAGTGTTAAGCTCCCTCCAGCCCAGCCCCGTGGACTTGTCGCAATGCCCAATGAAAGCCCGTCGCCCATGCGTAAGCGTTCCAGCAACCTGGCCCAAGGCGTGGTCGACGACCTGACCCAGCGCATCCTGCTCGGGCAGTTGAAACCCGGTGAAAAATTGCCGTCCGAATCCACCATCGTGCTTGAACACGGCGTCAGCCGGACGGTGGTGCGCGAGGCGCTGTCCAAGTTACAGGCCTCGGGGTTGGTGGAGACGCGTCACGGCATCGGCACCTTCGTGCTGGAACCGCGCGCCCAACAAGGTTTGCGCCTGCATGTGGACACGGTCGCCAGTGTGCGCAACATGCTCGAGTTGCGCCTGGGCCTGGAGGTACAAGCGGTGGCACTGGCCGCGCTGCGCCGCAGCGATACGCAGCTGGCCCACATGCGCCAGGCGCTGGATGATTACCAGTCTTCCCTGGCCAACAACGACAGTTGCGTGGACGAGGACAAGCGCTTTCACCAGTTGATCGCCGAGGCCACCGGCAATACGTTTTTCAGCGAAATCATGCAGCACCTGGGCAATGCGATGATTCCGCGTACCCAGGTCAAGGGCGCCGAACGCGGCGGTGCGGACTTTGCCAAGCTTGGGCAATTGGCGAACCTGGAGCATGAGGCCATTTACAATGCGATCAAACGCCAGGACCCGGACGCCGCGCGGGCGGCAATGGTGCTGCACCTGACCAACAGCCGGGATCGGTTTTCCGGCGAATGACAAGGACCCGAGGTTGAACGAACACACATTGTCCCAGCGTCTGGAGCGCGTGGCGGCGTATGTCCCGAACGGCGCGCGCCTGGCCGACATCGGCTCGGACCACGCCTACCTGCCGGTGGCGTTGTTGCGCCGTGGCGTGATCGAGGCGGCCGTGGCGGGGGAGGTGGCCGCCACGCCGTTCCAGGCGGCCGAGCGTACCGTGCGGGACAACGGCCTGGAACCGCAGATCACCGTGCGCCTGGCGGATGGCTTGTCAGCCATCGGCGCCGACGACCGCATCAGCGTCGTCAGCCTGTGCGGCATGGGCGGCGAGACGATCCGTGACATTCTCGAAGCCGGCAAGTCCCACCTGCGCGGCGATGAACGACTGATCCTGCAACCCAATGGTGGCGAGCAACCGCTGCGCGCGTGGTTGATGCGCAACGGCTACCGTATCGTCAGTGAAGACCTGCTGCACGAACAGCGTTTTTACTACGAAATCATCGTCGCCGAGCGCTCGGAGCCGGTGGTGTATAGCGCTGAAGAATTGTATTTCGGCCCGCTGCAATTGCAGGCGCGCACACCGGTCTTCCTGGCCAAGTGGCAGCGCGCGTTGCGCCTCAAGCGCAAGACCCTGGCCGGCTTTGAACAGGCGCGGCAGACGGTACCCGAGGCGAAGCTGCAAGAGATTGCCCGGCAGATTCGGTGGATCACTCAATTGCTGGCTTGATCGCTACATGCACGCCAAATAGGGCGTTGCAACCGGCCTTGCGAATCACAGGTCCAGCCCTTCAAGTTTGATCGGTTCGCGGCCGATAACGTGTCTGTGACTGAAGGTGTTCAGGGAGGCACCTCGGGCAGCGTCTCCGTCGGTTACAGCGGCCTTGTCGACGCTGAGTGCTTTTGCCCCATTTTCGTGCGCGCCACCGGCTCCATAAGCACACCGAGCGCCCTGTTTCAGGGCTCCGTGCCGGCGGCCCGTATCTTGCTAGTGCCAAGCTAATCAATGACATGGCATTTTGCCGTTAGTCATTTCAAGGCTTGGCCCGCCATTTAATTGTGTGGGTTGTTTTTGGGAGTGGTCGGACATGCACAGCTTGTTATCACCCGGTATCCGCCTGCTCGGACGTTTCGGATTCGCACGTAAATTCCAGATTCTGTTTTTCCTGTTCATGCTGCCCCTGGCCGGTAGCCTGTGGATGATCGGGCAGGACTATCGCGACAAATTAAGCGTGATTTCCAACGAGCAGTCCGGCGTTCGCCAACTGTTGGCCCTGGACACGCTGGACGGGCAACTGACCGCGCAGCGCAACCTGGCCGCGCGCTGGAAGGCTGCGGACATCCTGCACGCCCCGACGCCGGCGGCGAAGGCAGCCATGGACAAGGTCGATGCCAATTTCCCGCTGATCCAGCAAAGCCTGCAAGCCTTGGGCGAGGCACTCAAAGCCCAGAACGCCAGCGCCGATATTCTCGCGCGCTTCGATGCGTTGCAGGCCACGGTCAAGGGCATGGACTCCGAGTCTCTGCGTACCGTGGGCTGGTGGCCGGACGGTTACGACCGTTTCACCTCGGCCCTGAGCGCCATGCAGACCCTGCGCGAGCAGATCACCCTGGACGCCGGCCTGATTCTCGATCCCTGGCTGGAAACCTACATGCTGATGCAGATGGGCACGCAACAGACGCCGGACCTGATCGAGCGCATCGGCCGTATGGCGAGTGTCGGGCAGTCATCCATTGCGTCCGGGCAGTTCACCCTGCAAAGCCGCTTGCAGATGCGCGACCTGCGCAGCCGCATTGGCGACGCGCGCGATCAGTTGGCCAAGGCTGCGACGGCGCTCAAAGCCAAGCAGTTCGACGGCATGCAACCCTGGACCGCGCAGTACGACAACAGCCTGCAGCTGTTGGATAACGAACTCAAAGTGCTCGATGACGGCGTGTTCGGCGGCAGTATCAAGCTTGACACCGCCAGCTTCGAGCGCAGTGTCGACGCCACGCTCGCCTCGCTCGGCGCGCTGCGCGTGCAGTCGCTCACCTCCCTGGACGCGCGCTTGAGCTACTACCACAACCACGCCAACCAGCGCTTCATTCCCCTGGCGCTGACGTTCAGCCTGCTGGCCTTGGCCGCGCTGTACCTGTTCATGTGCCTGCAAGCCTCCATCCGCCGCAGTGCCAGTGGCATCACCACCCTGGCTGAATCCCTGCGTGACGGTAACCTGTGTGTGGAAGTGGCGGTGCAGGGGCGCGACGAACTGGCCGTCATCAGCACGGCATTGAACGTGGCGGTGGTGCAACTGCGCACCAGCCTGCTCGGGGTCAATCACGAGACTCAGCAACTCGGCTCTGCCGTGCTCACGCTCAATTCGCAATCGGGCAGCACCCTCACCGAAGTCGAAGACCAGCAACATCAGATCAGCCAGATCGCCGCCGCCGCCACGCAGTTGGCCGCCACGTCCATGGGCGTCGCCAGAAGCTGCGAACAGGCCTCGGGCAGCGCCCAGCAAACCCGGCGCATCGCCGAAGACAGCAGCCGCGACAGCCAGCGCACCACGGCGAGCATCCAGCAGCTTAACCAACGCCTCACCGACACCGCCGAGGCGTTGCAGCAAGTAAGTCAGCAGGGGCAGCAGATTCAGTCGGTGGTCGACACCATTCGCGGCATTGCCGAACAGACCAACCTGCTGGCGCTCAATGCGGCGATCGAGGCGGCGCGTGCCGGTGAGCAGGGCAGGGGCTTTGCGGTGGTGGCCGATGAAGTGCGCAGCCTGTCACAACGCACCCAGGCTTCCACGGCGCAGATCGCCGGCACCGTGGACAGCCTGCGTGCGACTGTCAGCCAGGCGGTCACCCTCATGGGCGCCGCGTGCGAACAAGCACTCACCGATGCTGAATCCGTCACCGGCCTGGGCGCGCGGTTGGGCGAGATTGCCGGCGCGGTGCAGAACGTCACCGACACCCTGGCGCAAATTGCCACGGCGGTGGAGGAGCAAGCGGCGACGGCGGACGAAGTGAGCGGCAATATCCAGCAGGTCGACCAGGCGGCAGGGCGCTTGCTGGACGGCGCGCGGGCAGTCAATCGTGCGGCGGACACCCTGAGCAAGGGCAGCCAGGCGTTGAGCGACAACACCGCGCGGTTTCGTTTGGGCTGAAGGTCAAAATCGCCCGAAGAGCGAAAGGTCCATGGCGAATTTGCTGTTGTGGTGAGCGGGGCAAGCCCGGCTCACACATTTTTGAGCTGCATCGTTCGCGAATGGTACTGAGGGTTACTTCGCCTGGGTACGCAACACCTCAATCCACAACGCCCCCTTGCCCGACGCGGCTTGCGCCACCCGTTTCAGCGCCCCGTTGGCGCTGACCGCATAGGCACCGACCGTGTCGCTTTTTTCACCCGTCACCAACAACCACTGCCCGTTGGGCGAAAACGCGATATTGCGTGGCTGTTTCTCGGCCACCGGGTAATTGTCGAGAAAGCGCAGGCCGCCTGTGGCCGTATCCACTGCAAACGCCGACACCGAACTGCTGGTGCGTTCACTCATCAGCAGCAGCTTGCCATCCGGCGACAGGCGCAGGTCGGCGGCCCAGATCCGTGGCGTCGGGTCGTCCTTCAAATCATTGTTACGCGCGTCGCGCACTTCGCCGTGGGCCAGGTTCAAGCGCGCGGGGATGCCGTTGGCCACGCCGATCTGGGTCAGCGCGCCGGTGCTGTCGTCGATGGCGAACGCGGTCACGGTGCCGCTCATTTCGCCGACTACATACAGGTATTTGCCATCGGCCGAAAACGCCAGGTGCCGAGGGCCGGTATTGGCCGGCACGCTCACGAAGCCCGTGCCGATCGGCGTGAGTGCGCCGGTGTTGGCGTCGAAGCGGTATTGCAGCACATGGTCGGTGCCCAGGTTGCCCGCGTAGGCAAAGCGATTACTCGGGTCGGTACGCAGCGAGTGCGCGTGCAGGCCGGTCTTGTAGGTGAGGATTGGTTCGGCCTTGTCGACCGGCTGCACGCTGAGCAGGTCGGCACCGTAGGACGCCGCGAGCAGATAACGCCCGGCACGGTCGGTGGCCAGGTAGGCCATGCTGTCGGCCAATGGTGCCTTGGACGTTGGCGTCAAATGCCCGCTGGCCGGGTCAATGCTGAACGCCTGCACCTGAAACGGCTTGACCCGTAACGCGGCAAACAGGGTCTTGCCGTCCGGGCTCAGCGCCATGGGGTTGACCTGATCACCCGCCGTTACCTGCTCGACCAGGCTCAGCGCACCGTTGCTTTCGTCGAGGCGGTATTGGGAAATCAAACCATCGCCGGGGCTGGAGATGTAGGCAAAGGTGGCGGCACTGGCATGTGCGCCGAGGCCGCAGGCAATGGCGGCGGCCAGGATGAGGGGCTTATTCATGAGCGAACCTTTATTGCTTTGATTGTGGTCAGTCATCGTATGACTATGCGCGGATCTCGGCAATGGCTGTTTGGTCGGCTCACTTACTTCTTCATCTTGGTGCCTCACACGGGCATGATGCGGGCCATGAACGACGATCCCAACGCACGCTACTGGCGCTTCTATACACCTGATCCCGGCATTGGCCCGCGCGAACAGGCGCCGATACTCGCCCAGGAACTGGCCTGGGCCCGTGAGCATGCGAGCGGGCACCGCTTCAACTGGATTGTCGTGTTAACGCCGCCGTTGTGCTTTGGACTCTACCTGCCGAGCCTGGTGTTTTTACTCAGCCTGTTGCTGTATCGCGCCGTGTTCGAGGCGGGGTTGGACGTCGATCGCCTCATCGGTGACTCGTTTGGCTGGCAGACGCTGGCAGGGGTGGTATTCACCGCCGCCTGGGCGCTGCGTAACTACCGCCGCGATACCCATGACCCGATCAACCTTTACTGGCAAGCCATGCCGGACCAGGGCGTGATCGAGCTGGAACGCCACACCCTGGTGTCGGCCACCAGCCTGTGGGCTTCGGATTTCGATCCGGACTGCAACGCCCTCATGCAATGGAAAAACGGCCGTCTTGAACGCACCCAGAGCAGCGGGGTGTCGCAATGGATTATCGCCATGACCACGGCGGGGCACTGGCTGGTGATCAGGGACGAATACCCCGGCGACTTCACCTACAACCGGGTCGGGCACATGCCGCCAGCGGACAGACAACTGCAACCCCGCCAGCACCTGGCGATTGCCTTTGCGCCCCGCACCAACCTGGTACTGGGTCGTCGATTTGACGGCGAATCGATGCCCCTGACCCACACCGCCTATTGGTTGTCGGCCGATGAACTCAAGCGCCTGACCGACGTTGCACATCACTGGCGATTCTTTCCCCCGGACCGCTATGGCGTGGTGAATACCCAGGATGCGCCGTGGGTGCAGCGGCTGTTGGAGAAGGCAAACGGGTACCTTTAGTGAGCGGGCTTGCCCCGCGCTGGGCTGCGCAGCGGCCCCAAAACCCGATACCGCGATTGACCTGAAGTACACGGTGTTTTGGATGGGGCCGCTTCGCAGCCCAGCGCGGGGCAAGCCCGCTCACTACAGGGTATGGATACATTCGGTCATCAAGCGATACGGGGTCGTTACGCGCCACGCGCTAGCGTTAAAGCTCTTCAGGACTCTCAAGAGCAACGGAATGCGCCCTACGCCTCAATCACACCGTCTGCGTCACGGTCGTTACTCGGAACATAGCCGCAGCTACCTCATCACCCTCGTCGTTCATCATCGTCAGCGCCTGTTTACGGACCTTTATCTTGGTCGTCTGCTGGTTGCCGAGTTCCGGCAGGTTCACGAACTGGGGCTGGTCGATTCGCTGGCCTGGGTCATCATGCCCGACCACATCCATTGGTTGTTCGAGTTGAAGCAGCAGGGGTTGGCCGATGTGATGCGGCGTACCAAGTCGCGCAGTACGCTAAACATCAACCGGCGCCGTCAAAGCAAGGAGCGTGTCTGGCAACCCGGTTATCACGATAGAGCGGTGCGTGCAGAGGATGATATTCGCAAGATGGCGCGTTACATCATTGCCAACCCGTTGCGAGCCGGTTTGGTGGAGCGGGTAGGCGATTATTCGCTATGGGATGCTGCGTGGCTTTGAAGAGGGGAGCGGGCTTTTGTGGGGATTGAGGTCTCTGTGGTGAGCGGGACAAGCCCGCTCACCACAAAAGCGGGTGTGTCAGCGGCTGGCCCAGGAACCTTTCGCGCTCTACAGGGCTCACTTGTCAGGTCGCCCTGTTTCATCGCCGAAAGGAATCCGCATGCTTTCAGCCTCGCCAGCCCTTGCCCGGCACGCCCCCGTCGAACGCGAACTCAGCCTGCGCGCCGTCATCATGGGGACGCTGCTCGGGATCCTGCTCACCCCTTCCAACGTGTACGCCGGCCTGAAGATCGGCTGGTCGTTCAACATGTCGATCATTGCTCTGTTGGTGGGGTATGCGATCTTTCAGGGCCTGGCCAAGCGCTCGTCCGGGCAACTGCCGTGGACGCTGCATGAAAGCAATATCAACCAGACAGTCGCTTCGGCCGCCGCCTCAATTATCTCAGGCGGGCTGGTGGCGCCGATCCCGGCCTACACCCTGCTGACCGGACACCAACTGGACGCGCTACCGATGATCGCTTGGGTGTTTTCGGTGAGTTTCCTGGGCATCTGGATCGCCTGGTACCTGCGGCCGTCGCTCCTCAATGACAAGGCGCTGAAATTCCCCGAAGGCATGGCCACTCTGGAAACCCTGCTGCATATCTATAACCACGGCCGCGAAGCTGCGACACGCCTTAAGGTGTTGCTCAGCGCCGCGTTGTTGTCCGGTTTGGTGAAGTGGGTGGATACCTTTTTGTGGGCCTTCCCGCGCCTGTCGCCAACGGCCCAGCTGGAGCGCCTGACCTTCACGGCCGATCCTTCACTGTTGCTGCTGGGGTTTGGCGGCATCATCGGTATTCGCGTCGGCCTGACCCTGTTGCTCGGTGCCTTGCTCGCCTGGGGCGGCCTGGGTCCTTGGCTACTGGCGCAAGGCTTGGTGACTTTGCCGCCAGGCAGCACAGGCCCGCAGTTCGCCGCTTTGGTGGAGTGGCTGTTGTGGCCGGGCGTGAGCCTGATGGTGTGTTCGACGTTGGCGTCGTTAACGATCCGTCTGTGGGCGTTGCGCTCCTCCACCAAGGCCGGCGGTAGCGCCATCTGGACTCTGCCAAAACCTGGGCCCGCCGCAGGCTTCGTGTTGTCGATTGCATTCGTGGTGAGCCTGCAGGCGCTGTTGTTCGGCATCAACCTGTGGATGGCGTTATTGACCATCCCCTTGGCGATTTGCCTGGCCGCCGTGGCCGCCCGTGTAGTGGGAGCCACCGGCATTCCGCCGATTGGCGCCATCGGGCAATTGTCCCAACTGAGTTTCGGCATTGTCGCGCCCGGCCAGGTGCCGATCAACCTGATGAGCGCCAACACCGCCGGCGGCTCGGCCGGACAGTGCACCGACCTGATGAACGACTTCAAGGTAGGCAAGGCGATTGGCGCCACGCCGCACAAGCAGGTGATCGCGCAGATCCTGGGGATTTTCATCGGCAGCATCGTCGGCGTGTTCGCCTACCTGGCGCTGATTCCCGATCCGCAGTCCATGTTGCTCACCGAGCAATGGCCGGCACCGGCGGTGGCGACCTGGAAAGCCGTGGCGCAAACCCTCACCCATGGGCTGGATTCGTTGTCGCTGAGTATCCGCTGGGCGATTGCCATTGGCGCGGTGCTAGGCGTGCTATTGGGGGCGTTTGACAGCCTGTTGCCCGCGCACCGCTCCCGTTACCTGCCCAGTGCCGCCGCACTGGGGCTGGCCTTTGTGTTGCCAGCGTCGGTATCGCTGATGATGGCGCTGGGCGCGATACTGACCTGGCTGGTGAGCTGCCGCTGGCCGAGCCTCACCGAGCGCTTCGCGATTACCGCAGCGGCGGGGTTGATTGCCGGGGAGAGCATCACCGGGGTAGGGGCGTCGTTGTGGCAGATGCTCCGATAGCAGCCACAACTGAGTGCCTGTTATCTATTTGGCAAACGCATACTCGCCACCCTGTTCCAGCGCCTGGCGATACGCCGGCCGCGCCTGGAACCGCTGCACCCACGCCGCCAGATGCGGGTAGGCCTGCAGCTTGCCCTGGGCCTTGGCGATTTCGCCGATAAAGCTCATCTGGATATCCGCGCCGCTCAGCTCATCGCCCAAAAGGTACGGCGTCGTTGCCAGCGCGTCGTTGAGATAACCGAGGTAGTTGGCCACTTCCGATTCAATCCGCGGATGCAACGGCGCACCGGCATCACCCAGCCGCCCCACGTACAGGTTGAGCATCAGCGGCAGCATGGCCGAGCCTTCGGCGAAGTGCAGCCACTGCACGTACTGATCGTAGTCCGCGCTCGCCGGGTCCGGTTGCAGACGGCCTGCGCCATGACGGCGGATCAGGTAGTCGACGATGGCGCCGGACTCGATCACCACCTTGCCTGCGTCTTCGATCACCGGCGACTTGCCCAGCGCATTGATCGCCTTGAGTTCAGGCGGTGCGAGGTTGGTCTTCGGGTCGCGTTGGTAGCGCTTGATTTCGTAGGGCAGGCCAAGCTCTTCGAGCAGCCAGAGGATGCGCTGCGAACGTGAGTTGTTGAGGTGGTGAACAATGATCATGGGAACTCCAACGGGCAAGGGGTAGGTGTAGGAACAGACTGCTGTGCGGGCGCAGAGTGCCCTCAATCGGCAAACGCCGCCTCGATGAAAGCCTCCAGGCCTTTCTCTTCCAGAATCTCGATGGAGAAATGCCCAAAGCGCTTGGGCAGCCAGATAATGCGCCCGCCGGCCGGCGTTTGCAGGTTTGCCTTCGCCAGTGGCCGGCCGTTCTCATCTTCGGGTTGCACGCCCGAGGCCATCAGTTCGTCATAGGCGACCTCAATGTCCGGCGTCGTGTAGCAATGGCGATAAATCATGCCTTCGCCATGGGCGTCCAACAGCTCCCGCAGGTTGCCCGCGATCGGCTGAACCAGCATGAAGCGCTCCTGGCCCATCAGCGCCACGGCATAACGCACATGCAGGCCGCCACGGTCCCAGACGAACGTCTTGGAAATACGCGCCTTGAGGATTTGCGCGTAGTAGGTACAGGCCTCTTCAAGGTTGGCGACCAGTACGTCGACGTGACTGAATTTCAGGTCCATGGTGTGCCTCCATTACGAATCGACGACCATCGTAACCACGATAGGTATCACAGGGATATCCCATCTCGCCGACATCCTTTCAGGCACTGAAACACTGAATTGCCATTCGTGCAGGTTCCGTCCACGACCCGATAGCGCAAAAATCCAACCGCGCGCCGTGCTTGCTTAACCCGAGGCGCGACCGAGGAGAGCACCAATGGACGAGATCTCGACACTGCCGGCCTCACCCTGGCACGAAGGCGAGCTGGCCTTGCAACGCACGGTTGGCGCGGTAGACATGATGGCCGGCGTGGGCCAGCGGCAAATGGCTCGTGACTGGATGCCGGACCAGCACCGCGAATTCTATGGGCAACTGCCCTTTGTGGTGCTGGGCAGTGTGGATCGCCAGGGGGATGTGTGGGCGACCCTGCGCAGCGGGCAGCCGGGCTTCATGCACTCACCCACCCCGCATACCCTGCGGATTGCGCTGGCGCCACAGCCCCAGGACCCGGCCCAGGAGGGCTTGGGCGAAGGGCGCGCCATCGGCATGCTGGGCATCGAGTTGCATACCCGGCGCCGTAACCGCATGAACGGCATTGTGCGTCGGCAACTCAAGCAGGGCGTTGAGATCGAAGTCACCCAGGCCTACGGCAACTGCCCGCGTTATATCAACCTGCGTCAATACCGCGTGGTCGACGAGCTGCCCGGCGCGGCCATCGAATTACCCGCCAACGACCCGCTGATCCGACGCCTGGTGACCACGGCGGACTCATTCTACGTGGCCACTTACGTGATCCGTGACGGCCAGACGCAGGTTGATGCATCCCACCGTGGCGGGCTGTCGGGCTTCGTGCGCATGGAGGCGGACGGCAGCCTGACCATTCCGGATTTCTCCGGCAACCTGTTCTTCAACACCCTGGGCAATATTTTGCTGAACCCGCGTGCTGGCCTGACGTTCGTCGACTTTGGCAGCGGTGACTTGCTACAGATGAGCGGCAGCGCCCAGGTGCTGCTGGATGACCCCGAAATCGCCGCGTTCCAGGGCGCCGAGCGGCTGTGGCGGTTTACCCCGCAACGCAGCGTCTACCGCAAGGCCGCGCTCGGGTTGCGCTGGGAGGACCAGGCCGAAGGGGTGTCTCCCAGTTCATTGATGACGGGTAACTGGTCACAGACCGCCGAACGGCTCAAGGCCCAGGCCCTCAGCGCCCAATGGCGGGCGCTGCGGGTGGCGCGGGTGGTTGATGAGAGTGCTCACATCCGCTCGTTTTACCTGCATGCCGACGACGGTGCCGGGCTGCCCGTGTATGTGCCAGGGCAACACCTGCCGGTGCGCGTGACGTTGCCGGGCCATGCGGGGGCGATGATTCGCACCTACAGCGTCTCCAGTGCGCCATCCGATGAATTCCTGCGCATCAGCGTCAAGCGCGACGGCGCAGTGTCGTCGTACTTGCATGAACAGCTTCAGGTCGGCGATCGGCTGGAGGCGCGGGCGCCGCAGGGGCACTTCACGGTGCGGCCCGCCGAGCGTCGACCGTTGGTGCTGCTGGGCGCGGGTGTGGGGATCACGCCATTGCTGTCGATGCTGCGCGAGGTGGTGTACGAGGGCAAGCGCATCAACCGCATGCGCCCGACCTGGCTGATCCAAAGCGCACGCACCCAAGAGGCGTTGGCGTTCGCCGATGAGCTAAAGGCCTTGGTGGCGCGGGCCGGCGACAAGCTGCGCTGGCTGCGGGTCGTCAGTCAGGCGCCTGGTTCGGGGCCGGGGGAGGGCTACGACGCGGTGGGCAGGATCGACCTCGCGCTGCTCAAGTCAGTGCTGCCGTTGGACGACTACGACTATTACCTGTGCGGCCCCGGTACCTTCACCCAGGCGCTGTACGACGGCCTGCGCGGTTTGCGTATCCCGGACGAGCGCATTCATGCGGAAACCTTCGGGCCGTCCACGCTGGTGCGCGACGCTGAGGTCAGCGTGACGGCACCGCCACAGCCGCCGGTCTCCAGCGAACCGGTGAAAGTGCTGTTTGCCACCTCCGGCAAGGAAGCGCGCTGGGAACCCGGCACCGGCACCTTGCTGGAGTTGGCCGAAGCCCGTGGCCTCAACCCGGAGTTCAGTTGTCGCGGCGGCTCGTGCGGTACCTGCAAATCCACCTTGAGCCGTGGCCAGGTGCATTACCTCAACACCCCGGCCGAGCCTTTGGCACACAACGAAGTGTTGATCTGCTGCGCCGTGCCGGCCCAGGGCAGTGAGCCGTTGGTGCTGGATATCTGAGCGCCCGCCGTGCCGTCGATTGTTGCGGATTCTGAAATGCTGAACTGTAAACCGTGGTTATTCCGCTGTTGAACGCCGTAGCTGAACATAGCGCCACCGACGCACAACGCGTCGTCAACCCAACCTTGGTAATGGAGCACGTCATGTCCCTGAACGCGATCAAACTGTACCGCCACCCCCTGTCCGGCCACGCCCATCGGGTCGAGCTGATGCTGTCGTTGCTGGGCTTGCCCGTCGAGCTGATCTCGGTGGACCTTGCCAACGGCGCGCACAAGGCCCCCGAATTTCTGGCCCTCAATCGCTTCGGCCAGGTGCCGGTGATTGACGACAGCGGCACGGTGCTGGCCGACTCGAATGCGATCCTCACCTACCTCGCCGTCAAATATGGCAACGGCCAATGGCTGCCCGCCGATGCGCTGGCGCAGGCCAAGGTGCAGCGCTGGTTGTCGGTAGCGGCCGGCCAGATCAGTGCGGGTCCTGCCACGGCGCGGTTGATCACAGTGTTCGGGGCAGCGTATAACGCCGAGGACGCGATCGCGCGCTCCCATGCCTTGCTCAAAGTCATGGAGCAAGAATTGGGCGACAGTGCGTTCCTGGCCGGCGACAAGCCGACCATCGCCGATATCGCCGCCTACACTTACGTGTCCCACGCGCCGGAAGGCAATGTCGACTTGAGCGACTACCCGCAGGTGCGTGCGTGGCTGAGCAGCGTTGAAGCGTTGCCCGGTTTTGTCGGCATGCAGCGCACCGCGATAGGCCTGCAACAGGCGTGATTCACACCACCACAACGGGTTTGCCATGGATCGCTTTCAAGAAATGCAGGTGTTTGTCAGCGTCGCGGAAGAAGAGGGTTTCGCCGCCGCAGCGCGTCGCCTGCATATTTCCGCGCCGAGCGTGACGCGGGCCATTGCGGCCATGGAGGAGCGCATCGGCACGCAGTTGCTGGCGCGAACCACGCGCAGCCTGCACCTGACCGAAGCCGGCCAGCGCTACCTGGAAGATTGTCGGCGTATCCTGAGTGAACTGGACGAGGCCGAGCAATCCGCCTCGGGCGGCTACTCGTTGCCGCGCGGTCACCTCACGGTGACCGCGCCGGTGCTGTTCGGCGAACTCTACATCGCACCGTTGCTGACCGATTACCTCGACCTCTTCCCCGCCGTGCAGGTCAACGCCTTGCTGGTCGACCGGCTGGTGAACCTGTCGGATGAAGGGATCGATGTGGCCATCCGCATCGGCCATCTGCACGACTGCCAGCAACAGGCGATCAAGGTGGGCGAGGTGCGCCAGGTGATCTGCGGCGCGCCGGAATATTTCGCACGGCACGGCCGGCCCAGCCATCCACAGGATTTGAGCCGCGCCAACGTGGTGATGTCCAGCGCCAGCACGTTGTTGAGCGACTGGCACTTCAGCAGTGACGCCGGGCCACTGAGCGTGCGCGTGGAGCCGCGCTTGGTGGTCAGCGCCAACCAGGCGGCGATCCATGTCGCCCGTGAGGGCTGGGGGCTGACCCGGGTGTTGTCGTATCAAGTGGCGCAACGCGTGGCCGATGGCGAACTGGACCTGGTGCTCGAAGCGTTCGAGCCTGCCGCGTTGCCGATTCATGTGGTGTACCAGAACACCCCGAGGGTGCCGGCCAAGGTGCGCACCTGCGTGGACTTTCTGGTCGAGCGCCTGCGCGAGGATTTCAGGCTCAAACCTGTGAAGCCTGGCGCCGCTTGATGGACCGCTACCATGAGATGCGGATGTTCCGCGCCTTGTCGCAGCGCCCCAGCCTGGCCTCGGCGGCGCGCTTTCTGAATGTCTCCGGCCCGACGCTGGTACGCGCCATCGCCCGTCTGGAGTCGCGGCTTGGCGTGCCGCTGGTGGTACGCAGCACACGGGGCGTTGCGCTGACCGAGGCCGGTGCGGCGTTCATGGCCGACTGTTCGCGCATCCTCGATGATATCGAGCAGGCCGAAGTCTGCGCCAAGGGCTTGCACGTGCAGGCACAAGGCAGTCTGCGGGTGCATCTGCCGTTGCTGTTCAGTCGTTATGTCATGGCGCCGATGCTCACACGCTACATGGACCTGTACCCGCAGGTGCGGCTCTTTGCGCATTACCATGACCGCGTCGTCAACCTGCATGAGGAAGGCGTGGATGTGGCGGTGGTGATGGGCCATTTGCCCAGTTCCTCATTGATCGCACGCCCGGTCGGGCAGGTGCGCTCGATCGTCTGCGCCAGCCCAGCGTACCTGGCCATCCATGGCGAGCCCCTGGTTCCGGAGGACCTGCTGCGGCATCGGCTGATCGCCGTGCAGGCCCATCAGGACAAGGTGCAATGGCCGTTCCAGGTCGGTGCCGAGACCTGCCTGTTCAAGGCGCGCCCTCACCTCGGTTGCTCCACCGTCCAGGCGGCCATCAGCGCTGCCGCCCAGGGTGCCGGGCTGGTGCGGTGTGAAAGTTATCCGCTGTACGACTATTTGCAGAGCGGGCGGCTGCGCCCTGTGTTGGGCGCCTACGAGACCGCGTCGCTGCCGGTGCAGGTGGTCTATCGCGAAGGCCTCAAGGCACCGATTCGTGTGCGCAGCCTGGTTGATTTCCTGGTCGAGCACCTGCGCGAGCATCCGGCGTTGTGATTGAGCCGACAGCCACCGACACCCACGAACGGGGCGGGCGGATTGCCTGCGTGTCGACATCAAGCATGACAATGGCGCAACCAGGCTACTTGGGCATCGCCGAGCGCACTTAAGGTGGTGCGCATTCGGTCGCAGAGAACAACAAGAACAATGAATAGCTTGAACTCCATGGATTCCAACGCTCAGTTGGCGCAAGGCTTCAAGCCGCGCCACGTCACCATGCTGTCCATTGCCGGGATCATCGGCGCGGGGTTGTTCGTCGGGTCCGGGCACGCCATCGCGGCCGCCGGGCCGGCGGTGTTGCTGGCCTATCTGGCCTCCGGTTTGCTGGTGGTGCTGGTGATGCGCATGCTCGGCGAAATGGCCGTGGCGCGGCCCGACACCGGCTCGTTTTCCACCTACGCCGACCAGGCCATCGGCCCTTGGGCGGGGTTTACTATCGGTTGGTTGTACTGGTGGTTCTGGGTGTTGGTGATCCCGATAGAGGCACTGGCGGCGGGGCATGTGCTCACCCAGTGGTTCCCGCAGGTGGATGGTTGGCTGTTCGCCTTGCTGTCGATCATCCTGCTGGTGATCACCAACCTGTTCAGCGTGGCCAAGTACGGTGAGTTCGAGTTCTGGTTCGCGATGGCCAAGGTGATCGCCATCATCGGGTTTATCGGCCTGGGGTTCAGCGTGTTGATGGGCTGGATTCCCGACCGCGAAGCCAGCGGCCTGAGCCGGTTGATGCAGGAGCACGGCGGTTTCGCCCCCAACGGCCTGTCGGCGGTGGTGGGCGCGTTCATTACCATCATGTTCAGTTTCATCGGCACCGAAGCGGTGACCATCGCGGCGGCCGAGTCGAGCAACCCGGCGCAGAACATCGCCAAGGCCACCCGTTCGGTGATCTGGCGTATCGGCATTTTTTACCTGCTGTCGATCTCCATCGTGATTTCCGTGGTGCCGTGGAATGATCCGCTGCTGGCGTCGGTGGGCTCCTATCAACGTGCGCTGGAGTTGATGAACATCCCCCATGCCAAGTTCATGGTTGACCTCGTGGTGTTGATCGCCGTGGCCAGTTGCATGAACTCCTCGATCTACATCTCTTCGCGCATGTTGTTCTCCCTGGGCAAACGCGGCGACGCGCCGCAAGCTCTCAAACGCACCTCGGCGGCGGGCGTGCCCAGGGCCGCGGTGATCGCCAGCACCATCATCGGCGCGGGTGTGACGTTGCTCAGTTACTTCATGCCGGCCGGGTTGTTCCAGTTCCTGCTGGCCAGTTCCGGCGCCATCGCGTTGCTGGTGTATCTGGTCATCGCCATTTCCCAACTGCGCATGCGTCGGTTGCTGCGGCGGCAAAACGTCGAGTTGAGCTTTCGCATGTGGCTGTTTCCCTGGCTGACCTACCTGGTGATCGTGTTCATCTGCCTGGCGCTGGGGGTGATGATGGTCACGCCGGAACACCGCACCGAAGTGTCGTCGACCATTGGCCTGGCGCTGGCGATTGCCTTGATCGGCCTGGTCACGGCACGCCAGCACGGCCCGGCGGCCGAAGCGGTTTCGCTGGGGCAATCCTGATCAGCCACCGGGGAGTATCGGCCATGGCTCCTGACGCGCCTGCCTGCCAGACCATCGGCTTTTTGCTGCTGGACCAGTTCACCCTGATTTCCCTGGCTTCGGCGGTCGAGCCCTTGCGCATGGCCAACCAATTGGCCGGCGAAGAGCTCTACCGCTGGCAAACCCTCAGCTTCAACGGCCAGCCGGTGTGGGCGAGCGATGGCGTGCCGGTCACGCCGGATGCCTCGACGCAGGCCCCGCACAGCTTCGACGCCGTGATCGTGTGCGGCGGCGTGGGGATCCACACGGCGGTGAAGCCCGAACACATCGCCTGGCTGCGCAACCAGGCCCGCGTGCATTGCAAACGCCTGGGCGCGGTGTGCACCGGCAGTTGGGCGCTGGCCAAGGCAGGCTTGCTCGACGGCTTCCAGTGCAGCGTGCATTGGGAACTGATGGCGTCGATGCAGGAAGCCTTTGCACGGGTCACCGTCAGCTCCAGCGTGTTCACCCTCGACGGCAACCGCTTCACCAGCTCCGGCGGCACCGCGCCGCTGGACATGATGCTGCATCTGATCGGCCGCGATCACGGCCACGAACTGTCGGCGGCGATATCGCAGATGTTTGTGTACGAGCGCATCCGCAACGAACGCGACCACCAGCGCGTGCCGCTCAAACACCTGCTCGGCACGCAACAGCCGAAGTTGCAGGAAGTGGTGGCCTTGATGGAAGCCAACCTGGAAGAACCCATCGACCTCGACGACCTGGCGGCCTATGTGCAAGTGTCCAGGCGCCAATTGGAGCGCATGTTCCAGCGTTACCTGTACTGCACGCCGTCGCGTTATTACCTCAAGCTGCGCCTCACCCGTGCGCGCCAACTGCTGATGCAAACGCCTATTTCGATCGTGGAACTGGCGGTGATCTGTGGCTTCGTGTCCACGCCGCACTTTTCCAAATGCTATCGGGATTTCTTCGGCGTAGCGCCCAGTGACGAACGCTCCGACATGCGCCTGCACCCCCCGGTGGCGACTCGGCCGGTGGTGCATCCGCCTTCGCCGGCCCGGCCGAAGGACACCCTGGAACAGGCGCGCGATGAGCCGACGTTTGCGAGTGTGCAGATTCAACGACGTTGAGGCAGCGAGGAAGTCGGCGGGTGCAACGCGCCGGTTTTCAGATCCATAGATCATTCACGGCGGTGCGTTCGCCGCCTTCATGGCCGGTATTCAGGATACCGCGCGGTTCGATCATCATCAGTTTGGCTTCGCCTTCGGCGGCGGTCCTGTGTTCGACACCACGCGGCACCACATACAGCTCGCCCGGCGCCACGTACACCGGGCCGTCAGGCAGGTCGATGCGCAATGTGCCTTCGAGCACCAGAAACGCCTCGTCGGTCTCCGGGTGCGAGTGCCAGATGAATTCGCCCTCGATCCGCACCACCTTGAACTGGTAGTCGTTCATCTCGGCGACGACCCTGGGGCTCCACTGCTGGTCGATGAGCCCTGCTTTGTGTGTGAGATTGACCGGTTGTGCCGGCTGCTGTGCCTGAACCATGGTGGAGCCTCTGGTGTGTGAAAGATCCCAGGCTAACCAAGTAAGCGGCAGGCAGGCTTGTACGATCATGCAAGGTGCCCGTTCAGAGAGCATCGATCATCCACACCGTCAGGCAAGTGGTGTTTATCGCGCATGGAGTGGCAGCGCCAACCCAAACAACGCAAAGAAACCGCCACACACCTTATTGAACCGGCGCCCCGTCCTCGCCAACCAAGGCCTGACCCTATGCGCTGCACTGGCCACCAGGTACTCAACGATGAATTCCACCACGGCGTAGGTCAGCGCGATGGCGGCCGTCTGCGCGATGATGCTTCTGTGCGGGTCCAGGAAGGGCGGGATAAATGCCGTGAACAGCAGCAGCGCCTTGGGGTTTGAAATGGCCGATACCAGCCCTTGGCGAAACAGCGACCAACTGTTGAAGCCAGTAATGCTGGGCGTATCAAGACTCACGGGGGCCGACCGCCACAGCCCTATGCCCAACCAGATCAGGTACATCCCACCGGCAATCTTCAACGCGGTGAACCAGGCGGTCGACGCTTGGATCAGTGCGCCCAGACCCAGCGCGCAGAGGGAAAGCACCACGGCAAAACCGAGCACGCCGCCCGTGATGGTGAACAGTGTTTTACGACGCCCGTGAAGGGCGCCATGGGTCAGCACCAATAAAGCATTCGGCCCTGGCACCACCGCAATGCCGCAGCATGTCATCAAATAGAGCAACCAAGTATCGAGGGGCATGATCAGCGTCCCGTATGAGTGGGTTCAGGCAAATCATTTTTGCGGGTGGGCAAGCTTCATGAAAAGCGCATAATTCACATCGCAGTCATTCGATAAACGAATAGAGGGGCAACCATGCCTGCCAGTGATTTGCAGATTGATTGGCTCAAGTGCTTCGTGGCGGTGGTGGATGCGGGCTCGCTCTCTGGCGCTGCGCATGAGGTCAACCGATCGCAGTCCGCTGTGAGCATGCAGATGAAAAAACTGGAGGCCGCCCTCGGGCGACAGTTGTTGAGTCGAGGCCCGCGACATTTTGAATTGACCGATGACGGCCAGACGCTGCTCGGTTACGCCCGTCGCATGCTCATACTTCACGCCGAGACCCAAGCGGCTTTTCACGGCGAAGTACTCACCGGGCGTATTCGCCTTGGCGTCGCCGAGGACTACGCCGCCAGGTACCTCACTCCGCTGCTGAAGCGTTTTGCTCCGCGCTACGCAGGCGTGGAGATAGAGCTGACGTGTGAACAGTCGACCACGCTTATCCCGCGTGTGCGCAGCGGTGATCTTGATCTGGCCCTGGTGTCCCGGGACTCGCCGCAGAGCGGTACGTTTTTGTTCAAGGAACCCATGGTGTGGGTGGGCTCGCCCCAGTTCGAGCTCTGGCGGCGCGACCCATTGCCCATCGCTGTGTATGAAAGTGAAAGCCTGGCCCGGCGCTATGCGGTGCACTCATTGACCCAACAAGGGCGCCAATTCAAGGTGGTTTACAACAGCTCCAGCCTGGCCGGCCAGGTCGCCGCCGTCGAAGGAGGGCTCGCCATTGCCGCGATCACCCAGTGTACGGTGCAGCCATCGCTGCAGGTCTTGGGCAGCGAGCAGGGGTTGGGGAGCATTGAGCCGATGGACGTTTCGATTCTGCGCAGCCGCGCTTCACGCGGGTCCAGGGCTGTCAGCAGCCTTCACGCTTTCATCATCAGCGCGTTGAGACATCAGGCCTAGGCCAGCGGCCGCAACTGCAACATCGCTGGGCTTTAAGGTTAGGCTCAGCCTTTTTGTTTCAACGCACTCGCGTCCTGCTCTGCACCGCCAGGTCCAGGGCCTTTTGCATATCGAGCCGCGCCGAGCGGCCTACGTCCTTGTCATTGAGCTGATAGTTACGCTCCGATGGCAGGATCGGCGCGGTAAGGTCCTGGGCGTCGCTGCGTTCAAAGTCATGGTTGTCGCCAATGGCCATCGAACTGCGGCGCAACAGCGTGCGCAATTGCTCGGGTTGCAACTGCGGGTTGATCGACAGCATGGCCGCCAGCAGGCCCGCGACCATTGGCGTGGCGTAGGAGGTGCCGCAATGTACGGCGCCTTGCTCGCCGGCGTCGGCGGTGGATGCATGGGCGCAGGCGGCGGCGGTGATGTCGACGCGCATGTCGACGTTCGAGGAACTGCGCGTGACCGCATAGGCCGGGTCATCCACGGCGATAGCGGCCTGCTCGCTGCGCTGGTGGCCGCCCACCACCAGCAACTGTTCGGTGATGAACGAGGAGGGCAGGCGGTAGTCGTCCGTGCCCGAAAACGCCGAGCCGTTGCCGGCGGAGTTCACCACGATCACGTCGGGATGCTCCTTGCGCAGCCACAGGAAGAATTCCTCCAGCAATTCTTCGTAGCCGCTCATGGCGATGCCCGAGCGCACCAGCGAGTCGACGTCCTTGCCGTTGACGTCCTTGGTGCCGACGCGATGAATGCCCCAGCTCCAGTTGAGCACGCGAACGCCATCTTCCACGAGGTTGACCGAGGCGGCGATGTTTGCGGTAATTCCTGCATCGGAATTTCGCTCGACGATCACATCGAAGCCTCCGCCGGCCTTGTCCAGCCCACGCAGAAAACCGCTGTTACCGCCATCGTCCCAACGCGCCGCGAGGATGCCCGCGACGGTGGTGCCATGGCCGTCCGCCGCACCAGTGTCGCGTGCGTACACGCAGGTTCGCCTGGGCGCGCAGGCACCCAGGTACTCGGCGAAGTCCGCCGTGTCGAAGTCGACGCCGCGCTCGATCACCCCCACGCGCACCGGTTGCGGCACGATCGGCGTGTGTTGCCCCGGGATGCGCCGCTGGTAGTAGGCCACCGCGTCGAGAAAACGGTTGGCGGCCCATTCATCGGAGTCGGGTGCCGGTTTTTTCGGTGCTTCACGGCGCGTGGCGGTTTGCTCGGTTTCTTCGGCGGCGGACTCTTCGATCACCACGGCGTCCACGCCGGTCTCGCTGCCCAGGCGCAGCACCAGCGCATCGCGTTGCGTCAGGTCCTTGGCCGGCAGGCGCAACTGGTAGACGTTCAGCGGCGCGATGCTGCCGACCACCGTCGCTCCATACTTGCGCGCCAGGCGCTCGGCCTCCTGGCGACCGTTCTGGTCTTCTTCGATCAACACGCTGACCAGGTCCATATAGGTGGTCAGGCCGTCCATGTTTTTCGCCACTTCGTTGGCGCCTGCGGCCACCACATGGCTGTTGCGCAGCGTCAGCCAGGCCGCATTGCTGACGCGCGGGCCGTCTTCCAGCCACAACGGGCCGCTCTGCTCGCGGGCGCTGTCCAGGCGCACGCGCAATTGGTCGCCCTGGTGCTCAACGGTGCTCGCCGGCAGCGTCTTGCCCGCCAGTTTCAGCTGCGGCGTGGTGGTGCCCAGCCCGCGCACGCTGAGGCACCAGTCCTGCTGGCGGCTGTCCAGCAGGTTGCCGCAGCGCTTCAGGTTTTCCAGGCGCAACGCGTCCTGAGCCGCAGCGGGTGTGGCGGCAGCCAATGTGAACAGCGTGGCGAGTGCAGCGAAGCGTAAGGGCATGAGCGCATTTCCGTGCCGGGGCGTTTTGTTCCGACTGCGCCGGGGCGCGCTTCGTTCAGCGTGAACGCCATGCAACAACCGTTGAACTCGCCCTGGCCAAGCTCACTCCTAACCGAAGAGGGACTGCACATGACGGATGTGACCATGACCCAGCAACACCCACACTGCGGCGACACCGGCGCGGTCTTTGAAACCGACTTGCCCGCGCGCCTGGACCGCTTGCCCTGGGGCCGCTTCCACACCTTGCTGGTGTTCGCCCTGGGCATCACCTGGCTGCTCGATGGCCTGGAAGTGACCCTGGCCGGCTCGGTGTCCGGCGCGCTGAAAGACAGCCCCGAGCTGCGCATGAGCAACGTCGACATTGGCCTGGCCGGCGGCGTGTACATCGCCGGTGCCGTGCTCGGCGCGCTGCTGTTTGGCTGGCTCACCGACCGCCTGGGCCGCCGTAGGTTGTTCTTCATCACCTTGTGGCTGTACATCGGCGCCACTGCCGCCACGGCGTTCTCGTTCAGCCTGGAAAGTTTCCTGCTGTTTCGCTTCCTCACCGGCATGGGCATCGGCGGCGAATACACCGCGATCAACTCGACGATCCAGGAGTTCACCCCGGCGCGTTATCGCGGCTGGGTCGACCTGAGCATCAACGGCACCTTCTGGCTCGGCGCAGCACTCGGCGCCGGCGGCGCCATCGTGTTGCTCGACCCGCAAGTGGTCGGTGGCGACCTCGGCTGGCGGCTGTGCTTCGGCATTGGCGCGGCGCTGGGCCTGATCATCCTGGTGATGCGCCTGTGGCTGCCGGAGAGCCCGCGCTGGCTGCTGATCCACGGCCAACACGATGAAGCCCGGCGCATTGTCGAAGGCATCGAAGCGCGCCTGCGTGATCAGGGCCATGATTTGCCGCCCGTCACCAGCCCGCCCCTGCGCCTGCACGCCCGCGACCACACACCGCTGGCCGAGATCTTCCGCACGCTGTTCGTCAGCTTCCGCCGCCGTGCGCTGGTGGGCATGACGCTGCTGACCGCCCAGGCCTTTTTCTACAACGCAATCTTCTTCACCTACGCCCTGGTGCTCACCGACTTCTACCAAGTACCCGCCGAGCAGGTCGGCTGGTACGTCCTGCCGCTGGCCCTGGGCAATTTCTGTGGGCCGCTATTGCTGGGGCGTTTGTTTGATGTGATCGGCCGTCGCGTGATGATCAGCTTCACCTACGCCCTGTCCGGCGTGCTGCTGGCGTTGAGTGGCTATGCGTTCCAGCAGGGCTGGTTCGACGTGACCCAGCAGGCGCTGGCGTGGATGGTGATTTTCTTCTTTGCCTCGGCGGCGGCCAGCTCGGCGTACCTGACCGTGGCGGAGACGTTCCCGCTGGAGATTCGCGCGCTGGCGATTGCGGTGTTTTATGCGTTCGGCACGGGGTTGGGCGGGATCATCGGGCCGACGTTGTTTGGGCAACTGATCCAGACGCAGCAGAGCGGCAGTTTGTTGATCGGCTACCTGATTGGCGCGGCGCTGATGTGCGCGGCGGCGTTGGTGCAGGCGGTGTGGGGTGTGGCGGCGGAGCGCCAGGCATTGGAGCGGGTGGCGCGGCCGTTGTCCCAGGCCGCGGATTGAGGGGCTGGCGGTGGCCGTAATGTTCAGCGCTGCTTGCGTGATTCGAGACCTGCAAACACCAGCATGCCCGCCAGCATGGCCGCAGTGAACAGCACCGCCTGCCATCGCCCCGTCAGCAGCAAGGCCAAGGCCGGTCCGGGACAGAGCCCGGCAATCGCCCAGCCCATACCGAACACGATGCTGCCCAGCACCAGCCGGCGGTCGATGTTGCGCCGTATCGGCATCTGCATCGGCGCGCCGAGCAATGAGGTGTCACGCCGCCTGGCGAAGAAGAAAAACACGCTGCTCACCATCAGCGCTCCGAGCATGACCAAGGCCAACGAAGGGTCCCAGTCGCCAGCGAGGTCGAGAAAACCCAGCACCTTGGCCGGGTTTGTCATCCCGCTGAGGTACAGCCCCAGCCCGAAGATCAAGCCAGCAATCAACGCTGTGATTTTGCGCATGCTCAGGCCCCCAGTAGATGACGTAACACGTAGACGCCGGCAAAGCCGCTGCCCATGAAACAACCCACCGCTACCAGCGAGCGCATCGACAACCGTGAAAGCCCGCAGATCCCGTGCCCGCTGGTGCAGCCGGCGCCATAGCGCGTGCCGATCCCCACCAACAACCCCGCCAGTACCAGCGCCACGCCACCGGCCTGGAACGAGGGCTGCGGCAACGGCGCGCCGAGTGACCAGATCAGGGGCGAGGCGATCAACCCCGCGACGAATACCAGCGCCTCCCCACGGCCATCGCCACGCCTGGACAACAGGCTGCCGAGCAGACCGCTGATACCGGCAATGCGCCCGTTGAGCAGAATGAACAGGCCGGCGGACAAACCGATCAAGGCACCGCCGAGCAGGGAGGTCCATGGGGTGAAATCGGCGGAGAAGCTCATGGTCGGGGCAGCCTTCGGGGATTGGAGGGGAGTGCATCGATAGCACAGTTTTAACCCGTATTGCGTGAAATGTCGGTGGTAGAGGGGGTGGCTCAAGCGATGGCGCGCAAGCACCGCTATGATGTTCGATTACCCATTCACAGGCTAAGCACGATGCCAAACGCCACTGATCAAAACGCCGCGGTTGTTTTAAGCCCGGCGAGCCATGCAGACCTGGAACAGCTGGTTGCCATCAGAATTGAAGCCATGCGCGAAAGCCTTCAGCGCGTCGGACGATTCGACCCTGCGCGCGCGCGGGAACGGTTTGTGGCCGGGTTCGATGCCACCTGCACGCGCGGCATTGAAGTCGCCGGTGAGTTGGTCGGTTTTGTGGTGATCAAAGACCAGCAGGGCGAGCTTTTGCTTGACCACCTGTACGTAAAACCGTCAGCCCAGGGCGCGGGCATTGGTGCAACGGTGCTGGCGCAGATATTCAAGGAGGCCGATGAGCTGGGCCGATCGATCAGGGTCGGGGCGCTCAAGGAAAGCGCTTCAAACCGTTTTTACCAGCGCCATGGTTTTGTGTGGGTGCGGAGCGGTGAGTTCGATCATTACTATGTGCGCGTGAGCGGCAAGGGCGTTGCTAAGCCAGGCGCTAGATGGCCTGCCGGCGCGTAATTTTCCATCAGATTCGCCATGCTCATCCGTCAGCGACGTGCCAACCGCACGCGCCAGTCGCCGGCGTGCTTCAACTGGCATTCCTCTTCAGAATCAAACTGCACGCAGCGCGCCATGGGCAGGGGCGGCACGTCGGCCTTGTGCAGCGCAGCGGCGGTCAGCTCGCGCATGCGTTGATCGGCGCCGGCGGTGAGGGCTCGGTCCTTGTTGGCACGGCTGTCGAACACCCACGTCACGCGCAGGCTGTGGGGGAAGGCTGTGTAATCGACGGTGTGCGTCAGCCATTCGAACCCCGGGATTTCGGCTTTGGCGGTTTCGCAGGCGTCAGTCAGGGTGGCGATCAGTTGGCGTTCGAGGCGGGCGCTGTCGCGTTTGGTGGGCGGCATAGGGGGCTCCGGTTTCCGATGGACTGTTGTGGTGAGCGGGCTTGTCCCGCGCCGGGCTGCGCAGCAGCCCTAAAACCCTCACCTCGGTTAATCCTGACACACGGCGGTGATCTTATTGGGGCTGCTTCGCAGCCCAGCGCGGGACAAGCCCGCTCACCACAGGGAGGCTTTCCCGTTCTTAAAAACTGTGTCGCAAGGGCTGGAACAGGGGCGGCAGATAGCCGATCGTTTGTTTGGCGCAAGGACCGACGAGTAGCCTGATAAGGTCACCGCAGCCTGCCAGCATTAACCGGGATGCAGATTAGCAGTGTCCATACGTTATGCCGAATCTGCCGGGCCCAGGGAGCCGCCGTCGTCCGTCCAGAACCGGGACGATTCAGTGGCTATGATTTTCCGACCCAGCCGGTTGGACCTGACCGCTTAACCCGTTAATCTTGTATTGCGCCGATTATTGAACCTCAACCACGGGAATCCGCTCGGGTGATCAAACCGATATTGCTGATACGCCGTCGTTTTGCATCGATCCGCTGGCGTACTCGCGTCACGCTCTGGGTCGCCGCGACGTTGGCCGGGTTGCTGGTGGTGATGTTCGCCCGGCTGGCCGATCTGGCGTTGATGCAGTTCGCTCAACAGTCAACCGCACGGCCATGGCTCGCGTTTGTCTATACACCGCTGATCGGTATGTTGGTGGTGTGGCTGACCCACCGGTTTTTTGCCGGAGCTCAAGGCAGCGGTATTCCCCAGGTGATCGCCGCCACACGGTTGGCCCACCAGGGCAAGCCCGTGGATAAGTTGGTCTCGTTGCGTCTGGCCTTCGCCAAAATCGGTCTGGGTACCCTGGCCCTGACCGGCGGTTTCTCAGCCGGTCGTGAAGGCCCGTCGGTTCAAGTTGCCGCTTCAATCATGCATTTCTTTCACCGCTATCTGCCTAACGCACGCATCATCCGCCCTGAAGACCTGATCCTGGCCGGTGGCGCAGCGGGTATTGCCGCCGCCTTCAATACACCCCTGGCGGGCGTGGCCTTTGCGGTAGAGGAGTTGGGGCGCAAGTTGGAAACCCGCACCAGCGGGGTTTTGCTCAGTACGATCATCTTGTCGGGGATGGTCGCTATTGCCTTGCAGGGCAATTACAACTATTTCGGGCACTTTGACGTACAGGACGCCAATCTCACGATTGTTGTTCCGGTACTCGCAATCGGTATTGGCTGTGGCGTCATGGGGGGCTTGTTCAGCCGGATGCTTTTATGGCCACAGCGGTATCAGCGCTTTGTCGTCTGGGAATGGCGTCGCCTGCACCCCGTCTGGTTTGCAGGGGGCTGTGGCCTGATCGTGGCGATTCTCGGTTGGCTCAGCGGTGGAATGTCCTTTGGCAGCGGCTACGGGATCACGTCTCAGATCATCGTGTCCGATGTCGGTTTGCCATGGCACGCGCCGATCACGCGTTTTCTTGCGACCGTAGTGACTTATTTTTCCGGGATACCGGGTGGTATTTTTGCCCCGTCCCTGGCGGTAGGCGCCGCCGTCGGGGCTAATGTCGCTGAGTTCTTCACCTTGGCTGCCCAGCCCATCATCGCCCTGTGCATGGTGGGTTTTCTGGCGGCTGTCACGCAATCGCCGATCACCTCCGCGATCATCGTGATGGAGATGATTGACAGTCATGGGATGGTGATCAGTCTGATGGCTGTGGCGCTGATTGCCAAAGCCGTCAGCGCCAGGATGGGACCTGAGCTCTATCAACAACTGGCGCGTGGTTTTCTGCATTCGCCAGGCAGTGACCCCGCTGTGCAAAGCGCCAAATCATGAACGCGTGGCGCCTGATGTTTCAAACGACGAAGCGATTCACCATCCTATTAAGATCGACCGCCAACTTTGACATTTCTCCGCAGGCGCTGGCGGTTTGACTGGCGCCGGCAGAGCTCTGCACGGCAAGCTCTCGAATACTGACAAGATTACGGTCAACTTCACGAGCGACATGTGCTTGTTCTTCAGACGCAGTGGCGATCAAGGTATTGCGCTCATTGATCTGCGTAATGGCCTTGGCGATCTGATCCAGCGAACTGCTGGCCTCTTGTGCGACATCGAGGGATTGGGTCGCCAGCTCTTTGCTTTTGCTCATGGCTTCCACCGCTTCGGCTGAGTCGCTCTGCATGGCGGAGATCATTTGTTCGATCTCTTGAGTGGAAGACTGCGTTCGGTGCGCCAACGCCCTGACCTCGTCCGCGACCACGGCAAAGCCGCGACCTTGCTCACCGGCCCTTGCGGCTTCAATGGCTGCGTTGAGAGCCAGAAGGTTGGTCTGCTCGGCGATGGCCCTGATCACTTCGACGACTTTGTTAATACTTTGAGCACGCTGTGACAACACCTGAATCTTGTCACTCGTGGTGTCAACGTTGCCGCTCAGTTTTTCAATGGACTTCAATGTTTGAGCGACGCGCTCCAGGCCGGTCTCCGTGAATCCCTGTGTGCGACGCGACTCTTCGGAGGCCGACTCTGCATTGCGAGCCACCTCGTCAACCGCCGCGCTCATTTCGGTTACCGCGGTGGCCGCCTGGTTGACCTCATCATTTTGTGAAACAAGACCTCGACTGGATTCCTCCGTGACCGCCGTCATTTCTTCTGCGGCCGAGGCCAGTTGCGTGGATGAATCACTGATCTGCATGATGGTTTTGCGCAGGTTTTCCTGCATCTGGGCCAGCGCTTTTAACAGGCGTGCGGCTTCGTCCTTCCCACTGACCTGCACTTCTTTGGACAGATCACTGCCGGCAATGCGTTCGGCCACGGACAAGGCTGTCCCTATCGGGGTGGTGATGCTCTTGGTCAGAAGGGTTGCCAGCGCGACGGTCAGCACCACGACACCGGCGATAAGGCCAATGATGACCCAGATGCCTTCGGCGTAAGTAACGGTTGCGTATTGCCCAGCAGCTGTCGCGCCGTTGTCGTTGTAGTCAGTCAAGGCTTTGATCTCGCCCTCCAACCGATTCGTCAACGGGCGGATGCCTGTACTCACCTGGCTCACCGCTGCAGGTATGTCAGCGCGCGCCATTAAAGGTTCGAGAATGTCCAGCTGTTTGAAGTATGCATCGGCGGACGCTTTAACCACTAGATACAGGGTGCGCTCGTCGTTGCTCGCGATCAGAGGCTCATACTGGGCTACCGCATCCGCCAAGGCCTTCCGGTAGCCTGCAAAGGATGCAACGGTCGACTGAAGTGTTGTAGGGTCAGCGAGTGCGCGCTGAGTTTCGAGCCTCAGCCGCATCACACCGGAGTTAATTAATGCTGTTTGCCTGATACTTGGCAGCCAGTTAGTTTCAATGTCTTTTTCTGCGTCCCTCAGTTTGCCCATCTGCACCGCAGCGACTGCGCCGAGCACAAAGACCAATGCGATGATCGAGGCGAAAAACAAGGAAGCTCGTGGAGCTACGTTAAGGTTTCTAAGGTTCATGTGAGCTTCCTAGCTACGAGGTGGGGAGCGGGTTAGTCAGGTTATCGACCTGACGTTGGGAAACTTAATCGGGCCGTTTTGGTTATTCGTGCCACGTCGATGCGCCAGCTGTTACGGTGACCACTCGTGGAGCCAAGGCCGGTAAGGCACTGTGCATCCAGAGTCCATACTTCTGCCGTTGAACCGTAAGAAAGGGATTTTCATCAGAGCGTTTCTGATAGCCGGCCTGGCCTTTGCCGTGAGCGGCTGCGGCAATATTTCCAATATCCGTGCTTATTCCACGGCTTATGTTGAACCCGCCTCGGGTGATACCGCACGCTGCGCATCATTACCAATGGCATGGCGCGTGGCGTGCCGGGCAGCGATTGCATCGACTGGCGTGTTCCCGGCGCCGGCGTGATGGCGGTGTCTGAATCCGGCTTTGCCGACCAGAATAACGGCCGCAGCCTGTGCATGCCCGAGAGCAACCGCCGGGTGGAGGCGAAAGGCCAAGCGCTGGCGCGTACCGAACTGAAGGTCCCGGCGGGTAAACCGTTCGCGATGAACTTCCAGAGTGAAGGCCACGTTTCCGCCGGCTATTCCTATAGCTGCCAACAAACCTTTCGTTTCACCCCAACGGCACATCAGAACTATGAACTGATCCTGTTGGACAGTGGCCGGTGTCTGGTCGCGTTGCAGCGTTTGAGTCCGAGGGGGAACCTGTAAATGAGGCTGTTGAGAAGGCTGGGCTTTGTCGAGCGATGGATGTCTTTTAATGGCGTTCGTCTGTGCTTGTATTACGCCGCTGGGGAGCAAATAGCTGTAATCCATTTCCCCCTAGTTAAAAAATTTCAGTTCGGCTCACCAAACGACGAGGCTTTGGGCGGCCATCCGCTTATTGGACTTGGCCTCAAGCATTACCAAATTCATCGAATAGATAATTCTCCTTGGCTAGCAGAGCTTGAGCAGAGAAATGCCATTCATCCGCGACATGATAAACAGCGGTTTCTAAAAGATGCCATCCATTATGTCTTCACGTTTCAGGACTCTACCCTGGAATGCATCATAATTGAGGGGCAGTTCTGGCATGCAAAAGTACAAGTCTTTACCTCCGAGCAGAAGGCAAGGGATGTCTGGCGCGAACTGGTAAATTGCGTGGGCGCATGATCCCAATAGTCACGAGAGGCCGCTTTGGCTCGAAAGCAATCATCCACGACCGGCACCCATCGACCCGGAGCTGCCCAAGTCAATGGCGCGCCTCATCAACTGCCATCATCGGTTAGAATCCGCAGCTTATTTCGACAATACTTGCTACAAACGAGGAAATGCAATGACAAGGATGGCCGTTGTTCTCACTTTACTGAGTTGCATGGCGTCGACCTCTGCATTGGCGGCGTCTGATTGTCCGTTTCCGCAGGGAATGCAGGCATCCATCGGTGCGTCGAAGGAAGCTATTGCGGCCAGGCAAGCGGGCGTCGCCAAGGATGATCTGCTCACCAAGATTTCCCCCGCGGCCAACGGGCAGATGTCCCAGATGCTAAAGAGTATCGTCGACGAGGTTTACGATTATCCGGTACTGCTGCCCGAGGTGTACGCCGCCTTCCGGTTCGAGCGCTGCTTTGTTTCGCAGCAGCACGCCGAACAGGTCGCGGCGATGAAATTTGCCGATGCCTATCCGCTGCTTAAGAAATGCGAACAGCTCGACCCCCAAGGGGCTCGACCGCCTTGTGCAATGCGCGTCGTGCATACAGTGACCGGAATTCCCGAGTAAACGATCCGTTAATGTGCTCGCGGGATGCATGCGGTGTTGCTGCGTCCTTAAATCGAGAGCGAGAGGTCGCCTCCATTCTTGTCCGCCTCGAAGCCCGCTTCATTACCTCAATTTAATGACAGCTTTGGACCGAAAACAGCCATGAGTCAGATCTCCATCTCAAACCAAGGGACCTCCGTGCACATTCGTTGGCTGAAAGCTCTACGCCTGTTCTCATTGCTCCTCCTGATGTTTGGCGCTGAGGCCGCTCTGGGGGCGGCGAGCGACAAGGCGGTTAGCCTTTTCGAGGCAGGGCGGTATCAGGCGACGATTGAGGAAGCGGATCGCGTGCTTGCAACCGAGCCTGCCAACTCCGAGGCGTTGAATATCAAGGCGCTGGCAGTCTCCGTGCTGGGCGATGACCGTACTGCGGTCGTCCTGGTCACCCAGGCACTGGAGGCGGCTAAACAGAACGGACAGGCCTCCATTGCGCAACAGGCGACCTACTGGAACAGCCTCGGCTATTTTCACGAGCGACTACGCAATCTCGACATTGCCCTTGGCTACTATGAAAAATCCTTGAAAATGCGCCTTGCGGTACTCGGCACGGATGACCTGATGATTGCCGACAGCTACAACAACATCGGTACCGTGCAGAGCAAACTGGGCCGATATGAAGAGGCCTTCGAAAACCTGCGCAAAAATATCGCGTTGAGAAAGCGACTGCTGGGCGAACACGACGCTTCGGTAGCCGTCTCACTGAACAACTTGGGCAATGCCTATAACCTCCAGGGCAAGCACGAGGCGGCGCTGCCGCTTTTTCAACAGGCACTGGATATCGACATGGCCCTGCATGGTCCGCGCCATCCGACGGTCGCCATTCGCTGGAACAACCTCGGCGACGCCTATCGTGGCCTGGGCCAGTACGACAAAGCTGAAGCCTTCCTGACGATGGCGCTGAACAGTGACCGCGCAACGTTTGGAGAGAACCACCCCAAAGTAATTTTGCGCCACTTCAACCTTGCAAGAGTCTACGAGGCTGAAGGCGACACCGCCAAGGCGCGCGCCGCCTACACAAAGGCGCTTCAGATACTCAGGCAGGTCGACCCCGATGACTTGGCGCAAATCCGCTATTTCGAAGAAAAACTGCGGACACTGCAAGGCTAGTGCATGAGCATCGGTGGGCCATCTTTTTCATGCGGCCCACCTCATGCCGACGCTTGCGTCAGAACCCTTTGCTGACGCTGATGCCGCGCGTCGGCATCCTGCATTCAAGGATTGGCTTTCATCCGCCCCAGAACCGCCGTGCGCAGGCATTGCCAGGCGATAAACCCGATAATCAACACCTCGGCCACCCCCAAAAACACATTGAATGAAAACGCGACCGGTTGTTCGGCCCAGTAGAACGTCGTGTATCCCGATTTGCCGCTGATCCGCAACCTCCCGGTGAGCACCGCCGGCACCAGTGCGACGATCTGATTCAAATCCAGCACCGCCAGAAAAGCGCCCGCCAGCGTGAGCAGGGCGCGTGCGGGAATACCGAGTTGTTCGGTCGATTCAATCGTCGGCATGGGGCCTTGGGCTTTGCGCCGCCTGGCGATCTTCGCGGGTGTCGGAGTGGGCCGATAGGGTGCCGGCTGACCGACCGCGGAGCCAATGATGACCTCGGCTGGCACCGCCACGTTCAGGTAGTCGGCCAGCTCCCGCAGCCACGACTCGGTGCGTTTGCTGCCTGGCACCACCGGAACGTGATCGGTGGTCAAACGGTGCTCGCTGCCATCTCGCATCACCAGCCACAGCTGGGTATAGGCGGGCTCGGCCTGTTCGCGTCGACGCAGCTCCAAGGCGCGCGGGTTATCGAGGTTGAATACCGACTTCACCTGCTCGCGACGCCCGAAAAAGTTCTGCGTGCGGCGCTTGCCTTCCCCGTCGACGCGTGACAACAGCAACGACTCGCGCGAGCCCATGTACACCATCAGGGACAGGCCCAGGGCAGGCATCAGCAGCAGCGCCAAGACTAACAGCAGGGTCGACAGGGGATTCAGGTCGGCCAGTTGCGCTTGCCATTCGGTAAGCCAGAACCCAACGCAGGCTACCGGCAGGATCAAGGCGATTGCGCCGGTCAGCAGCATAAATGCGCTTTGCACAAGGTTGCGTGAGTGGATGTGCAGATCGCCGTTGGCGAGGTGTTCGAAGCGGTGGCCGATTAGCATGTCGAGATCCATAGGCGCCGGGCTCAATACCGCTTCAGGGGCCGGCAGGCTGGGGGCGAGGTTGATGCCGCGCAGAATACCGTATGCAGGGCCTGCTTTCTAAGCGCGCATACCCATCCAGATGACAGCCTCCGTCCATGCGGTCACCTTCGGTGCCAATACCCAGGGGTGGTTTCCGGGCTCGCCGACACCCTGTCATCGTCCCCAGTGAAACAAACAGATGCCCGCTGAACGTTGCTTAGAGTGAGCCAGCTGTGAAATTCATCTTCAGTTCTGTGGTCTGTACAACAATCCCGTAAAGGACTGGTTCCAATGTCTATTCGCCGTACCCTTTGTTTTCTGACGTTGCCGTTATTTGCCGGCTGTCAGTATTTTCCTCATTTCCATTACTTCAAAGCGCCTGAAAACGAGCCGAACCCCGCTTGGGTCAGAGTCGTCAACTTCACTCAGCATGCCGATATTTATCAATACGAGAACGGCGTGCGTTCGGGAGGCTCCGTCCGCACGGGGCCTCTTCCATTTACCCACACGCAAGACGTGGGCATGCCCAAGGCCGGGCAGAATTTGACTTCCGACTACTATGAAACACCCATAAGGCCGGGCATCGAGACGCAGGTGAGTATGTTCTGGAAGGGCTCGCGCACGCGCTCGTGCTACGTCACAACTCAATTCACGCCACAGGCCGGGCGCTACTATCAATTCAGGCTGACATCCGGTTCGGGGGGGACTTGTACGTTGTATCCGTCGCTGATCGAACGCGATAACGACGGGACCGGATGGCATCTGACGCCCAATCCTGAGGTTACGTACATAGGCGAGGGGCCTACAGCCAAAATGCATTACGACAATAGCCGCTTTGAAGACCCCAATTACCACCCACCTGCGGATCTCTATCCCGGCATCGACGTTAACTGAAGGGGGGATTTCGTAGAACGAATGGACTCGTCTGGCCGGAAATGACCAATGGAAGCCTGCGCCACTTGAGCTACAGCGGATCTTGCGGGATGACTATTCGCTCGACTAAGGCGAAGGTGCTGCGTTGACCGTATACCAGCCCGACGGTGTCTTTGCACACACTTGCGGTCTTAATGGTGTTTCGACTGTGGTAGCGGTCTGAGTGGATAGTTGTCGAACGGCAATCACGCAGCCTGCTTTCCACGTGCTGACTTTCACGATTTGAAGTTCCATTTCATAGTCTTTGCCAGGTTCGGGAATGAGCGTGACGGGGGCTGGAAAGCATGATATCTGCGAGCCCCCCATGGCGAACCCTGCAATAAAGGGTTTCCCGGCCGGGATGACATGCTCGTCAAACACCTTGGGTGACTGATTGATGGCTTTGCTCGCCTTACTGGCAGGCATGCCAATCACGGTGTTTTGGCTGTCTGTCGCCCGAAAAGGGTAGAGTCCGGCCGAGTCGACATGCGCCGTTTGCCATCCTGCTTCTTCAGGTGTTTTGGTGAGCAGGGATTCGTTGTAAAACGCCTCGCAGGTCTGGCCACTGATGAAGCCCGCATTGGTGGTGTCGCCCGTGATCAGGCGCACGCGAGCAGTGTTGGCCGGGTCATATTGGCTGATTTGTGCTTCGTTGCGAACATCGGTTTTAGTAGTGGCGCAGCCGATAAGGGTCAGGCTTACGGCCACCGGCAAGAGTAAACGCATGTGTAGCCTCCATATTCTGTGATGGTTGATGGCCTCAACCATACTAGGAGGGCACTGTACTCGGCCACTTGGCACGTGCTTTCAATTTTGACGAAGGCGCTATGTCGCTTGGCCGATAATATAAACGTTGGTGTAAGAGCGACCGCTTTTGGCCGATTTCTGCCTGTCGCGAGAGGCTGAAAACGGCCGATTCTGTTGAAAAAGTCGGCCTTGGTTTCCACTGCAGAAAAGTACGCGTCTGAGATTGAAATCCTTATTTTTGGTTAAGGCTTCCGGGCCCAGATTTCACGTAGCAATGTGCAAAAGTTGCATTTTTCCCGGTCAATATCCGGGCAGTTTGAGCGGAGCGACTTTTTCAACACAATCGGCCAAAAGCAGTCATTCATCCAGGCACCGTTTTCGGCCAAAAGCTGACGTCACCCAAGCCGCTTCCGCTAACGTCGGACGGTAAGCCTAGGTGGCCGCGCTAACAAATGGATATATGATCTGCCTACTAAATGAGAGCCGATTCAGGCCTATGCTTCTTCAACAACCACCTGTATGAAAAGAGCACGGCACGATGATAAATGATTCAGATTTGGCCGAAATGATTCCTTCCGCGCTAACAGGAGTAACTGTCGGGATCGGTTCGCAGATCCTGCTTTTTGGCGATATGGCTAGCGTGTTAATTCAGTGCCCATTCGCTTGTGATATCAATAGGGTATGCAAGTGGGGGCATGGTGAAGATGCTGCCACAAGCCCTTTACTTTTCGACTTTCTAAACCACGATGTAGAAGCTTTTTCAATTGATAGTTTTGGGGTTTTCACCATCACCTTCAGTACGCAAATGATCTTGAAAATCCATCCTGAGAAAAATGGATTGGAGTCTTATGTCGTGAGTACGCGGCGCGATATATTTCCCATCTTGGTGTGGTAGCCAGGAACGCGATGGCTATACGACGCGAGCCCCGGCCTCCGCTCTGACTCTGGTTGCTGAAACCTGTGGGTCGAAAGACGTCTTTCGGTAAAGACATCGGAACGTCGTACCCCGAAAACAAACCGGCTAGAAAAGGCTAAAGGTTCACTTTCCATCGGCTTGAGAGCCCAATCGCCCACCACCATAGTAATTCAAGAACTCCCACATAACCGGTGTAACAACCTCCTGCGAAGCAATCTTCCAGAACTTTCTCTCCCCCAAAACCGGTTCCAACCGCTTGATAAGTTCCTGCGCCGTATTGTGTTGGCCCGTACGCAGCCAGTGCCTGAACATATCCTCGTTTTCTTGCCTAGGTAGCTGCGCAGCCTGGACCAGTTTGAGTGTGTATCGGTAGTTCAGTGGCCACAGTTGCTTTAGAAAATCGAGTCTCTCAGCGATGGGAAGCCTCACTAACCAGTGCCTCACATCCTTATCCACCTGAGCAACGCCAGATCGAGACGCCACCTGTTCAGGTGTGAAATGAATGTCGTCCATGGTGTGCGAGGCCGAACTGTCTAAGGGAGATGTCATTCTGTCCCAAGCACAGGAATAACGGTCGTTTTTATTTTGTCGCTCGCACGACTCTCAATTCGCAGCCCATCCAAAAAAACGGGGTCAGACCACAGTTAAAGTAATTGTGGTCTGACCCCGTATTTCAATGCCCGTTTTTGGCCGAAAGCAACCCCTCTCCTCACAAACCGGTCTACTATGCCTCCCCCGGCAGTGGTTCCAAGCGCTACCGACTCAACTGTTAAAGGTATCGCAATGTCCATCGATCAAATATCCCTGCCCAAAGGCGTAGGCCCTCACGCCACCAAGCTCCTCGACGCCATCACCGGCGCCGCCACCCATGAAGAACTCAACCGCGCTGGCGGCAAGGCCGAGGGGTTTGTGCTCGGCCTTGAATCCACCAAGGCCATCAAAAGCCAGATAGCCGAGTCGTTGTATGTGGCCTATGACGACGCGGCGAGCAATCGGGCGAGTGAGTTGAAGGGCTGATGATCAGCCGGGGCAGGGCGCTTTGCGGTCCAGAAGTCTGGCGGTGAGAAGTACGCCCAGTTCGCTCAGTTGGTGAATGGCCAGGGCGATGTCGCGGTGTTTGCCGTTGAGGTCTTCGCACAGGTCGAGCAGCAGGGTGCTGACGCTGGTGAAGGTTTCGTAGCTGTTGGTGATGAGGGTTTCGTGGCTGGCGTTGGGTGCGACGCTGAAGAGGGTGGTTGAAGCGTTAACCATTGTTAAGTTCCTTGCTTGAGGCCACTGCCCAGTCGCTACTAAACAAGAGGGCGGTAGCTGTACGCAGGTTAGTAGACCGGTGGAACCTAACAAAACCGGCGCGCCCGAGGGCGCCCTGCGCACAGCCACCATCAAGCACAGACGGGAACGTCTGATGAGATGAAGCTTGTGCACTTGTTAGGTTAAACCGTGGGCTACTAAACCCGATCTCCGAGATGTCGGCGACCGAGCCACCTTAGAGACGGCTACCCAGGTGCACAAGTCGGCGGATTCTGACGCACGCGTAGGCAATGGAGCAAGTTGGAGTCGCTCGATTTTCGCTTGTGAGATCTTGTACAGTCAGCCCCTGGACAAGGACTGCTTACCAAGGACGCACCATGACATTGACCGTCGACACCTTCCTCGAACTGGCCATGGCCAACCCCATCAACGTTGAAATCACTGCGCGTCTACCCGACCTCGGTGTGGAGCAGTGCATGCTCACGGCGGGCTGTCTGTTCCAGGCGGTTTGGAATCATCAGATGAATCTGCCGGCCGATCAGGGGGTAAAGGACTACGATGTTTTTTACTTCGATACCGACCTGTCCTACGAGGCGGAAGATGTAGTGATTCGCAGGGCTGAAGGCTTGTTCAAGGACCTGGGCGTGAATGTGGAGGTCAAGAACCAGGCGCGGGTGCACCTTTGGTATGGACAGCGGTTTGGCCGGCCTTACCCGCAATTGCAATCGGCCCGGCAGGGGGTGGATCGTTATCTGGTGGCGGGGACGTGTATCGCGTTGGATATCGCTTCCGGTGAGGTGTATGCGCCGTATGGGTTGGCGGATGTGGAGCAGGGGGTGTTGCGGATGAATCCGTTGCATCCGGAGCCGGTGTTGTTTGCTGAAAAGGCCAGGAGTTATCAGGCGCGGTGGCCTTGGCTCAGGATCGTGGATCCGTCGGTCGAGCAATGAGGCCATTACTTCACGTTGATTATCCGGCAGTGAGGTTAAGTAACCCTCCCAGCCCGGCACTGGCCGCCACCACCAGCCACGGCGGCAACTTCCAGACCATCAACGCCACCAGTGTGAGCGCGGCCAAACCGAGGTCGTAGACGCTGAAGATCGCGCTGGTCCACACCGGGTGATACAGCGCGGCCAGCAGCAGGCCCACCACGCCGGCGTTCACGCCCGCCAAGGCCGCTTGGGTGCGCGGGCTGCGGCGCAGGGTTTCCCAAAAAGGCAGGGCGCCGAACACCAGCAGGAACGACGGGGCGAAGATAGCCAGCAGGCAGATCAGGCCGCCCAGCCAGCCGTTCGGGGCCGGCTGCATGGCCGCGCCGAGGAAGGCGGCGAAGGTGAACAGTGGGCCGGGCACGGCTTGGGCAGCGCCGTAGCCGGCGAGGAACAGGTCGTTGCTGAGCCACTGCGGCGGCACCACTTCGGCCTGCAGCAACGGCAGCACCACGTGGCCGCCGCCGAACACCAGTGCGCCGGCGCGGTAGAAGGCGTCTACCAGCGCCAGGCCTTGGTTGGGCAGCGTTTGCGCCAGCAGCGGCAAGGCCATCAGCAACAGCACAAACAGCAGTAACCACAGGGCCCCGGTGCGACGGCGGAGGGGCATGGGCAGTGCTTCGTGTTCGGCGTTTGGCGTGGGGGTTAAAAGCAGCAGGCCGATCACGCCGGCGACGACGATCACGCCCACTTGGCCCCAGGCCGTAGGCGCCAGCAGGGCCACGCACGCAGCGATCAGCATCAGGGTGATCCGGGTCGCGCCCTGGCACAGGTTGCGCGCCATGCCCCACACGGCTTGGGCGACCACGGCCACCGCGACGACTTTAAGACCGTGCAGCACGCCGAGCGGCAGGGCGTTGCTGTGGTGCGCAATGCCCAGGGCGAACAGCACCAGCAGCAGCGCGGACGGCAAGGTGAACCCGGCCCAGGCGGCCACGGCACCGCCGTAACCCGCCCGCGACAGGCCCAGCGCGATGCCGACCTGGCTGCTGGCCGGGCCGGGTAAAAACTGACACAGCGCGACCAGGTCGGCATAGCTGCGCTCGCTGAGCCAGCGCCGCCGCGTTACGAACTCGGCGCGAAAGTAGCCAAGGTGCGCGATGGGCCCGCCGAACGAGGTGAGGCCCAGGCGCAGGAAGATCAGGAATACCGACCAGGGGGTGTTGGATTGATCGGCGCGGGTATTGGTCACGGCTGGGGTCTCTGGTGGTGCTCAAAAAGGGTAGAAGAGTGCCATTTTTGCCGCCGTCATTGAATTTATTTGCGGTAGTTCGAGTCACTCAAGCATAGCGTTACTTTCTACCCCTCCACCTCAAGGATCGACCATGACCTTCTTCATCTTCCTGCTCGCCTGCGCCGCCGCCGCCAGCACCGGCATTATCTTCAAGCCCGGTGCCTGGTACGAATCGCTGGTCAAGCCCAGCTTCACCCCGCCCAATTGGCTGTTTCCGGTCGCGTGGACGATCATTTACCTGCTGCTGGCCTGGGCCGGTTATCGCCTGAGCCTCATACCGGGCAGCGAAATGGTTCTGGCGCTGTGGGCCGCGCAAATTGCGTTGAACACGCTGTGGACGCCGGTGTTCTTCGGTGCGCATCGCTTGTTCGCCGGGATGGTGATCATTGTGCTGCTGTGGCTCACCGTCGCGGCGATGGTGGTGTTGGCGGTGCGCCTGGATCTGATTACCGGCTTGATCCTGTTCCCGTACCTGGCGTGGCTGTGTGTGGCGGCGGCGTTGAATTTCTCGATCCTGCGCAATAACCGCTGATGGCTCTCCAACCGTGGCCGGCGAGCGAGGCCGAGCTGGCCCAGATGCGCCGCTTCAATCAAAAGCTTGCGTGGATGCCGCGCTTTAAAATCCGCAATCGCGTGACCCCGCGTTTGATCCAGGCGTTGCTGCGGGTCAGTCAAAAGGTCAAGAAAGCGCCTGCGGTTGAAACCCACCGAGTAGCGGGTGTGCCCGTGCGTATCCTGCGGCCGGAGGGGAAAATCAAAGGCGTGGTGCTGGATATCCACGGCGGCGGCTGGGTGATCGGCAATGCGCAGATGGATGACGACTTCAACCTGGGCATGATGCAGGCGTGCGGCGTGGCAGTGGTGTCGGTGGACTATCGGCTGGCAGTGGACACGCCGGTTGAGGGGCTGATGGAGGACTGCCTGAATGCAGCACGCTGGCTGCTCAGCAGTGATGAATTTGCCGATTTGCCGGTGTTCGTCGTTGGTGAGTCTGCCGGTGGGCATCTGGCGGCGGCAACCTTGCTGGCGCTCAAGCAATGGCCTGAGTTGCTCAAGCGCGTGAGCGGTGCGGTGCTGTACTACGGCGTATACGACTTGACCGGCACACCGAGCGTGCGTACGGCGGGGCCGCAGACGTTGTTGCTGGACGGGCCGGGAATGGTCGACGCGCTACACATGCTGACGCCGGGCTTGAAGGATGAAGAACGTCGGCAGCCGCCGTTGTCACCGTTGCATGGCGACCTATCCGGCTTGCCGCCGGCGTTGATGTTTGTCGGCGAACTGGACCCGTTGCTGGACGACACACTGCAGATGGCCGAACGCTGGGGCGCGGCCGCGCAGGTTGAGGCGCACTTGTTGCCGGAATCGGCCCATGGGTTTATTCATTTTCCGGTGGCGATGGCGGATGGCGTACTTGCTTACAGTCGGCGGTGGATATCGGCCAGGATCCAGACTGTTCATCCCGCACTCGTCGAACGACTCCTTCCAGCGTAGAGTCCTGAAAAGTGAAGATATAGTCGACGATATCTTTCAGAATTTCCTACAGCCCGCGTAACCTCTGACACCCTGATTTTCAGATTCCTGCAAGGACGCACACATGACCATTTCCCATGCAGTTGCAGGGCTATCGGCATTTTTGCTGGTGGCAGGTGTTCAAGCCGCCGAATACGATTTCTCGTTTGATGTGCCCTACGGGCAGTACGAGAGGCAATTCAAGATGAGGACCCCAGGTGACGGCTCGTTGAGCTGCACGGTGTTCATCAAAAAAGAGTACCGGGGCGAGAAGTGGGTGCCGGCTGTGATTCTGGCGGCTGCCGAAGACGATGCCGAAGACGACACGCTGTTTCTATCCAGTTCTACCGAGCCAAACGGCGGGCCGCGCACGTTTAAACTTCGCACGTTCAACCAGGCGAAGCCGGTTATCGACAAGGCGCTGTGGGAGGCCCCGGATGAGAAGGGCGTGTATAAGATGGCCGTGTCGTGGTATGCCAATGGCGCCATCGGTTATCAATACGGCATCTATGCGAGTTGGCAAGAAAAGCAGTTCGTCGAAAAACCAGGCTTTTCCACTCGCCATGTCAGCATTCATGCGTCGGGCGTGAAGGGCACTGCTTTTTGCTACGTGCATACCAAATGACACTGAACGAGTGGGTTGGGAACTTAAAAGCTGATCGATAAGTCAGGTTAATTAGTTGCTCCTCCCCCATCATCAGGACTGCACCATGCGCGAATACACCCTGAACTACCTGTTCAATGCCGAGCCCCGCACCCACGTGTTCGAACTCAAACAGCCGGAGTTGCCCATGCACGAGGCGGCGATACACCTGTTGCAGCTGCATTTTGGTGATGCGGAGAATGGCTTGATTCTGCCTGCTACGGATGCGACGCCAGAGCAGATTCTGGAACAGGCGCAGGTAATGGGTATTACGCAGATTGAGGTTGTATGAGCCAAAGATCCAGTACATCCACGAAGCATCGCCAATCAATGTGGGAGCTGGCATGCTCCCATCTTTGGATTGTGTGAAACCTTCCACCCACTCATCAGGTCTCCAATAGTGCCGTTGCCGAGTGAGTTTAAACGCCGACCTTTGCGTCTTGGCGGTCACTACTTCGTTAACGCATCCAATCCCGAAGCGCCGCTAACTCACGAGGCTTTGGGTTGCGAAGCTTTGCGATCAGCTGTCGCGCTTCATCCTGTGAAATGAAAGCCTCAACAGTCTTTTCTGGACTTTTCGACCCGGCCCGATAATTCATGGGTGTATGCGGCTTGGCAAACAAGGCCTGAAGAAGTTCGTAGTCCTGTGGACGCAATGCGGCCTGGATCAACGCTACCTCGGCGCTCAAAGCTGCACCGAAATCTGCCCGTAAAGGAAGGTTGGATAGATTGCTGGCCACGCGCACATATTCGCTGGCGACGAAAGTGGAAATATCGTCATAAGCCAGTGAGGTTAGTTGGCCAAAGTGCAGGATCTGCGCGACGCCGCAAGCCCGATCCTCCAGTCGAACCCAGCAGTAATGCTCGCCACCGCCGCTGCTGGCAAAAGGCATGAATACCCGGTGTGGTTGGTCATCCGGGTTAAGCCATTCATCAATCTCCCGTTGGGCTTGCTCGGCGTCTATCCAGAAAAAATCCTCCAGGCTCTCTAGTGTCTCAGGGTGACTCTCGCTTATTTTCAAAAGGGTCGCCAAGCGCTCTGGGAGCTCGATGCCGATGTCGCCTGCCAAGCTTTGGAACGATAGATGCATTTAGCTTGCGTCCTTAACCCATTCAAACCATCGGTCCTTCGCTTCTTCTTCGCAAGCAAACAGCTGTATCTGCGGCGACCAAAACTCGCCTTCGATCACCACACACTCCAGGGTCGAGTCTTGAAACGTGAACACATAGTGGGTGGCATCCTTCAAGAACAACGCGCGATCATGTCGCGGGTGCTTGGCATTTTGCTGCTCCAGTTCCGTAATCCAAGTTGAACGGTCGATGCGATTGACTTGATAAGGCCTGAGCCCCAACGCCGCCAGCGGATGGCTGCCCAGTGCCTCGTCGTTAGGTGAACCGAATTTGAATATTTTGACCAGTGGGAAACGAATCACCGCAAACGCTTGGTTGTCCGTGTGGTAGCGCAAACACAGCTGTGTTTCTGTGGCGAAAATAACGGCTTCGGGGGATGTAGTTGGCTGTGGCCAAGTAGTGAGCAACACAACTCTCGGAGATGGCATGGAGGGACCTGACTCAAAATGCGGTAGCGCAGGTATATCACGGCAAGTGAGTCAACTGAATCTATCCCCTTTTTCCAGCCGGCTTAGTAGCCTCTCGTCTCACAGGTTCATCCATCCTTCCAAGGAATGCATGTGAAGGTTCTTCAAGGAGTACCAGGGCTGTCGGCCCTATATCTAAGACCGGCCACGGTTGCCGATCTTCCATCGATCTATCGGGGCGAGCAGGCGTACATTCGGTGTGTTGGGAGCCTGACCACGAAACGGCGTGGCGGCTTCAATTGGAGCGCCACCTCGCACGCGGGGTCGATAACTTTGACCGGTTGACGGTGGCGGAGCTGGACGGGCAGTTCGCAGGTTATTCGTTGTGGTTGCCCGAAGCTGGGTTCGCCGAGCTGTGCACGATCAACGTCAGCGAAATTTGCCGGCGCAAGGGCATTGGCCGTGTGCTGCTGGATGTCTATGCGGTGATGGCTGGGCAGCGTGGTTTTGCGGATTTGAGCTTGAGCGTGCGTGCGGATAACCCGGCCCGATTGATGTATGAAACGGCTGGTTTTGTGTGCGTGGGAACAGCTGCCAACGGCTACTTGCGGTACGAGTGAGTGAGCCGAGGATGAATACCGGGCCGTTACCGCCACGCGTTTTTTATCGCGTAGCAGAGGGCTCTCGACCTGTGGCCGCTCAGTTAGAACGTAACCGCAATATCCGCGCCCCATCAAACGGGTCCGTCAGGTAATGCCCCCGCACCCCGAACGTCTCCTGCAACCGCTGCGATGTGAGCACGTCCATCGGTTTGCCCAGCGCCACCAACCGCCCGCGATCCAGCACCGCCAACCGATCGCAGGTCAGGGCCTGGTTGAGGTCGTGCAGCGCAATCAAAGTGGTCACCGGCAGCGCTTGCACGCCTTTCAGAATCGCCAGTTGATGCTGGATATCCAGATGGTTGGTCGGCTCATCCAACAACAGAATCTGCGGCCGTTGCGCCAGGGCGCGGGCGATGTGCACGCGTTGGCGTTCGCCGCCGGAGAGGCTGCGCCAGGCGCGTTGGCTCAGGTGGGTGGCATCCACGTCGTGCAGGGCCTGGCGCACGATGGCATCGTCTTCGCCAGACCACGGGCTCAACGCCGACAGCCACGGTGTGCGGCCCAGCGCCACGGCGTCGAACACGCGGATGGCGTCGTCGGTGTCGGCCTGCTGCTCCACCACCGCCAACTGTTGCGCGATGGTGCGGCGCGAGAGGTCGCCCAGGCGTTGGCTGCCGAGTCGCACCTCGCCGCTGGCGGGCACACGCAAACCGGCGAGCAATTTGAGCAGGGTGGATTTGCCCGAGCCGTTCGGCCCGACAATCCCCAAGGTTTCTCCCTGTTGAACCTGCAGGTGGATATCGCGCAGTAACTCGGCGTCGCGCACCTTGAAGCCCAGGCCCGTGCAACTGAGCACGGTCATCGCGCATTTCTCCGGCCAATCAGGATCAATGCAAACACCGGCGCGCCGACCAAGGCCGTGACTACACCGACGGGAATCACCTGGCCCTTGATCAAGGTGCGCGACAGCACATCAGCGGCGATCAAGAACAACGCGCCGCCCAACGCACTGGCCGGCAGCAGGCGCGAGTGCCCGGTGCCGAGCAACAGGCGCATGGCGTGGGGGATCACCAGGCCGACAAAGCCGATGGAGCCGACAATCGACACCATCACCGCCGTGACCAGCGCGGCGCAGCCCACCAGCACACACTGCACGCGGCGCACCGGGATGCCGAGGGACGCCGCGGAGTCGCTGCCGAAGGTGAACGCATCCAGCGCGCGACGGTGCCACAGGCACACGGCCAATCCCGCGACCGCCACCGGCACCGCCAGCCACACCGACGGCCAGCGCACGCCGCTGAGGTTGCCGAGCAGCCAGAACAGGATGCCGCGCGCCTGTTCCGAGCTGGCGGATTTGGTGATCAGGAACGCGGTGAGCGCATTGAACAGCTGCGAGCCGGCAATGCCCGCGAGGATGATCTGCCCGGTGCCGCTCAGGGAACCGCTGGCCCGTGTCAGCAAAATCACCAGCGCAAACGCCGCCATGGCCCCGACAAACGCGCCGGCCGACAGCGAAATCAAGCCGCCGCCCACGCCCATCAACGCCACCAGCACCGCGCCGGTCGAGGCGCCCGCGCTGATGCCCAGCAGGTACGGATCGGCCAACGGGTTGCGCAGCAATGACTGCAAAATCACCCCGCAGGTGGCCAGCCCGGCACCGCAGGCGGCGGCGACCAGGGCGCGGGTCAGGCGGTAATTCCACACCACGCCTTCGTCGATGGGGTCCAGCACGTAGCCGGCGTTCCACAGTTTGTTGGCCAGCACCTGCAACACCACCTGCGGTTCGATGGCGGTTTCGCCGATGGCCACGCCGGCAAGGACGGCGGCCAGCAGCAGCGCGAGGGCAAGTAAGGTACGGATCATTTGGACAGGTCGTAGCCGTCGATGGCCCCGGCCAGTTGTTCAAGGCCATCAAAGGTGCGCAGGCTGGCCTGCAGCGCCAGGGCGTCGAGGATGATGATGCGGTTGTTTTTTACCGCGTCCATGTTGCGCGTGACCGGGTCGCTGTGCAGGAAGGCGAGTTTCTTTTCATGGTCGTCGGCGGGGTAGCGGCGGCGGTCCATGCGGGCGATCACCAGGAAGGTCGGGTTGGCCTTGGCGAGGGTTTCCCAGCCGACGGCGGGCCACTCTTCATCCGATTGCACCACGTTGTGCAAACCAAGGGTGTCGAGCATGAATTCGGGAACGCCCTTGTGGCCGGCCACGTACGGGTCGCTGGCCATCTCCGCGCTGGAGAACCACACCAGTGCGCTGGCCTGTTTCAAGCCCTTGCCTTGCGCTGTGGCGACGGACTTGGCCAGGCGCGCCTTGAGTGCATCGTTCAGTTGTTCGCCGCGATCCTGGACGTCGAAGATCTGCGCCAATTGGTGGATGCTTTTGTAGATTGTCTCAATGTGGAACTGCTCCAGCCGCGTGCCGTCGGCGCCCACCAGGTTGTCCTTGCCTTCGCAGTCGGAGGGCAGCACGTAGGTGGGAATCTTCAGTTCATGGAATTGCTCGCGAGTGCCGACCACGCCTTGCGGGCCGACCACCCATTCCAGCTCGGCGGCCACCAGTTGCGGGCGCTTGGCGATCACCGCTTCAAAGCTTGGCTCGTTGTTAGCCAGGCGTTCGATGCCGTCGTTTTGCGCCTTGAACTGCGGCAGCACGCTGTTGAACCACAGCGAGGTGCCGACCACGGTGTTGCCCACGCCCAGGGCGTAAAGCATTTCGGTGGCGGCCTGGCCGATGGTCACGCTGCGTGTCGGGGCTTGCTGGAAGGTGACGCTGCTGCCGCAGTTTTCGACGGTCAGCGGGTAATGAGCGGGGGCCGCGTGGGCCAGGGCACAGAAGCCCAGCCCGGTGAGCAGGGCGGTAACGTGTGGCAGCATGGGGCGATCTCCGTGTGAACCGTACGTGAAGCAGGGGAGGTACGGCTCGGAAATACGCCCTCGAACGCTGCCGCTCGGGCAGGCGAGGATGTCCTTCCCGGACACCCCGCCGGTAGTGGTGTTGCTGGGCCGGCAGGTCTCCTGACTGATGCGTCGTCGCCTCGCTCCAGCCTTCCCGGACGGTGTCCAGTGGCGTTGAGGAGCAGGCTCGGCACCTACAGTTGCGGGGGCAGTTTCGATTGGCGCCGCGGGCGGCGCTTCGAATTCCCTATTAGTCCCGTGGGGGAACCGGCGGCGGTATGGTAGTTGATTCGGCGCGGGAGCGGGAGGTCGAAGTGACCCCGGTCACACGCGAATATCTTCAGGCCCCCGGATCAGCGCTTCGATGCGCGTCCCGGTAGCGCGCTCTTCATTGCTGAACCCGTCGTAATCGGCCAGGTTGCCAAAGCGAATGCCGGTCAAGCCTTCGATCTGGATCACGCTGCGCTGGTAGGTTCTGAGTTGCCCGAAGACCAGGTCGAGCTGACCCAGTTCACGGCTTTGGTCGATCATGTAGGCGCTGGCTGAAGGCTTGCCATCGTCGCTCAGGTACGCGACGACTTTCCAGAATGCCTTGGGAATTTTGACGCCACGGTACAGGCGGTCGTCGTCGGCGAAGACCGGGCCGGTGAACACCGTGGCACGGGCTTTCCAGCGCTGGGTGTTCTCGAGGATATAGTCTTCGAGTTCGAGCCAGGTCTTCTGGTTGAAGCCGCTCATCTGCGGTGAGCAGTTAGTGAAATGGAAGGTGTCGAGGTTGGCGGTGGTTGCCTCATCGCCCCAATTGGGGTCCTGGCGCCGTACCAGATGGCCGCGGTCCAGGCCGTTGCCGGCGTAGAGGTCCTCGCCCACCTGGGCGTCGAGCGGCAGGCGACCGTCGTAGGCCCAGCTGTCGTTGCTGCGCACGATGTCCACATGCCGTGCGCCGTCGATGTTGACCCCCACATAGTGGGCCAGTCGTCGGGAGCGTGACATCGTGATGGAAAAGTGCGTGTAGTCCAGCCGTGGTTGCACGTCAGCCGCCAACGTTTCGTTGACCGTAGGCCATGGCACCACGAAGCTGCCGAGGAAGTCTTCAGCGTAACCGCTGCGGTTGTTCAGGTCCTTGGCCGGCGTGGTGCGCGGCGTCGGGGCCCTGGCCTCCAGGAGTGTGGGAAAGGGCGCGATCAACGGGCGCAGATCGGCGAGCCTGGGGCGGTGGGACAGGTCGACATTGACTTTACGTGCGGGCATGGGCTGCTCCTTGCGGGCCTGAGATAAACATACTGCAACATAGGTTCATGACAATTTAGGCCAGGCACTGACAGCCGGACTATCCTGAAACGGTTATCCGGAGTTCACCACACGCCAGAATGGAGCCAGCTTATGTGTGTTCACCACCACCGCAATCCGATTTTTTGCCTGATTCCTCCGTACATGCTCGATCAGATCGCCCGTCACGGTGATAAAGCCCAGCGTGAAATTGCGTTACGCACACGGGCCAAGGACAGCACATTCCGCTCGTTGCGCATGCTCGCCGTGCCTGCCCGAGGCCCGGCCCACGTGGCTCTGGCCATTGGTGTGGGCAAACGCCGCTCGATCTACAGCGCCGACGGCACCGACACCCTGCCCGGCAAACTGATCCGTGGCGAGGGGCAGCCCGCCAGTGGTGATGCGGCGGTCGACGAGGCCTATGACGGCCTGGGCGCGACCTTCGACTTTTTCGACGAGGTATTCGACCGCAATTCCATCGACGATGCCGGCATGGCGCTGGACGCCACCGTGCATTTTGGCAAGGACTACAACAATGCCTTCTGGAACTCGACCCAGATGGTGTTTGGCGATGGCGACGGGCAGTTGTTCAACCGCTTCACCGTGGCCCTCGACGTGATTGGTCATGAGTTGGCCCATGGCGTGACCGAGGATGAGGCCAAGCTGATGTATTTCAACCAGTCCGGCGCGTTGAACGAGTCGCTGTCGGATGTTTTCGGTTCACTGATCAAGCAGTACGCGTTGCGGCAGAAGGCCGAAGATGCCGACTGGTTGATCGGCAAAGGGCTGTTTACCAAGAAAATCAAAGGCACCGCGCTGCGTTCGATGCAGGCCCCCGGTACGGCGTTCGATGACAAGCTGCTGGGCAAGGACCCTCAACCCGGACACATGGATGATTTTGTGCAGACCTACGACGACAATGGCGGCGTGCATATCAATTCCGGTATTCCCAACCATGCGTTCTATCAGGTGGCCACCCGGCTGGGTGGGTTCGCCTGGGAGCGCGCCGGTCGCATCTGGTACGACGCCTTGCGTGATGCGCGGCTGCGGCCGAACTCGGGCTTTTTACGTTTTGCCCGTATCACTTACGATGTCGCCGGTCGGCTGTACGGCATCAACAAGGAAGAGCAGAAGGCGGTCAAGGACGGTTGGAAAGCGGTGGGCATCAATGTCTGACAAGCCGCCAGGGCGGCGAGGAACAGTCATGCGAATTTCAATCAAGGAAAACGGCGGCCCGGCGTTTTTTCCGGGCCTGGCCAAGCCTCACAGCGTCGAACTGGACGCGCTGCCCGAGCCGGAGAGGCAAGAGCTGCGGCAACTGGTCGAGGCGTCTGACTTCTTTCAGTTGCCGCAAAGTACCGCTCCAGAGCCGGGTAAACCCGGCCAGGTGCATTACACCCTGACGGTGACCGAGGGTGAGCGCGAGCACACGGTGTGTGTGCTGGCGCCGGTGAAATCCCAGGCGCTGGATGGGTTGGTGCAGTGTGTACGCCGGCATGTTCGCTGTTGAGGCATCGTTTAACGTCAAAACAGCGCAGCTCCCCAGGACCTGTTATTTGCGATCCAGCCACACGGTCTGCGCGTTGCAGAACTCGCGCACGCCGAAGTGCGACAGTTCACGGCCGAACCCGCTCTTTTTCACACCGCCAAACGCCACCCGAGGGTCGGACACGCTGAAGGCGTTGACGAAGATCCCGCCGGTGTCCAGCTGGTTGGCGATGTCCCGCGCCTTCGCCGCATCGGTGGTGAAAATGCTGGCGGTGAGGCCGAACTCGCTGTCGTTGGCCAGGGCCACGGCGTGGTCGGCATCGCGGGCGGTAATGATCGAGGCCACCGGGCCGAACAGTTCCTGTTTGAACGAGGTCATCTGGTCGGTGACGTTTGCCAGTACGGTCGGCTCGTAATAGTTGCCGGCACCGGCGACTTTATTGCCGCCGAGCAGCAAGGTCGCGCCTTCTTCCAAGGTCGCCTGGACCTGGCCATGCAGCTCATCACGCAGATCGAAACGCGCCATCGGGCCGACGTAGGTGTCGGTCGAAGTCGGGTCGCCCATCACCAGTTTGCGGCTGGCCTCGACGAATTTAGCCGTGAAGGCTTCCACCACACCGGCTTCGATAATCAGGCGCTTGGCGGCGGCGCAGACCTGGCCGCTGTTCTGGAAACGCCCGATCACGGCGGCCTGCGCGGCGGCATCAAGGTCGGCGTCGTTAAGCACGATAAACGGGTCGGAGCCGCCCAATTCCAGCACGCATTTTTTCAGCGCTGCACCGGCCTGGGAGCCGATGGCGATACCGGCACGCACGCTGCCGGTGAGGGTGACGGCGGCGATGCGTGGGTCGGCGATGGCGCTGGAGACGCCGTCGGTGGTCACGTTGATCACTTCGAACAGGCCCTCGGCAAAACCGGCTTTCTGGAAGGCTTGCTGGATCAGGTAGGCGCTGCCCATCACGTTCGGTGCGTGTTTGAGTACATAGGTATTGCCCGCGAGCATGGTTGGTACCGCGCCACGCAGTACCTGCCATACCGGGAAGTTCCACGGCATCACGGCGAGGATCGGGCCCAATGGGCGGTATTCGATGTGGGCGGTGCCGTTGTCCACCAGGGTCGGCTCCGGCTCAAGCATGGCCGGGCCTTGGGCGGCGTACCATTCACTCAGTTGCGCGCATTTCTCGATTTCGGCACGGGCCTGGGCGATGGGTTTGCCCATTTCCAGGGTGATCATCTGTGCCATGGCTTCGGCTTGCTCGCGCAATGCACTGGCCAGGGCCAGCAGCCGTTCGGCGCGCTGGCTCACCGGTTGGCGGCGCCAGGTGCGAAAGGCTGCGGTGGCGCGGTTGAGGGCGGCGTCCAGCTGCGAGGCGGTTTCGTAAGGGTAGCTGCCGACGGTTTCGCCATTGGCGGGGTTGATCGACAGGGCGTGGGTCGGGTGGGAAATCATGTTCATGGCACCGTCCGGCTGAATGAGTGGAATGAGTTCAGCCTACGGAGCTTTATGTTTTCTGGAAACTGAATAATATTGAGCAATACATTCACGATTGGAGAATAACTTGGACCTGGTGCAATTGGAAATCTTCAAGGCCGTTGCCGAGCAAGGCAGCATCAGTGCCGCCGCGCAGTTGATTCATCGCGTGCCGTCGAACCTGACCACGCGCATCAAGCAACTGGAGCAGGACCTGGGCGTGGAATTGTTCATTCGCGAAAAGAGCCGTCTGCGCCTGTCGCCGGCTGGCTGGAATTTCCTCGGCTATGCGCGGCGCATTCTCGACCTGGTGCAAGAGGCCCGCGCCACGGTAGCGGGGGAGGAGCCCCAGGGGGCGTTCGCCCTGGGTTCGCTGGAAAGCACGGCGGCGGTGCGTATTCCGGCGTTGCTGGCGGCGTACAACCAGAAGCACACCAAGGTCGAACTGGACCTGAGTACCGGGCCGTCGGGCACGATGATCGAAGGTGTGCTGTCGGGGCGCCTGACGGCGGCGTTTGTCGATGGTCCGGTGCTGCACTCGACCCTGGAAGGCGTGGCCGTGTTCGAAGAAGAGATGGTGGTGATAGCGCCGCTGCATCACGCGCCGATCACGCGCGGGCAGGACGTGAATGGCGAGAACATCTATACGTTCCGCTCGAACTGTTCCTACCGGCACCACTTCGAGCGCTGGTTTTCACAGGATGGTGCCGTACCGGGCAAGATCTTCGAGATCGAGTCGTACCACGGCATGTTGGCGTGCGTCAGCGCCGGCGCCGGGCTGGCGCTGATGCCGCGCAGCATGCTGGAAAGCATGCCGGGGTGTGCGGCGGTGAGTGTGTGGCCGCTGGCCGATACATTCCGCTTCTTGAATACCTGGCTGATCTGGCGGCGAGGCACGGTGTCGCAGAGCTTGAACAGCTTTGTAAACCTGCTGGAGGAACGCAATCTGAAAGCGTCGGTGTCTTAATGTGGCAGAGGGCTTGCCCCTACCGCATTGACCCGGTTTCAGCCGCCGAACTGGAAGGTGCCCATGGCCAGTTTGGCCATGATTGCCGTTGCGCCCAACTGCACCAGCCATAACGCCAAGCCCCCCAGGAACACCCCCAGCGCCACTTGCAGCACCAGGCTTTTCTGGCGTTTGGCGTGCGGCGCGCGTGGGGTGTAGTCGTGCAGTTCGTCGCGGTCGGCACGCAGGTCCAGGTCATCGTTTCTCATAAGGCTCTCACAGCAAAGGGGCGATCAGGGTTCAGTCTAGGGGCTGGAGACGAAAAAGGGGAAGCCATCGGCTTCCCCTCCTGTGCCGCGCCAGCAGGTTTACAGCACCTGGACGATGGCCTTTGTGACCGCAGCAATGTTTGCCTGGTTCAGCGCCGCAACGCAGATACGCCCGGTATCCAGCGCATAGATGCCAAACTCGCTGCGCAGGCGGCCGACTTGCTCAACGGTGAGGCCGGAGTAGGAGAACATCCCACGCTGACGGCCGACGAAGCTGAAATCGTGGCCCGGGGCAGCCTTGGCCAGTTCGGCCACCATCTGCTCGCGCATGCCACGGATGCGCAGGCGCATCTCCGCCAGTTCGGCTTCCCACTGGGCGCGCAGCTCAGGGTTGTTCAACACGGCCGCCACAATCGCCGCGCCGTGGGTCGGTGGGTTGGAGTAGTTGGTGCGGATCACACGCTTGACCTGGGACAGGATGCGCGCGCTTTCTTCCTTGGAGTCGCCGACGATCGACAGCGCGCCCACACGTTCGCCATACAGAGAGAACGATTTGGAGAACGAGCTGGAGACGAAGAACGTCAGGCCCGATTCCGCGAACAGGCGCACCGCGGCGGCGTCTTCGTGGATGCCGTCGCCAAAGCCCTGGTAGGCCATGTCGAGGAAGGGGATGAGGTTCTTGGCCTTGACCACGTCCAACACGTTTTGCCAGTCGGCCGGGCTCAGGTCGACGCCGGTCGGGTTGTGGCAGCAGGCGTGCAGTACCACGATGGACTGCGGCGGCAGGGCATTGAGGTCTTCGAGCAGGCCGGCACGGTTCACGTCGTGGGTGGCGGCGTCGTAGTAGCGATAGTTCTGCACCGGGAAACCGGCGGTTTCGAACAGCGCGCGGTGGTTTTCCCAGCTTGGGTCGCTGATGGCGACGACCGCGTCGGGCAGCAGTTGCTTGAGGAAATCCGCGCCCAGTTTCAGCGCGCCGGTGCCACCGACGGCTTGCACGGTGACCACGCGGCCGGCTTGCAGCAGTGGCGACGCGTCACCGAACAGCAGGGTTTGCACGGCCTTGTCGTACGCGGCGATGCCGTCGATCGGCAGGTAGCCACGGGCGGCATGTTGCGCCACGCGAATGGCTTCCGCTTCGGCAACGGCACGCAAGAGTGGAATCTTCCCCTCCTCGTCGCAGTAAACGCCGACCCCAAGGTTGACCTTGGTGGTTCGTGTATCGGCGTTGAATGCTTCGTTGAGGCCCAGGATAGGATCGCGTGGTGCCATTTCGACAGCGGAGAACAGGCTCATTTTTGCGGCAGCTCTATGGGGGAAGGGAGGGACGTGTCGCGCTCCAGCCGAATGCACTAGAGCGGTGCACAAACGGGGAGCTAGTATAGAGGCCATCACGGCTGAGGGCGACCACCGAAACGGCTTTTCGGCCAAGTTTTTCGGTTTATTTGCCGACCGTTAGTCTTATTGCAACAACGCTGCTGCACGGCTGGGAGGGCGATTGCCTTGAAACCCGTCACATTCGCCACCACTTCTACAGCTATCATGGTTTTTTCCTGCAGCCTGCGACGACTATTCGCGGGTTGCTGAGCTATTTCGTCCCTGGCGGTTTCGAGTCTGGGGTGACTTCACGAGGTACGTTATGTCGGATTTCCAGCTCGTCACCCGCTTTGAACCCGCCGGCGATCAACCGGAAGCCATTCGCCAGATGGTCGAAGGCATCGAAGCCGGCCTGGCGCACCAGACGCTGCTCGGGGTGACCGGTTCAGGCAAGACCTTCAGCATCGCCAACGTGATCGCGCAGATCAACCGCCCGACGCTGGTGCTGGCGCCGAACAAAACCCTCGCCGCGCAGTTGTACGGTGAGTTCAAGGCGTTCTTCCCGAACAACGCGGTGGAGTACTTCGTTTCCTACTACGACTACTACCAGCCCGAAGCCTATGTGCCGTCGTCCGATACCTTTATCGAGAAAGATGCGTCGATCAACGACCATATCGAGCAGATGCGTCTGTCGGCGACCAAGGCGCTGCTGGAGCGCAAGGACGCGATCATTGTCACCACCGTGTCATGCATCTACGGCCTGGGCAGCCCGGAAACCTATTTGAAGATGGTGCTGCACGTCGACCGCGGCGACAAACTCGACCAGCGTGAATTGCTGCGCCGCCTGACGAGCTTGCAGTACACCCGCAACGACATGGATTTTGCCCGCGCCACTTTCCGCGTGCGCGGCGATGTGATCGACATCTACCCGGCCGAATCCGACCTGGAAGCCATCCGCATCGAACTGTTCGACGATGAAGTCGAGAGCCTCTCGGCCTTCGACCCGTTGACCGGCGAGGTAATCCGCAAGCTGCCGCGCTTCACCTTCTATCCGAAAAGCCACTATGTGACCCCGCGTGAAACCCTGATGGGCGCCATCGAGGGCATCAAGGTGGAATTGGCCGAGCGCCTGGACTACCTGCGCGCCAACAACAAACTGGTAGAGGCCCAGCGCCTGGAGCAACGCACCCGGTTCGACCTGGAGATGATCCTGGAGCTGGGCTACTGCAATGGCATCGAAAACTACTCGCGCTACCTCTCGGGCCGTGAATCCGGCGCGCCGCCGCCGACGCTCTATGACTACCTGCCGGACGATGCGCTGCTGGTGATCGACGAATCCCACGTCAGCGTGCCGCAAGTGGGCGCGATGTATAAGGGCGACCGTTCGCGCAAGGAAACCCTGGTGGAATACGGTTTCCGTCTGCCATCGGCGCTGGATAACCGGCCGATGCGCTTCGACGAATGGGAGGCCATCAGCCCGCAGACGATCTTTGTCTCGGCCACGCCGGGCAACTACGAGGCCGAACATGCAGGCCGCGTGATCGAGCAACTGGTGCGTCCGACCGGCCTGGTCGACCCTGAGATCGAGATCCGTCCGGCGCTGACCCAGGTCGACGACCTGCTCTCGGAAATCAACAAGCGCGTGGCCCTGGAAGAGCGCGTACTGGTCACCACGCTGACCAAGCGCATGTCCGAAGACTTGACCGATTACCTGGCCGACCACGGCGTGCGGGTGCGCTACCTGCACTCGGACATCGATACGGTGGAGCGTGTGGAGATCATCCGCGACCTGCGCCTGGGCACTTTTGACGTGCTGGTGGGGATCAACCTGCTGCGCGAAGGCCTGGACATGCCGGAGGTGTCGCTGGTGGCGATCCTGGATGCCGACAAGGAAGGCTTCCTGCGCTCCGAGCGCTCGTTGATCCAGACCATCGGCCGTGCGGCGCGTAACCTCAATGGCCGCGCGATTCTCTATGCGGACCGCATCACCGGCTCCATGGAGCGGGCGATCGGCGAGACCCAGCGGCGGCGCGACAAGCAGATCGCATTCAACCTGGAAAACGGCATCATCCCCAAGGGCGTGTTCAAGGACGTCGCCGACATCATGGAAGGCGCCACCGTGCCTGGTTCGCGCAGCAAGAAGCGCAAGGGCATGGCCAAGGCCGCCGAAGAGAGCGCCAAGTACGAGAACGAACTGCGCTCGCCGAGTGAGATCACCAAGCGCATTCGCCAGTTGGAAGAGAAGATGTACCAATTGGCGCGGGATCTGGAGTTTGAGGCGGCGGCGCAGACGCGTGATGAGATCGGCAAGTTGCGCGAGCGTTTGTTGGCTGTTTGATTTGCAGTGGCTTCACCGGCCTTATCGGGGCCAAGCCTCCTCCCACACTCTTATGCGTGAAACCGGTCAAATGTGGGAAGGGGATTTGCCCCCGATGGCCGCACCTCGGTTTTCCAGAAAACCCCCAGGCTGTTAACATTCGCCCCTTGTTTCAATTTTCAGCTTTATCGCCCATTCGAGACCCGCCATGACCACCGTCCGCACGCGCATCGCGCCATCGCCCACTGGGGATCCCCACGTCGGCACTGCCTACATCGCCTTGTTCAACTACTGCTTTGCCAAGCAGCATGGCGGTGAATTCATCCTGCGGATCGAAGACACCGATCAACTGCGCTCCACCCGTGAGTCGGAACAGCAGATTTTCGACGCCCTGCGCTGGTTGGGCATCACCTGGGCCGAAGGCCCGGATGTCGGCGGCCCGCACGGTCCGTATCGTCAGAGCGAGCGCAGCGACATCTACAAGCAGTACACCCAGCAACTGGTCGACATGGGCCATGCGTTCCCGTGCTTCTGCACCGCCGAAGAACTCGATCAGATGCGCGCCGAGCAACAGGCCCGTGGCGAGACCCCGCGCTACGACGGCCGCGCGCTGCTGCTGTCCAAGGAAGAAGTGGCGCGCCGCCTGGCCGCCGGCGAGCCCCATGTGATCCGCATGAAGGTGCCGAGCGAAGGCGTGTGCGTGGTGCCCGACATGCTGCGCGGCGACGTCGAAATCCCGTGGGACCGCATGGACATGCAGGTGCTGATGAAGACCGACGGCCTGCCGACGTACTTCCTGGCCAACGTGGTCGACGACCACCTGATGGGCATCACCCACGTACTGCGCGGTGAAGAGTGGCTGCCGTCGGCGCCCAAGCTGATCCTGCTCTACGAATACTTCGGCTGGGAGCAGCCGCAGTTGTGCTACATGCCGCTGCTGCGTAACCCGGACAAGAGCAAGCTGTCCAAGCGCAAGAACCCGACCTCGGTGACCTTTTACGAGCGCATGGGCTTTATGCCTGAGGCCATGCTCAACTACCTCGGCCGCATGGGCTGGTCGATGCCGGACGAGCGCGAGAAGTTCTCGCTGCAGGAAATGGTGGACAATTTCGACCTGTCCCGTGTTTCGCTGGGCGGGCCGATCTTTGATATCGAAAAGCTGTCGTGGCTCAACGGCCAGTGGCTGCGTGATCTGCCGGTGGAAGAATTCGCCAGCCGCGTGCAGCAGTGGGCGTTGAACCCCGACTACATGATGAAGATCGCGCCGCTGGTGCAGGGCAGGGTGGAAACGTTCAGCCAGGTCGCACCGTTGGCCAGTTTCTTCTTTGCGGGCGGCGTTAACCCTGATCCGAAGCTGTTCGAGTCCAAGAAGCTCTCGGGCGACCAGGTGCGCCAACTGATGCAGTTGATCCTGTGGAAGCTCGAAAGCCTGCGCCAGTGGGAGAAGGACGCCATCACCGCGACCATCCAGGCAGTGGTGGAATCCCTGGAGTTGAAGCTGCGCGATGCCATGCCGTTGATGTTTGCCGCGATCACCGGGCAGGCCAGTTCGGTGTCGGTGCTTGATGCGATGGAAATCCTCGGTCCGGACCTCACGCGTTTCCGTCTGCGCCAAGCCCTTGATTTGCTTGGTGGTGTGTCCAAGAAAGAAAACAAAGAGTGGGAAAAGCTGCTGGGCGCTATCGCTTAAGCAGGGCGCTGCAGCGACGAAACCCCGGTTTTCCGGGGTTTCGTCGGTAAGTGATTGTTATCCCGGCAAAAAATTTTGGAAATTGTTGAAAATAAATTTGACACACTTCCAAACGGCCATTAAGATTCGCCCCGTCCTCACCGATGAGGGGCTATAGCTCAGCTGGGAGAGCGCTTGCATGGCATGCAAGAGGTCAACGGTTCGATCCCGTTTAGCTCCACCAATTTACAGGTTCAAGGTCTGGCCACACCGTCCTTGAATCGATCAGGTCTCAGCTCTGATCACGTTGTACAGAAGGTTTTGTCCCCTTCGTCTAGTGGCCTAGGACACCGCCCTTTCACGGCGGTAACAGGGGTTCGAGTCCCCTAGGGGACGCCA
>NZ_JAQQPT010000029.1:0-93281 GCF_036688725.1 Pseudomonas lactucae | reverse complement strand
CCGAAGGTCGTCGGTTCAAATCCGGCTCCCGCAACCAAACATCAAAAAAGGCTACTCGAAAGAGTGGCCTTTTTTGTGCCTGCTCATTTTAGGCAAATCGCGGATTGTCGAACAAAAAACCTTTCCTCACGCGCACTTACAGGCGCACAGCCACCCTTTCAGGGTTAATTCGCACTTATTTGACCCATCGGTTGATTAACGGTTGACACCTCGTCGCCGGGCTGTAGAATGCCGCCCACAGACGCGGGATGGAGCAGTCTGGTAGCTCGTCGGGCTCATAACCCGAAGGTCGTCGGTTCAAATCCGGCTCCCGCAACCAAACATCAAAAAAGGCTACTCGAAAGAGTGGCCTTTTTTGTATCTGGCAAAAAAGTTCTTCTGAAACAATGATATGGCATCTTTCATGAAACCCTGCGCGGTTTGTTGAGTCCATCTCATCGCACGCTATGATTACGCCTCTACGACCAATGGCCGCAGTCGCCCCACCCGGTGATCCGCGTTAATATTTGTAATTATTTTGTCCATAGGGATTGGTAACTTGGCTGGATACCTCCATCCTGTCGCGCACAATCCACGAGGTGATTGATGCGCGCCAACTCGTCTGAACCACAAGAGACCGTCACAGCAGAACAACCGATCACACCCACCCGCTTGCGCTGGCTGGATCTGTTGAGCAAATACCGGCAACCCATCGGGCTGGCCGTTACCTTGCTGCTGTTCGCAATCGCTCTGATCGCCTGCCGACACCTGCTGCTGGAGCTGGATCTCTATGCCCTCCACGACTCGATCCTGGAAGTGCCCAAGCCGGCATTGCTGGGTGCATTTGCCGCAGCCGTCGCCGGGTTCATCATCCTATTGGGCTATGAGTTTTCCGGCGCGCGTTACGCCGGCGTAAACCTACCCACCAAAACCCTGGCCCTGGGCGGCTTTACCGCGTTTGCCATCGGCAATGCCATTGGCCTGTCGATGCTCTCGGGCGGGTCGGTGCGCTATCGTTTATATGCGCGCCATGGCATCGGTGCTTCGGAAGTGGCCCATATGACCGTGTTCGCCAGCCTGGCCCTGGGCTGCGCCCTGCCACCGCTGGCCGCACTGGCCACGCTGAGCAACTTGCCGGCCGCATCGACCTACCTGCATTTGCCGCAAAGTGTGCTCGGCGGCGTTGCCGGCGCCGTGCTGCTGCTGTCGACGATGCTGTGCATCGGTATTTATCGCCGTCGCCTGCCGGAACAGCCGTACCCGGACAACCTGCTGGTCAGGGTTGGCCGTCGCACCCTGCGCCTGCCTGGCCGGCGCCTGACGTTCCTGCAGTTGGTCATCACCGCACTCGACGTCGCCGCCGCCGCCGCGGTTCTTTATATGTTGCTGCCGCAAGCCCCGCCGTTCGGCCCGTTCCTGCTGGTGTACCTGCTGGCCCTGGCCGCTGGCGTACTCAGCCATGTACCGGGCGGCGTCGGGGTGTTCGAAGCGATCCTGCTGGCGGCCTTCGCCGATAAGCTCGGCGCCGCGCCACTGGCCGCCGCGCTGCTGCTGTATCGCATGATCTATGTGGTGCTGCCGCTGCTGATTGCCTGCGTGTTCCTGCTGGTCAACGAGGCCCAGCGCCTGTTCCAGACCCAACAAAGCCTGCGCGTGGCCTCGGGCCTCGCGGCACCGGTGTTGGCCGTGCTGGTTTTTTTGTCCGGCGTGGTCCTGCTGTTTTCCGGCGCCACGCCGGAGATCGACTCACGCCTGGAAAACATCGGCTTCCTGATTCCCCACCGCCTGATTGACGCGTCGCACTTCGGCGCCAGCCTGATCGGCGTACTGTGCCTGTTGCTGGCCCAGGGCCTGCGTCGACGCTTGTCGGCCGCCTGGATGCTGACCATGGTGCTCCTGCTGACGGGCGCCCTGCTCTCATTGCTTAAAGGTTTCGACTGGGAAGAAGCCAGCCTGATGATCATGACGGCGGTTCTGCTGGCGATCTTCCGTCGCTCGTTCTACCGCGCCAGCCGCCTGACCGAGTTGCCGTTTTCGCCGCTGTACCTGGTGTCCAGCGTCTGCGTGCTGGGGGCCTCGATCTGGCTGCTGCTGTTTGCCTATCAAGACGTGCCTTACAGCCATCAACTATGGTGGCAGTTCACCCTCGACGCCAACGCGCCACGCGGCCTGCGTTCGTTGCTGGGGGCCGCCGTGTTGCTGGTGATCGTCTCACTGACCTGGCTGCTGCGCACCGCGCGACCGGTGATCCACCTGCCGACGCCGCAAGAGCTGGAACGCGCCACCAAGATCCTGATGGCCTCGTCCCAGCCGGACGGTGGCCTGGCGCTGACCGGCGACAAGGCGCTGCTGTTCCACCCCAACGACGAAGCCTTCCTGATGTACGCCCGTCGCGGCCGCAGCCTGGTGGCCCTGTACGACCCGATCGGCCCGACCCAACCGCGTGCCGAGATGATCTGGCAGTTCCGCGACCTGTGCGACATCCACCATGCGCGCCCGGTGTTCTACCAGGTGCGGGCGGAGAACCTGCCGTACTACATGGACATCGGCCTCACCGCGATCAAGCTGGGCGAAGAAGCCCGCGTCGACCTCAAACGCTTTGACCTGGAAGCCAAGGGCAAAGAGATGAAGGATCTGCGCTACACCTGGAACCGTGGCACCCGGGACGGCCTGTCCCTGGAGATCTGCGAGCCGGGCACGGCGCCGATGGATGAATTAAAAGTTATCTCGGACGCCTGGCTTACCGGTAAGAATGTGCGCGAAAAGGGCTTTTCCCTGGGGCGCTTCAGCGACGACTACCTCAAACACTTCCGTATCGCGATCATTCGCTTCGAAGGGCGCCCGGTGGCCTTTGCCAACCTGCTTGAAACCTACAACCATGACCTGGCCAGCCTTGACCTGATGCGCGCCCACCCGGACGCGCCCAAGCTGACCATGGAATTCATGATGGTCGGTCTGATTCAACATTATAAGAGTCACGGCTACGCCCGCTTCAGCCTCGGCATGGTGCCGTTGTCGGGCCTGCAACCGCGACGCGGTGCGCCATTGACCCAGCGCTTGGGTTCGATGGTGTTCCGGCGTGGCGAGCAACTGTATAACTTCCAAGGTCTGCGCCGCTTCAAAGACAAGTTCCAGCCTGACTGGGAACCCCGTTACATGGCCGTGCCCGCGGGACTTGATCCGCTGGTGGCGCTGGCCGATACCGCCGCCCTGATCGCGGGCGGCTTGACTGGATTGGTGAAACGCTGATGATTCGACGTTCCTGGCGGTATGTATTGGCCTTTGTAGTGCTGCTCGCCCTGGTCCTGGGCGCCGGCTTTTGGTACTGGAACCGCCCTGCCCCGCAGCCAACCCTGGAGCAGTTGCCCCAGGCCGATGGCTCGGTGATGACCCGCGTTACTCCGACCGGCACAGCCAAAGCCCGCGTCGCCGTGGCGGTAATGGCCGACGAAACCCTGACCGACAGCCAACTGATTGCCCTGAGCCAGGGCGGCAAGGCCCAGATCGTCCAGGTGATCCTGCCAAAAGATGACTGCAAGCTGCAGGAACAAGCGCTGCAAAGCGCCCTGGGCCAGCTCAAGGGCCCGGCGACGCTGGTCAGCGGCATCGGCCCTGGCGCCGCCCTCGCCTGGCGCTGGCTGGCCGCCCAGAACGACGACAAGGCCAACGCCATCTCCGTCGGCTTCGCCCTGGTGCAGGAAGGCTGCAAAGACCCACTGCCCAAGACTGCCGCCCACGGCAACTGGCTGGTGGCCTGGAACGATAACCCTGATGATGAAAGCGCCAGTTTCGTACGCGACACACCGCGCGCGACGACCAGCATCAGCGACTACGACATTCACTACCCGCAAGTCCTGAACAACGAACTGCGCAAGCAACTGGTGGGTTCGGACAACGGCGGCCTGGCGATTCCGGTGGTGGAAGTACCGGCGGGCCAGGCCAAAGACACGGTCACCCTGTTCCTCTCCGGTGACGGCGGCTGGCGTGACCTGGACCGCGACGTGGCCGGCGAAATGGCCAAGATCGGCTACCCGGTGGTCGGCATCGACACCCTGCGTTACTACTGGCAGCACAAGACCCCGGAACAAAGCGCCAAGGACCTCGCCGAGCTGATGCAGCACTACCGGCAGAAGTGGGGCACCAAGCGCTTTGTGCTGACCGGCTATTCATTCGGCGCCGACGTCCTGCCCGCCATCTACAACCGTATGCCGGAGAACGAGCAGCAGCGGGTCGATGCAATCATCCTGCTGGCCTTCGCCCGCACCGGCAGCTTCGAGATCGAAGTGGAAGGCTGGCTGGGCAATGCCGGCAAGGAAGCCGCCACCGGCCCGGAAATGGCCAAGCTGCCGGCGGACAAGGTGGTGTGCATTTACGGCGAGGAAGAAGTCGACGAGAGTGGCTGCACCGACAAGACGGCGGTGGGCGAGGCGGTGAAGCTGCCAGGCGGGCATCACTTCGACGAAAACTACCCGGCGCTGGCCAAGCGCTTGGTGGATATCATCGTCAAGCACCAGGCCAAGGCCGAGTAACTCCAGGCAACACACAGGACCAACTGTGGGAGGGGGCTTGCCCCCTCCCACAGTTGTTTTGCGGTGTTCATAAACTCTAGCGCGGTTCGATGTGCGCAATCATCAGTTGCACCGTTTCATTCCCACGGAACTCGTTAACATCCAGCTTGTAGGCCAACTCCACCCAACGCACGGTCGGGTTCGGCCAGACCTCTCGGTCCACACCAAACGCAATGCCATCGAGCTTCACCGACCCGCATTCGCTCTTGAGCACCACTTTGAGGTGCCGCTCCCCCACTACGCGCTGTTCCACCAACTGGAATACCCCGTGAAACAACGGCTCGGGAAAGTGCTGCCCCCACGGGCCGGCATGCCGCAATGCGCGGGCCAGTTCCAGGTGAAACTCTTCCACCGCCAGGGTGCCGTCGGACAGCAGGCGACCGGTCAGGTCTTCTTCGCGCAATTGACGACGCACTTCGGCATCAAAGGCCTCGGCGAACAGAGGGAAGTTTGCCTCGGGCAACGTCAACCCCGCCGCCATGGCGTGGCCGCCGTACTTGGCGATGAGGTTGGGATGCTGGCTCGCAACCACCGCCAGGGCATCACGGATGTGAAAACCCTGCACAGAGCGCCCTGAGCCCTTGAGCAGGCCATCACCGGCGTCGGCGAAGGCGATGGTCGGGCGGAAATAGCGCTCCTTCATGCGCGATGCCAGGATGCCGATGACACCCTGGTGCCACTCCGGGTCGAACAGGCACAGGCCGTAGGGCATCGAGTCCACCGGCAAGTCCTTGAGCTGGGCCAGGGCCTCGCGCTGCATGCCTTGCTCGATGGACTTACGGTCCTGGTTCATGCCGTCCAGTTGCGCGGCCATTTCCCGTGCCGCCGCGGCGTCCGTGGTGAGCAGGCATTCGATGCCCAGGCTCATATCGTCCAGGCGTCCGGCCGCGTTGAGCCGTGGCCCGAGGATAAACCCCAGGTCGGTGGAGGTGATGCGCGCCGCGTCGCGCTTGGCCACCTCAAGGATCGCCTTGATCCCCGGCCGCGCACGACCGGCGCGAATACGCTCCAGGCCTTGATGCACAAGGATGCGGTTGTTGGCGTCCAGGGGCACCACATCGGCAACGCTGCCCAGGGCGACCAGGTCGAGCAGATCGCCGATGTTCGGCTGCGGCGTGTTCGCGTACCAGCCCAGGTCCCGCAAACGCGCACGCAATGCCATCAGCACGTAGAAAATCACCCCCACGCCGGCCAGGGCCTTGCTCGGAAACTCACAGCCAGGCTGGTTCGGGTTGACGATGGCGTCCGCCGCCGGCAACTCGTCACCGGGCAAGTGGTGGTCGGTGACCAGTACTTTCAGCCCCGCCGCTTTCGCCGCCGCCACGCCTTCGACACTGGAAATGCCGTTGTCCACCGTAATCAGCAATTGCGGCTCGCGCTGCAGGGCCACCGCGACGATTTCCGGCGTCAGGCCGTAGCCATATTCGAAACGGTTGGGCACCAGGTAATCGACATGGGCCGCACCAAGCAAACGCAGGCCCAGGGTGCCCACGGTGCTGGCAGTGGCGCCATCGGCATCGAAGTCACCCACGATCAGGATGCGCTGGCGTTGTTCCAGGGCCGTCACCAACAGGTCCACCGCCGCGTCGATACCCTTGAGCTGCTGATAGGGAATCAACCGCGCCAGGCTTTTATCCAGCTCGGCCTCGGATTGCACCCCCCGTGCGGCGTAGAGACGGGTCAACAGCGGTGGCAATTCACCAAGGAATGGCAGGACAGCGGGCAACGGGCGGGGATCGATACGCATACGGAGGTGATGACTTCTCTACGGATACAACGGTTAAACGACAATTCTTCAAACAACACAAATCACTGTGGGAGGGAGCAAGTCGAATCGTCGCACCGCCCCTCCCACATTTATTTTTCAATCGCGTCCGCCAACCAGCCATTGCAATTGCACTTCATGCTGACCACGGTCGTCAGTGACGAAGACGGTGCCTTCGCTGATCATCACGTCCCACTTGATCACGCGCGGCATGTCCTTGGCCAGGGTCTCCAACACTTCCTGCGGCACGGCGGCGATGTGCACGTTCTTCAGGTTAGTCGCCACCGGCACCACTTTGCCTTCCCATACGCGCAGGCTGCCGTACGCCAGCAGGCTGGTGCGCTCGGTGCGGCGCGAACACCAGGTCAGGCGATCGGCATCGGGCTGGCCGACTTCGATCCAGTGCAACACACGGTCATCCAGGCTTTTTTCCCACAGGGCGGGTTCGTCTACATCCGACAGACCACGCCCGAACGCCAATTGCTCGTTGTAAAAGAGGGCGTAGGCCAGCAGGCGCACGGTCATGCGCTCTTCGGTTTCCGAAGGGTGACGGGCGATGGTCTGTTTAACGCTCTCATACACCGAACGGTCGAGGTCGGTGAGGTTGAGTTCGAATTTGTAGGTCGTGGACGGCTGGGCCATGAACGGGCTTCTAAAGACAGGGAAAGGCGCCAGTCTAACCGATGGCGGGGTGATTCAACGAATCATCCACCTTATCCCTGGCCGTTCGCCTATGTTAAAAGGCATCACACATCTGCCCAGCGTCTGAAGGATCCCCATGTCGTTTAATGCCAAACCGCTTGCCGGCCTGAAAGTCATCGAACTCGGTACCCTGATCGCCGGGCCGTTCGCCTCACGTATCTGTGCCGAATTCGGTGCCGAGGTGATCAAGGTCGAATCCCCGGACGGCGGCGACCCGCTGCGCAAATGGCGTAAGCTGTATGAAGGCACCTCGCTGTGGTGGTTCGTACAGGCACGCAACAAAAAGTCACTGACGCTGAACCTCAAGCACCCGGATGGCCTGGCGATCCTCAAAGAGCTGCTGGCGGACGCCGATATTCTCATCGAAAACTTCCGCCCCGGCGTGCTGGAGAAGCTCGGCCTGAGCTGGGAAACCCTCCACGCACTGAACCCGAAACTGGTGATGGTGCGGCTCTCGGGCTTCGGCCAGACCGGCCCGATGAAAGATCAACCGGGGTTTGGAGCCGTGGGCGAATCCATGGGCGGGCTGCGCTACATCACCGGTTTCGAGGACCGGCCGCCGGTGCGCACCGGCATTTCCATCGGCGATTCCATAGCCGCCTTGTGGGCGGTGATCGGTGCGCTGATGGCGCTGCGGCATCGCGAAGTGAATGGTGGCTTGGGCCAGGTGGTGGACGTGGCCCTGTACGAGGCGATCTTTGCGATGATGGAAAGCATGATTCCCGAATTCGACGTGTTCGGCTTTATCCGCGAACGCACCGGTAACATCATGCCTGGTATTACTCCCTCCTCCATCCACACCAGCGCCGACGGCAAGCACGTGCAGATCGGCGCCAATGGTGATGCAATCTTCAAGCGTTTCATGAGCGCCATCGGCCGTGACGACTTGGCCAACGACCCGCAACTGGCCAGTAATGACGGGCGTGACGGCCGCCGTGACGAGCTTTATGGGGTGATTGATCGCTGGGTGAATTCGCTGCCGCTGGAACAGGTGGTGGAGCAGCTCAACCAGGCCGAAGTGCCCGCCAGCCGCATCTACAGCGCCGAAGATATGCTCGGCGACCCGCAGTTCCTCGCCAGAGAGATGTTCCTCAAGGCGCAGTTGCCCGACGGCAAGGACTTCAAGATGCCGGGCATCGTGCCAAAGCTGTCGGACACCCCCGGCAGCTGCGAGTGGGTCGGGCCGCAGCTCGGTGAACACAACAGCATCGTGCTCAATGAGTTGGGGTACGACGCCGCCGCGATCACACGCCTGCGCGAACAGGGCGCCATCTGAATCGCAGGCAAAAAGAAACCCCGAAGCGTGGGGAGACACTTCGGGGTTAAACGTGGCCTTACAATGACCAGTACAACAAGCCACAAACACCGGAGCACAATGTTTGCTCTTGCTGTTAAAAAATCTGACAGGCCATGCCGTAGGAAGTTTCGAAGGATAAATAATTCTTCATGCGCACACCGGCGCACGCGTCATGGCGGCATTGCGCAAGGCTGCAATGACCGAGGGTTCCAGGCGGCCTTCCGCGATTTTCAGATCGCGCAGCAGGCAATCCACCACATCCACCAACGCGCGCTTGTCGGTTAATTGCGCGCGGTTGAATTCGCGCTCGACCATGATGGCGCCACTTGGGTTCTTCACGGTCACCAGGCATTCGCCCAGCACACCAGCGGTGGTCAGCGTAACCTGATAAGGGCTCAGTGCTTCTTCGAGCAATAGGCTGATACTTTGCATCTCGATCACCACTCAATAGTTCGGGAACAATCGTTTCAACGGGTGCAGCATCTATCCTAAGTGACTGGTTATGACGTAGGAAAGTTCGCTTTTTCGATGTTGCGGGGATGACGTTTCCAGCATGCGCCTGCAACATGACAATGAAAAAACGTTGGCACAGAAACCAAAAACGCCGCTGACCCAAGGGAGGGAAAGCGGCGTTTTTGTATACGCGGTTCGCCTTACAACGGCTTACCCCGGTTGCCATGCTGGCTGACAAACGCCTGCACAGCTTTCAAATCATTGGCCAATACCGTGCAACGCTCTTGCCGCTCGAACAGGTCGGCCAGATGCGCCGGCAGTTCCAGGGCCTTGCCGACACCAGCCTTCTCCACCGCTTCCGGGAATTTGACCGGGTGCGCGGTGCCAAGGATCACCATCGGAATGTCCAGGCTGCGACGGCATTCGCGGGCGGCCTTCACCCCGATGGCGGTGTGCGGGTCGAGCAACTCGCCGGTCTGGGCATAGACTTCGGCGATGGTTTCGCAGGTCTGCGCATCGTCCACAGCCAGGGAGTCAAACAGCTTTCGGGTTTCGGTCCAGCGTTCTTGCTCGACGTTGAAACCGCCGCCGCTCTTGAAGCTGTTCATCAATTCGGCAATGGCCGCACCGTTGCGACCGTGCATGTCGAACAGCAGGCGCTCGAAGTTCGACGAGACCATGATGTCCATCGACGGTGACAGCGTCGCGTGCAGGGTTTCCTTGATGTAACCGTTGCCGCTCATGAAGCGGTGCAGGATGTCGTTGCGGTTGGTGGCGACGATCAACTGGTTGATCGGCAGCCCCATGTTGCGCGCCAGGTAACCGGCGAAAATATCGCCGAAATTGCCGGTAGGCACCGAGAACGATACCGAACGCGCCGGGCCGCCCAACTGCAGGGACGCGTGGAAGTAGTAGACGATCTGGGCCATGATCCGCGCCCAGTTGATCGAGTTGACCGCCACCAGGCGCGTGCCCTTGAGGAAGCTCTGGTCAGCGAAGCTGTTCTTGACCATTTCCTGGCAGTCATCGAAATTGCCTTCGATGGCGATGTTGTGGATGTTCTCACCAAAGATGGTGGTCATCTGGCGACGCTGCACTTCCGATACCCGCTGGTGCGGGTGCAGGATGAAGATGTCGACGTTTTCGCAGTGCTTGCAGCCTTCGATGGCCGCCGAACCGGTATCGCCGGAGGTGGCGCCGATGATCACCACGCGCTCGCCGCGCTTTTCCAGCACGTAATCGAGCAGACGACCGAGCAGTTGCAGGGCGAAGTCCTTGAACGCCAGGGTCGGGCCGTGGAACAGCTCCAGTACCCATTCATTGCCGTTCAGTTGGCGCAGAGGCGCGATGGCGTTGTGGGAAAACACGCCATACGTTTCTTCCAGAATCTTTTTAAAATCGGCGTCCGGAATGCTGCCGGTGACGAACGGGCGCATCACCCGGAACGCCAGCTCGTGGTACGGCAGGCCGGCCCAGGAGGCGATTTCTTCCTGGGTGAAGCGTGGCAGGTTTTCCGGCACATACAGGCCGCCGTCGGTGGCAAGGCCTGCCAGCAAGACGTCTTCGAAATTCAGGGCCGGTGCCTGGCCGCGGGTGCTGATGTAACGCATAGGGGCAAACCTTCGGTTTGGGCTGCAAGCTTCAAGTGACAAGCGGCAAGTTAAAACTGATCGGCTTTTACTTGCAGCTTGCAGCTAATAGCTTGCAGCTGAATTAATTGAGATGTTCGACGCGAATCCGGACGACCGGCCCAACTACGCCCTGGAGCGCTTCGAGAGCCTCGATGGCATCATTGATGTGCTGCTCAAGCACGCGGTGGGTCAGCAGAATCATCGGCACCTGGCCATTTTGCTCCTCGACTTCCTTCTGCATGATCGACTCGATGTTGATACCGCGCTCCGACAGGATACTGGCCACCTGAGCCAACACGCCCGGGTGATCCTTGGCCTGGATGCGCAGGTAGTACGCGCTCTCGCAGGCTTCGATCGGCAGGATCGGGTGGGCCGACAGCGAATCCGGCTGGAAGGCCAGGTGCGGTACGCGGTTTTCCGGGTCGCTGGTCATGGCGCGAACCACGTCCACCAGGTCGGCGATCACCGACGAGGCGGTCGGCTCCATGCCGGCGCCGGCGCCGTAGAACAGGGTCGAACCGGCGGCGTCGCCGTTGACCATCACGGCGTTCATCACGCCGTTGACGTTGGCGATCAGGCGGTCGGCCGGGATCAGCGTCGGGTGCACACGCAACTCGATACCGGCTGGAGTGCTGCGCGCCACACCGAGGTGCTTGATGCGGTAACCCAGGGCTTCGGCGTAGTTCACGTCGGCGGTGGTCAGCTTGGTGATGCCTTCGGTGTAGGCCTTGTCGAACTGCAGCGGGATACCAAAGGCGATGGACGCCAGGATGGTCAGCTTGTGGGCGGCGTCGATGCCTTCCACGTCGAAGGTCGGGTCGGCTTCGGCGTAACCCAGGGCCTGGGCTTCGGCCAGTACGTCTTCGAAGGTACGGCCCTTCTCGCGCATTTCGGTGAGGATAAAGTTACCGGTGCCGTTGATGATACCGGCCACCCAATTGATGCGGTTGGCGGACAGGCCTTCACGGATCGCCTTGATCACCGGGATCCCACCGGCCACGGCGGCCTCGAACGCCACGATCACGCCTTTTTCACGGGCCTTGGCGAAGATCTCGTTGCCGTGCACGGCGATCAGCGCCTTGTTGGCGGTGACCACGTGCTTACCGTTCTCGATGGCCTTGAGCACCAGCTCGCGGGCCACGGTGTACCCGCCCACCAGTTCGATGACGATATCGATTTCAGGGTTGGTGGCAACGGCGAACACATCGTTGGTAATCGCAATACCGGTCGTTTCGAATTGAGGCTTCGGCGAACGCGTGGCAATTTGCGCCACTTCAATCCCACGCCCTGCACGGCGGGAAATTTCTTCAGCATTACGCTGAAGTACGTTGAAGGTGCCGCCACCGACGGTCCCTAACCCACAGATGCCTACTTTGACCGGTTTCACTGAAGAACTCCCCATGAAACGGCCGACGCGAGGTCGGCCGTGGAAAACAGCCGCACGACTGCGGCTTTCAATTGATGGCCCGTCGACTTATCAACGGGCCATGATCGTCAAAGGTTCGACGATGCTGGTTTATTTGGCACTCAGCGCCAGTTTGGCAACTTGTGGTGCCGGCTGGTAGCCCGGAATCACCTGGCCGTCAGCCAAAACGATGGCCGGCGTACCGTTCACACCGATGGACTGGCCCAGGGCGAACTGCTTGGAGACCGGGTTGGCGCACTTGGCAGCCTTGATTTCCTTGCCGTCGACCATCTTGTCCATGGCCGCTTTCTTGTCGGCCGAGCACCAGACTGCCTGCAACTGCTCGTCACCCGGTGATCCCAGGCCCTGGCGCGGGAACGCAACGTAGCGCACTTCCACACCGAGCTTGTTCAGCGCCGGCACTTCGGCGTGCAGCTTGTGGCAGTACGGGCAGGTGGTGTCGGTGAACACGGTGATGTGGGTCTTGGTCTCGCCGATAGCCGGGTAAACCACGGTTTCCGCCACCGGGATGCCATTGATCAGCTTGGACACGCCCAGGCGCTCGGCCTTCTCGGTCAGGTTGACCGGCTTGCCGTCCTTCAACTGGAACAGGTAACCCTGAACGATGTACTGGCCGTCGGCACTGGCGTACAGCACGCGGCTGCCCTTGAGCTTGACTTCATACAGGCCGGCCATCGGGCTTGCGCTGATGCTCTCGATCGGCGTGTCGAGCTGCAGGTTGGCCAGACTCTTGCGAATGGTCTGCTCGGCGGCGTCATCGGCGACGGCAAAGGTGGAAACCAACGCAATCGCTGCGGCGGCAATAATCTGGGTCAAGCGCATGGGAACTCCTGAAGGCAGATGCAGGGACGGGAAGGAACATCGCGATCGATGGACGCGGGTCGGGACCGTCACCTTTGCTAACCGGCAAAGCCTACCACAGTTGGGCCGCGGGGCAGCCCGTGGCGGTAGAAATTGGCGGTTTTCAGCCTCGCGGGTGGTGCTTGGCGTGCATATCCTGCAAACGTGCGCGCGCGACATGGGTGTAGATCTGGGTGGTGGATAAGTCGCTGTGGCCGAGCAGCATTTGCACCACACGCAAATCGGCGCCGTGGTTGAGCAGATGGGTGGCGAACGCATGGCGCAAGGTGTGGGGTGACAACGTCTTGCCGATCCCGGCGACCTTGGCCTGATGCTTGATGCGGTGCCAGAACGTCTGGCGGGTCATCTGCTCGCCGCGCAGGCTGGGAAACAGCACATCGCTGGGGCGCCCGCCGAGCAATTCGCTACGCGCCTCGCGCATATAGCGCTCGACCCACACAATCGCCTCCTCCCCCATCGGCACCAGTCGCTCCTTGCTGCCCTTGCCCATCACCCGCAGCACGCCCTGACGCAGGTTGACCTGCTCCAGGGTCAGGCTGATCAGCTCGGTCACCCGCAGGCCGCAGGCGTACAGCACTTCCAGCATCGCGCGGTCACGTTGGCCGATGGCTTCGCTCAGGTCGGGAGCGGCGAGCAACGCCTCCACGTCGGCTTCCGACAGGGACTTTGGTAACGGCCTGCCGAGTTGCGGCATGTCGATTTGCAGGGTGGGATCGAGGGTGATCAGTTTCTCACGCAGCAAATAGCGATAAAACCCACGCACACCCGAGAGGAATCGCGCGGTGGAGCGTGGCTTGTAGTTCTGTTCCAGGCGCCAGGCCAAGTGGTCAAGGATCAACTCGCGGCCGGCGTTGATCAGTTCCAGGTGTTTCTCTTGGAGCCAGCCGTTGAAAAGTGCCAGGTCGCTGCGGTAGGCCTGGCGGGTATTGTCTGAAAGACCCTTTTCCAGCCACAGGGCGTCAAGAAAGCGGTCGATCAGGGGATGGTCAATGGCGGGCATGGGGGGCTCAGGCTGATTACGGTGATATCCGGTAGATCCTATCGCAGCATGAGTATCTATACATCTTGATCGAACCGCATAGGATCGTTCCTACGTTCTGCATGGGAACAATCAAATGCCGGGTAGCTTTCAGACAAATTCCAGGCACAAAAAAGCAGCCCGCAGGCTGCTTTTTTCTGCATCGGGAAGCTGGACTTAAGCCAGTTTTTCCTTGATGCGAGCTGCTTTACCGGACAGGTCACGCAGGTAGTACAGCTTGGCTTTACGTACGTCACCGCGACGCTTAACGGCCATGCTGTCGATTTGCGGGCTGTAGGTCTGGAAAGTACGCTCTACGCCAACACCGTTGGAGATTTTACGAACAGTGAAAGCACTGTTCACACCACGGTTACGCTTGGCGATTACCACGCCTTCGAACGCTTGCAGACGCGAACGGTCGCCTTCCTTCACTTTCACCTGAACGACAATGGTGTCGCCCGGGGCAAAGGTAGGGATCTCTTTGGTCATCTGCTCTGCTTCGAGTGCAAGGATGATTTTGTTAGTCATGCTGTGCTCCTAAGGTAAGTCAATGGACCCACCATCGATACGTTGTTAACTATCGTCCCGCGCGAGGATGTATTCCTCGAGCAGCTTCTTCTCTTCTCCAGAAAGCGAGCGGCTTTCCAGAAGATCGGCGCGTCGTTCATAGGTCCGACCAAGGGACTGCTGTAAACGCCAACGCCGGATGTGTGCGTGATTGCCACTTAGCAATACGTCGGGAACACGCTGATCCGCATACACCTCCGGTCGGGTGTAGTGCGGGCAATCCAGCAAACCATCCGTGAAGGAATCTTCCTCCGCGGAGTCCGCATGCCCTAAAGCTCCAGGCAGCAGTCGTGTAACCGCATCTATCAGGACCATCGCCGGCAGCTCGCCGCCAGACAGGACATAGTCCCCAATCGACCACTCTTCATCGACATGAGCCTCAATAAAGCGCTCGTCAATGCCTTCATAGCGACCGGCAATCAGGATCAGTGCTTCCTCATTCGCCAGTTCGCGTACCGCAGCCTGTTTCAGCTGGCGGCCTTGAGGGGACAGGTAAATAACCTTCGCCTTCTCCCCGGCGGCGACCTTGGCCTGAGCCAACGCATCTTCCAGGGGCTTGATCTTCATCACCATGCCCGGGCCACCGCCAAATGGGCGATCGTCCACAGTGTGATGTCGATCCGTCGTGTAGTCTCGCGGGTTCCAACAGGTAAGCTGCAACAGCCCCTGTTTCACCGCCCGACTGGTGATGCCGTACTCGCTGATGGCGGAAAACATCTCGGGAAACAAACTGATCACTTCAATGCGCAAATTAGCCACGCTTAGAAGTCCGCGTCCCATTCCACCTTCATCTCGCCCGCGGCCAGGTCGACGGCCAACACGCATTGCTCGGTATAGGGCAACAGGCGTTCGCGATCATCCAGGCTGCCAGCGCAAGGCTTGACCACCATTACATCATTGGCGCCGGTTTCCAGAAGATGGTCGATTTTCCCGAGCAATTGCCCGAGTTGATCAATAACCTTCAGACCTTCCAGCTGGTACCAGTAGTACTCGCCGTCGGTCAATTCAGGGAACAGGTTGCGCGGCACGCAGATCTCATAACCGGCCAGAAGACGCGCTTCTTCACGATCATCAAGACCCTTGAGCTTAGCGACCAGGAACTTGTCGCTCCCGCGTCCACTGACCAGCTCGACCTGTTTCACGCTACCCTCGCGCTTGAGCGTCCAGGTTTTGTACTGCAACAGGTTTTCGGTCGGATCAGTAAAGGAATACACCTTCACTTCGCCGCGAACGCCATGAACAGAGTAAATCTTGCCGATAACGATCAAATCATCAGCAACCGCTGGCGTCGCGTTCATATTGCTCAGGCTGCGGCCTTAGCCGAGTCCTTCAACAGTTTTGCAACGCGCTCGGATGGCTGTGCGCCAACGCTCAGCCAGTAGGCTACGCGCTCTTGGTTCACGGACAGACGAACTTCTTGACCACGAGCAACAGGGTTGAAGAAACCAACCTGTTCCTTGTGCGAACCGTCACGCGGGTTGCGGCTGTCGGTTACGGTCAAGTGGTAAAACGGGCGCTTTTTGGAGCCGCCAAGGGCAAGACGGATTGTTAGCATGTGAACATCGTTCCTGTAGTCGGTGCTGCAAATCTAAATGCACAGCGGGCATAGGTGCCCGAAAGGCCGCATATTCTAAGGAATATCCGGACTTTTGCAAATGTCTTTTTCTGGCGCCTATCAGCGGGCCATTCAGATCTGCCATAGAGCCGTCGATTAAAACGGCGAGTCAGCCCCCGCCAACGGCGGGTTTGCTGGAGATCCCACATCCCTGTGGGTCGGAGCGGGAGCCAGGCTCCCGCTCGAATACTTTACATCTTGGGCATGCCGCCGCCGGGCAACATACCGCCCATGCCGCGCATCATCTTGGCCATACCGCCCTTGGCGGAGAATTTCTTCATCATCTTCTGCATCTGCTTGTGCTGCTTGATCAAGCGACCGATGTCCTGCACCTGGGTGCCGGAACCCATGGCGATCCGACGTTTGCGCGAACCGCTGATCAGCTCAGGGTCGCGGCGCTCGGCCGGGGTCATCGAGTTGATGATGGCTTCCATCTGCTTGAACTGCTTCTCTGCCGCGCCCTGGGCATTGCCCATTTGCGCCAGGTTCACACCGCCGATGTTGGGCAGCTTGTCCATCAGGCCGCCGAGGCCGCCCATGTTCTTCATCTGTTGCAGCTGGTCGCGGAAGTCTTCGAGGTCGAAGCCCTTGCCCTTCTTCAGCTTTTTAGCCAGCTTGTCGGCCTTGTCCTTGTCGAGCGTGGCTTCGGCCTGCTCGATCAGGCTGAGCACGTCACCCATGCCGAGGATACGCGAGGCGATACGCTCGGGGTGGAACGGTTCGAGCGCTTCGCTCTTCTCGCCCATGCCGATGAACTTGATCGGCTTGCCGGTGATGGCACGCACCGACAGCGCGGCACCGCCACGGGCGTCGCCGTCGACCTTGGTGAGGATCACGCCGGTCAGCGGCAGTGCATCACCGAAGGCCTTGGCGGTGTTGGCCGCATCCTGGCCGGTCATGGCATCGACCACGAACAGCGTCTCGACCGGGTTGATCGCGGCATGCAACGCCTTGATCTCGCCCATCATCTCTTCGTCGATGTGCAGACGACCGGCGGTATCGACGATGACCACGTCGATGAATTTCAGCCTGGCTTCCTTGATGGCCGCGTTGGCGATGTCGACCGGCTTCTGGCTCAGGTCGGACGGGAAGAAGGTCACGCCCACTTCGCCCGCAAGCATTTCCAACTGTTTGATAGCCGCCGGGCGGTAGACGTCCGCCGAGACCACCATCACGGACTTCTTCTTGCGCTCTTTAAGGAAGCGCGCCAGCTTGCCGGCGGTGGTGGTTTTACCCGCGCCTTGCAGACCGGCCATCAGTACAACGGCCGGCGGCACGGCGCTGAGGTTCAAGTCTTCGTTGGCAGCGCCCATCAGGCTTTCGAGTTCGGCCTGGACGATTTTCACGAAGGCCTGGCCCGGCGTCAGGCTGCGCGACACTTCAGTGCCGACCGCACGCTCCTTGACCGAGTTGACGAAGTCCTTGACCACGGGCAAGGCCACGTCGGCTTCCAGCAACGCCATGCGCACTTCACGCAGGGTGTCTTTAATATTGTCCTCGGTCAGCTTGGCCTTGCCGGTTACGTGGCGCAGCGTCTGCGAGAGACGGTCAGTCAAGTTTTCAAACATGCGCGATCCTTTCAGGCCCTATTCATCGAAATGCAGGTAGACCGAGGTAATGGCGGCCCAGGCTCTAGCAAATCGCTATTAAAACAGCGCTCGGCGAGCCTGCGGCGTGGGCAGGTCGCGGATTATAGCGAAGACTGCGCCCATGCACACCCGCTGTCTGGTGCGGGAGTCTTTCGTGCACGGCCTGGGTATGCCAAACTCAGCGCCTTTCGGGCTTGCCTAACAGGATTTATGCTCCCTTTGTCACCCAGCTTGCTACCCAGCCTCGCCGCCGCACTTCTATATGCCGCTGCGACCCTCTACCAGGGCACCCGCCTGGCCCAATGCGCCAAGGCCGACAAACGCCTGCTGGCAGGTTTTGGCGTCCTCGCCCTGCTGGCGCACGCCGCGAGTCTGTTCACTCACTTGATGACGCCGGACGGCCTGGCCCTGGATTTCTTCAGCGCGGCCAGCCTGATCGCTGCCGCCGTGATCGCTCTGACACTGATCGCCTGCACGCGCATCCCGGTGGAAAACCTGCTGATCCTGCTGTTCCCGCTGGGGTTGCTCACGGTGCTGCTGTCGCAATTCGCCCCGCCCGGTACAGTGCAGGTGATCGATGAGGAACCGGGCATGCTCGCCCACATCCTGTTGTCGATCCTGTCCTACGGCATGTTCACCATCGCGGTGTTCCAATCGTTGCTGGTGCTGCTGCAAGACCACCAGCTCAAGCACAAGCATCCCTTGGGGCTGATCAAGAACTTTCCGCCGCTGCAAACCATGGAAAGCCTGTTGTTCAGCTTTCTCTGGGCCGGCTGGACCCTGCTCTCGCTGTCGTTGATCTCCGGCTGGCTGTTCGTCGAGAACCTGTTCGCCCAGCACCTGGTGCACAAAACCTTGCTGGCGTGCCTGGCCTGGATCGTCTTCAGCGTATTGCTGTGGGGCCGTAACCGCCTCGGCTGGCGCGGGCACAAGGCAATCCGCTGGACGCTGGCCGGTTTCTGCCTGCTGATGCTGGCCTATTTCGGCAGCAAGCTGGTTCGCGAATACATCCTGCATATCTGACGGGCAGCAATCATGGACAACTTGCCCCTGGGGCCGATGCTCGCGGTAATCGCCTTGCTGGTGTTATGGGCCGGGCTGTTTACCGCCATTGAAGCCGCCCAACAGCACCTGCTGGCGCTGCGCCCCGGCACCCGCCAGGGCGACAAGGCCGCCGCCCGCCTGAATTTTCCGCGCAACAGCCTGATCCTGTGCAACAGCCTGTGCCGCGCCGCCGTGGTGATTCTGTGCACCTTGCTGGCGATCTACGCCTGGGCGCAGAACGGCCCCTGGCTGGGCTGGTTGATCTCCTGCGCGGTGCTGCTGGTGCTGGCCGACTACCTGCCCCGCGCCCTGGCCACCCGGTATCCGCAAGCGGTGCTGGGTTTCGGCAATACGCTGCTGGGCGTGCCGCTGAAAATCCTCTACCCCGCGGCCTGGCTGCTCAATGGCATCAGCCTGCTGCTGTTGCGCCCATTTGCACGCAAATCGGGCGTGGTGAAAAAAAGCGACGAACCACAACCCGATCACGATGACGAACCCGAGCCCGACGCCGATGAAAACCGCGCGCCCGGCATGCCCGGCATCCATGCCCTGGACAACATCACGGTCAACGACATCCTGGTGCCCCGCAGCGAAGTGGACGGCATCAACCTGGATGACTCGATCGAAGACATCATCGAACAACTGCGCAACTCCCCGCGCACCCGCCTGCCGGTGTTCCACAGCGATATCAACCAGGTGCAGGCCGTGCTCAATACACGGCAGGTCCAGCATCTGCTGCCCGACGCCAGCCTGACCAAGGACGCATTGCTCGCCGCCTGCCACGAGCCCTACTTCGTGCCGGAAAGCACGCCTCTGCAACTGCAGTTGCTGAACTTCCACAAGCAACAGCGGCGCCTGGGCATGGTGGTGGACGAGTACGGCGAGGTACTGGGCATCGTCACCCTGGAAGACATCCTCGAAGAGATCGTCGGCGAGTTCGAAAGCGAACAAGGTGCCGACAACCCGCACGTCGAGCCGCAGCCGGACGGACGCTACATCATCGACGGCGCCGCCTCGATCCGCGAATTGAACAAGAGCCTGGGCTGGCACCTGCCCAGCGACGGCCCCAAGACCCTCAACGGGCTGGTCACCGAAGCACTGGAGACCATTCCGGATTGCGCGGTATGCCTGAAGATCGGTCGCTATCGCCTGGAGATCCTTGAGACCGAGGACAACCGGGTGAGCAAGGTGCTGATCTGGCACACCAGCCGGGTGCCGGTGGCGGCATAACCTTCTGACGCGCCCGATCCAATTTGGGGAGGGGGCTTGCCTGCGATACCCATGGCCATCGGGGGCAAGTCCTAATGCCTGTCAGTTAAGGCTTTGAAGGGGTAAAAAGTGACCTGTGGCGAGGGAGCTTGCTCCCGTTGGACTGCGCAGCAGTCCCATTCTGTGTAAACAAAGAGAGGGGCCGCTTCGCGCCCCAGCGGGAGCAAGCTCCCTCGCCACAAATACAGTGTTGTCCCTTAACTGACGGGCATTAGCAGGGCAAGTCGAATCGTCGCACCGCCCCTCCCTCATTGGATTTGTCGTGTTTGAAGCCACTTGTTGTATTTCCAAACCCCTTCCTATAATCCCTGCGGCTTACCCAAGCCCCGCCCGACCGCGTGCTACCCGCACTGAACGCGTCCAGGCACCGTTATCGTGTCTGACCGGTGTTCGCTCCCATCCCGAGCCACTCCGTGCACAACCCTGATCCATGGGTGTTCGACCAATAATAATCCGCGTCCAAACGCGCAATGACCGTCAGGGATACCGCCATGAGCACCACCTACAACGAGGCCGCGAGCGCCGCGCCGACCAACTCGACCGCACGGGTTGCCACTGCGAGCATCGTCGGCACCGCCATCGAGTTCTATGACTTTTATATCTACGCCACCGCCGCCGCATTGGTGATCGGCCCGGTGTTCTTCCCACAGAGCTCCGGCACGGCGCAGATGCTGGCGTCGTTCCTGACCTTCGGCATCGCCTTTATCGCCCGGCCGCTGGGCTCGGCGTTGTTCGGCCACTTCGGGGACCGCATCGGTCGCAAATCCACACTGGTGGCTTCGCTGCTGTTGATGGGCGTGTGCACCACGCTGATCGGCTTGCTGCCCGGCTATGACAGCATCGGGGCCTGGGCCCCGATCCTGTTGTGTGTGCTGCGCTTTGGCCAGGGCCTGGGCCTTGGCGGCGAATGGGGTGGCGCCGCGCTGCTGGCCACCGAAAACGCCCCCAAGGGCAAGCGCGCCTGGTTCGGCATGTTCCCGCAACTGGGCCCGTCGATTGGCTTCCTGGCCGCCAACGGCCTGTTCCTGATCCTGGCCATGAGCCTGAACGACGAGCAGTTCCGCAGCTGGGGCTGGCGTATCCCGTTCATCCTCAGCGCCGCACTGGTGATGGTCGGCCTGTATGCACGCCTGAAGCTGCACGAAACCCCGGTGTTCGCCAATGCCGTGGCCAAGGAAAAACCGGTGAAAGTGCCATTGGTGGAGTTGTTCAGCCAGCATTGGTTGCCGGTGCTGCTGGGCGCCGCGTCGATGGTGGTGTGCTATGCGCTGTTCTATATCACCACGGCGTTTTCCCTGAGTTACGGCGTATCGACCCTGGGCTATAGCCGCGAAACCTTCCTTGCACTGCTGTGCTTTGCCGTGTTGTTCATGGGATTGGCCACGCCTATCGCCGCGTTGGCCAGCGACCGTTATGGACGCAAGCCGGTACTGATCGTCGGCGCGATCCTGGCGATCCTGTCGGGCTTCACCATGGAACCGCTGCTGACCCACGGTTCGACCTGGGCCGTGGCGCTGTTCCTGGCACTGGAGCTGTTCTTGATGGGGGTGACCTTCGCCCCGATGGGCGCGCTGTTGCCGGAACTGTTCCCGACCCGCGTGCGTTATACCGGGGCTTCGGCAGCGTATAACCTGGGTGGGATTGTCGGCGCATCGGCGGCACCGTTCTTCGCGACCAAGCTGGTGGCGATGGGTGGGCTGAGTTATGTCGGCGGGTATGTGTCGGCGGCGGCGTTGCTCAGCTTGATTGCGGTGCTGTGCCTGAAAGAGACGCGGGATAATGATTTGAACAAAGTGGCCTGATAGACCGCAATCGGGGGCAAGTCGAATCGTCGCACCGCCCCTCCCACCTTTGAATGTATTCACACATCAAATTATGTGAACCCGATCAAAGGTGGGAGGGGCGGCCCAACGATTCGACTTGCTCCCGATGCTTTTAGAGCTCTACAACAACCGCCTGCGAAGCACGAGTCGCCTTGGCCCGAGCCGCGTCAATCGACTCATCCCGCGCCAGCGCCACGCCCATGCGGCGCTGACCGTTCACTTCCGGTTTACCGAACAGACGCAACGCCGTATCCGGCTCGCTCAGTGCGGCGCCGAGGTTGGCGAATGCCGTCTGGGTCGATTGCCCTTCCACCAGGATCACCGCCGAGGCCGAAGGCCCGAACTGGCGAATCAATGGAATCGGCAGGCCGAGGATCGCGCGCGCGTGCAGGGCAAACTGCGACAGGTCCTGGGAAATCAGGGTCACCAGACCGGTGTCATGCGGGCGCGGCGACACTTCGCTGAACCACACCTGATCGCCCTTGATGAACAATTCGACGCCAAACAGACCACGCCCGCCCAGGGACTCGGTCACGGCTTTGGCCACGCGCTCGGATTCGGCCAGGGCCACCGGGCTCATGGCCTGCGGCTGCCAGGACTCCTGATAATCGCCTTTTTCCTGACGGTGACCGACCGGGGCACAGAAGGTGGTGCCGCCGACGTGACGCACGGTCAACAAGGTGATTTCGTAGTCGAAATCGATAAAGCCTTCGATGATCACCCGACCCTTGCCGGCACGTCCGCCTTCCTGGGCGTAATCCCAGGCTTTCTGCACGTCATCAGTGCCGCGCAACAGGCTCTGGCCCTTGCCCGACGAACTCATCACCGGCTTGACCACGCACGGGAAACCCAGGTCCTGCACGGCCTTGCTGTAGTCTTCGAAGGTATCGGCGAAGTGGTACGGCGAGGTCGGCAGGTCCAGCTCTTCGGCGGCCAGGCGACGGATGCCCTCGCGGTTCATGGTCAGCGAGGTGGCGCGCGCGGTCGGGATCACCGTGAAGCCTTCGGCCTCCAGCTCCACCAGGGTGGCGGTGGCGATGGCTTCGATTTCCGGCACGATGAAATGCGGTTTCTCCGCCTCGATCACCGCACGCAGGGCGGCGCCGTCGAGCATGTTGATTACATGGCTGCGATGCGCCACCTGCATGGCCGGCGCGTTGGCGTAGCGATCCACGGCAATCACTTCAACGCCCAGGCGCTGCAGCTCGATTACCACTTCCTTGCCCAGCTCGCCGCAGCCACACAACAAGACGCGGGTCGCGGTAGGCGACAGTGGAGTTCCGATTCGGGTCATCTCAAGTCCTCAAGGGAGCGGATCAGGGGGAGAAAGGCCGCGATAATACATGAACGCGCCGTGCCGACTCCACTGATCAGCGCCGGGCTGCACGCCCTAGACCTCCGAATCCCAGATCACCGAGACACTGCCCGACCACGTCTCGCCCTCGCGCTTGAGCATCTCCTCCACGCCTTCGCGTTGCACCTCGAAGTGCAAGATGCCCGGCCGGCGGTCGACATAGAAGGACGGTTGAAACAACTCGCTGCCCGTGCCGCTGACCCGCAACGGCAGGCGGTTGACCGCCGCGCCATCGGTGTTGGTCATGCCGGCGGGCAGGCTGACCAGCACGTCCAACGGCACCTGGTCGCCGGCGGCGTTTTTAACCGCGCAGGTATCGCCGATCTGGCCGGTGCCGCATTCGAGCTGCATCTTGAAACGTGAGCTGGCCGAGAGATTAAAGGTCTGGTCGCGGAACAGGCGCGCGGGTTTACGGCCCTGGTTGAGCCAGGCTTGCCAGCCGCCCTGGGGCTCCAGTTGGATGCGATTGCCGCCGGGAGGGATTTCGACCTTGAGGGTGTGCTCGACGGTGAGCGTAAAATTGATTTCAAGCAAGGAATCGGTAGGAAGCAATAAGTCGCCCATGTCGAAATCCATATTCGGCCCGACCGTATAGGCGATCTTGCCGGTATAGATGCCCGAGGACATGGAGAGAGGGTCGGGCGTTTCGATCTGATACCCGAAGTTGAATCGGTTCAGGCCACCGTCACCAAACATAAAACCGGCTGGAATGTCGAAAGCCGATTGCAAAGGACAAGCCGCTTCGGCTCCGACCGGCGTTTGCCAGAAGAAGTATCCACCATTGCCGTAGGTCGCGTGCCAGACCGATGTCGACAGACAAGGTGCCCTTGCATATCGTGCCAGCCGACCGCCCCATAGTTTTTTATTAATGTCCTCCCAGGAAGTGCCCCCACCCACAATCTCGACAATGCCGATGGGCGTTCGATAGGAAGCGCCGAACGCTGCGATACGCACCTTCAACTCTCGGCTTTCCCCCGTCTGCTCATGAGCCACGTTCAACGACCGCCAATTGGCCGGGACCTTGACCATCGGACCTTCACGCTCACTGTGCCCGGCCCGGATCGGGACCTGGGTCCGAAAGCTCAAAGGTGCAAGCAAGCTCTGCAGCCCAAGCGAGTTGCAATACGCGGGGTTTTCGGCACAGGTGCCCCGGTTTGGCGTGGTGTTTTCAAACCGATTAAGCATGGGGTTGGCTGCATCAGGACGAAAACGCGCGGTCACCTCCACCGACGCCCCGTACGACGGCAGAGAGAATACCCATAACAGGCCATACACATACCATCGCGCTCGTCCGGACCAATCACCACGGCGCTTAGTGATTGCTCTCATTAAAATCTCCTGAAGATAGGGTGGCGCCCACTCATGGACTCATCGCTTCAAAAATCATATGCACCGTGCCGTGATAATCCCCGGCCTTGAAGCGCTCCTCCCCCTGCACCGCGGCAATTTCCAGCATCACCCGCCCACCCGCCCGGGCGTCGTCCACCACCGGCTGGCTGTCCAGCGACAGCGCCACTTTGTTGAACGCCACGTTCAGGTCGATCTCGTCGCGACCGTTGGAGAGGTAGGCCCGCTCGCTCAGGCGCGCGGCAATGGCGCCGTTGGTGTTCTTCACATCGAAGTGGGCGCGCAGCGGGCTGAGCCTCGAGGTGGCCAGGTTCCAGTTCAGGCGTTGCTCGCGCGCCAGCAGTTGCGGGTCTACCGGCAACACAAAAAAGCTGGCGGCCGGAATGGTGACCGATACTTCGAACTGCTCGACAAAGCGCGCGGCCAAGGCCACGGGGGCCAGCGCCGAGGTGATTGCCAACAGGCCGGCCATGAGTGAGTTACGCAGCATGTTTTCCATCCTTGCCTGGGCGCGATGGGGTTGGGGTCGAAAGCGTTTTCATTGGCCGACCACACGCACTTTTTGGGTCTGCGTGCCCTCGACCAGATCGAAGCGGTATTCGCGCCCGGCCTGTTTATCGAACTTGAAGGTGCGCCCCGCCAGCACGTGGTGCTTGGTGGTGGGCTGGCAGTCGTTTTCCTGCTTGATCGAGCAGTCCTTGAATTCACGGATCACCACCACGGTGTTGCCGTTGTTGCGCAGGCTGTAGTGGGTCGGCGTGTCGTTGACCACACTGTCGTAGCGCGAATCCTTGGGCCGCACGAAAAACACGGTGCCGTAGCCGGCCAGGATGTTGACCCCGGCCGACAGGTCCTTTTTGTACGCTTCGCGCTCTTCGGGGGTGATGGCGAATTCATCGTCCTTCTCCGGCACCACCGGGATGAAGCGCACGCGGAAGTAGCGCTCCTTGTCACGCTCGCCCATGTACAACAAGCGCGTGCCCTGCACGCCGTTGGCCGGCACGATCAACCGCGCGGGGCTGGCCATCAGGCCGTCGCGGGCGGCCATGTCGGGCTGCGACTGCAGCGGTATTTCCCGGTGGCTGCCGTCGGCGTCATAGAGGATCTCGAAGATGTTCACCTTGACGAAAGCCGTGCTGTCGCCACCGTTGAACACACGTTTCAAATAGGTACTTTTATCGCCCTCCAGGTAGTCGTACACCACCCCGACGTTGATCTGCGGCCCGGCCAGGGCGGCACTGGAGCACAACGAAAAACCGAGAACAGCCCACCAGCGTTTCATCACTTTTCAACCTCTACTTATGCTTAACCGGCGATCGCCGGCTGGGTGGCCGTATCGGCCAAGGTGTCTGGGGTACAGCGCAGGTCGCCGATCATCAGCACGTCGTTCTCGCGGCGTGCGTTGTCCGGGTCCAGGCGGAACTGGCACAACAACTGGTTCTTGGAGCGCACTTCGAGGGTCGGCGAGCCGGCATTCATTTCCATCGAGAAGAACCCGTCCGCTTCGCTCACGCCACGGCTGGCGTGGTTGATCACGTGGTGCCCGCGCAGCGGACGGCCTTGGGCGTCGACCAGGCGGCCGAGCACGGTTACGGTCTTGCTCACGGTGATCTTGCGGTACTCCACGCCGCCCTTGTTCAGGTGATAGCTGGCACGCGCCGGCTGAATGCTCGCGGAGGGCACGTCGTTGCCTTCAAAGTCGAAATTCACCGTGCTGTTCTTGTACGCCGTGATCGGGATGAAGTTGCGCCCCACCCGCAGGTGCGCGCTGCCGCCGCTCAGGTCGTCGGCGCGCAGGGCGATGTCATCCAGGTCCGATTCCACATCGACGATCATTCCAGCGCCGGCCCCCTGATGCTGACTGGTTATCACCAGTTTTTCGCCACTGAAGGCCACGGTGCTGTCCAGGTTCAGGCCACCGGTGAGGTTGCCGTTGTAGGAAGAGCGCTGGATAAACGCATCGCCGTTGATATGGTCGCTGCTGAAGTTGGCCAGCCCCGACATGCCCACGCCATAGGTGTCGGTGATCGCCGTGGCCGAGACGCTTTGCAGCACATGGCCCTGCAAGTCTTTGCGATAGGTGAGCGAGGCGTTGTTGTCGCGCCCGCCATCGCGCGAGGTGCGCGTACCGACGCTGCCGGAGAGCTGCTCGCCGGCACTGCCCAGGGCCAGGCTGACGGTCAGGTCGAGCCCGCGATTGCGTGCATCGCCGCTGCTGTAGCTGCCGGGACGATCAAACACCGAAAAACGCCAGTTGCCGTCGTTGCCGAACAGCGACGTACGCTGCGTCCACCCCAGGTCCAGTGCCACGCCTTCGGTGTTGCCGGTACTGTGGGAAACCCGCGCATTGAGAGTGTTCCTGCTGTCCAGGCGATGGTTGACCGACAGCGATGAGTTGCTGGTCTGGCCGATAAACACATTGCGCTGACGAACCCGCGTGCCGTCCGGCAAGGTTTCGTAGGTGTTGGTGGTGTCCAGCCAACTGCGCGTGTGGGTGGCGAAAATGCTGCCGGAACCGTAGTTGTACATGGTTTGCAGGTCGAGACCGGTGCCGTGGTCTTCGGTTTTGTAGACGTTGGCGAAGACGTTGACGTTATTGGCCACGGTCCAGTCGATGGAGGTGCCGTATTGCAGCATCTCGCGCACCTGGCGCGCCGAGACGCCGAGAATCACTCGCGGGTGCAGCAGGTAGTTGAGCGCGGCGCCGGCGGCGACCTTGCCCGACGACTGCTCATCCCAGTTGCTCAACAGTTTGCTTTCCTGCCCGGCGAACAGGTTGTAGCGCCAGCGCTCGTCCGCGTTACGCCAGTTGCTCGGTTTGTACACCAGCTCTTCGGTGGTGGAGGTGATTTGCCCGTCCTCGATCAGGCGCACTTCCACTTCGTAGATACCGCCCGGCAACGGCCGCGTGTCGAGGGTGCGCAAGCCGGCTTCGACCGGCTGCGTATTGATCAGCAAGCCGTTGCGGTAGATCTCCACCGAACCTTGCCGGTTGGCGGTGACGTAGATCGGGTAGACACTGGGCTTGGCACTGTGGATGGCCAGGCTGTCGGAGCTGCCGTACATCACGCCCACCGCCGTGTCGGGACTGGCGCCGAACGCGCGCGGTTGGCGGCTCAAGCCTTCGGAGCTGGGCATGAAGTAGCCCATGCGCAGGAAGCGGCCGGCCAGTTCACGCTGTGAGTAGAGTTCGTGTACCGCGTGGTAAAGCTTGTCATCCGGCCCGCCCATGCGCGCCAGTTGCATGTTCAGGCTCTGGGTCCAGTTGCCCAGGCTGCTGCTGGTTTCCAGGCCGTAACGCCCACCCAGGTCCTGGTCCTTGCCACCGTTGAGGTTCAACTGGTTGCGAATGATCAGGCCGGTACTGCCGCCTTCAGGTTGGTCGTAATAGCGCTTGGCTTCGGTGTCGCGTTCGGCATTTTCGGTGAGGATCGATACCACCGAGCTTTCCAGGTTGTAATGCACGGCCAGCATCTGCTGTGGGCAACGGCCCTGGCAGGCGCCGAGCGTTATACCTTGCTGTAGATAAGTGGTCCATACATCACGCTCGGCCGGGGTGAACTGGCTGTCGCCGCTGTCGGTAAAGTCCAGCAAGGTCAATTGGTCATCGCGAGACAATACAATCATCGCCTCGCCAAGAAGCTGCCCATCCAAGTCCACCCGAACCGCCAGTGGCACGTCGAAGAAATGCTCTTCAAAGTCCGAGGGCAAACCTTCCGCTTGAGCCAAAAGACTTCGCACTGTTGTATCGGGAGCAGGAGCGGCCAACGCACTTGCGCACATAAAGAGCGCAAGCGCCGCCGCGACGGGAGTCATCGGAAACATGAACGGAGTACTCTTATTACAATGGCCAGCGATTCAGAATCCGCCTGACAGGAGATCGCTCACCTGCCAGGCGGCAAGATGACTCAATGAGTGAGTTAACCACTCAAAGAGTTAGAACCGGCTTCACGCCTCGACAACAGCATCGAAGACCATGTGCACTTGGCCGGTGTAGTTGCCCGGCTCATAGCCGCTGCCGGGCTTGGTCGGTGTGATCACCATGTCGACGCGACGACCGGCACTGGCTTCTTCCTTGGTGACCACCGGCTTGGCGGTCCCCACGGTCAGGGTGACGCCGTTGAAGGTCACGCCCAGCGGAACCGACGCCGAACCGTTGTACAGCACGGCGGCGGACTCCAGGCTGGCATCGATTCGACCGGCGGTGTGACGGGTGTCGAACTGCGCACGCAGGTTGCTCAGGTCACCGTTGGCGGGGTTGTAGTTGAGTACCTGGTCCTTGACGATCAGGTCCGGATCGACCGGTTGAACGTGAAACGTGGTGGCCGGCACGGTGGCCACCAGGTTGATGGACGCACGCCCTTCGCCTGCCGCGAAAGCCAGGGAAGAGTTCAACGCCAGGAAGGCCAATGGCGCGGCGATTGCGATTTTCTTGAACATGTAGGTACCTGCATTTCAGTTGAGATTAATTAACATCCATAGGAGACGGCCCTTTCGCATGACAGAACGGTTAACCCGCTGTTGTCAGACCGAAAGTTCGACGCCGGAAGAGTATTAATTGAAAACAACAGAAAGTAAGCAGGAGGCTTCTGTGTCACTCGTAGTTAACTAGCCGTCGACACAATATGAAAAAACCGCGATTTCGAACAATATCTAAATGCAGCTGTAAGAAGCGGACTACATTTTCTATAAAATCAAAACAATATGATTGCTCCTGCCGCGCTAGAGCAAACAGAAGCATCAAACACTACCAATTTAGTGCAATAGCACTAAATTAGCAGTCAATCAAAACCAACTAACCGACGACCGGTTAGTTGCAAGTCATTCAAGGAATTCGTCGCCGGGTTTCAAGCACCCGGCTTGGCGTCGGCCATAAACAGCAGGCCGCCGGCCCTGGCGCGCTCATGGCACAGCACCAGCACCTGGCGCCGCTCGGCATTGTCCATGCGCCCCCAGCGCGTAATCTCCGCCGCCGTGCGCTGGCAGCCGATGCACAGGTCGTCGTCATCCAGTGCGCAAATGCTCACGCATGGCGAGGCGACGGGGCGTTCGGGACGGTTCATGCCGGCTGCTCGGCCAGGTCACGGGCATACCGTTGGGCGTTATGCACATAATGCGCGGCACTGGCTTCAAGCATCTGCTTCTGGGCTTCGGTCAGTTCGCGCACCACCTTGCCCGGCGAGCCGATGACCAGCGAACCATCGGGAATCTCCTTGCCTTCACCGATCAGCGAGTTGGCGCCGATGATGCAATGCTTGCCGATCTTCGCGCCGTTGAGCACTACCGCGTTGATGCCGATCAGGCTGTAGTCGCCAACGGTGCAACCGTGCAGCATGGCGTTATGGCCGACGGTCACGCCGGTGCCGAGGGTCAGCGGGTAGCCCATGTCGGTGTGCATCACGCTGCCGTCCTGCACGTTGCTGTTCCTGCCGATCAGGATCAGTTCGTTGTCGCCCCGCAACACCGCGTTGAACCAGACGTTGGCGCCCTCCTCCAGCTTGACCTTGCCCACCAGCGTGGCATTGGGTGCCACCCAGCTGTGGGGGTGAGTCTCAACACGGGCGTCGCCCAGGCGGTATTTCATGGTGTGTCCTCAGGCTGGCATTTAATCGATGGCTTAGCGATTGACGAAGCTCTTGGGCGGCTGGTGCAGGCTGATCTTGGCGTCGTCATACAGCAGGTTGATCAGCTCGACGATCATGATCGCCGTCAGCCCCCAGATCTTGTACTCGCCGAACCGATAGCTGGGCACGTACCAACTGCGGCCCTGGTAATCGATTCTGTGGGTGTGTTCGCGTGGGTCCTGTCGGAAAAAATCCAAAGGCACGCTGAAGACTGCGGCGATTTCGGCGTCGTTGGCCAGGTATTCGACGTAATCTGGAATAACGCCCACATACGGCGTGACCCGAATACCGTGCAGGGAAATCAGCGGGCTCAACGGGCCGATCACCTCGACCAGCCCCGGCGGCAGGCCGATTTCTTCTTCGGCTTCACGCAGGGCGGTGAACACCAGGTCCGGGTCTTCGGGGTCGCGGCGTCCGCCGGGAAAGGCCACTTCGCCACCGTGGGTCGACAGGCCGCTGGCGCGCAGGGTCAGTATCAGCTCAGGTTCGTCACTGCGGGTAATCGGCACCAGCACCGCGGCCTCGGGGAAGCGCCCGTCGGTTTCCAGTGTGTGGGGGGTGTGGTTGCTTACCCGGCGAAGTAGCTCGTCCAGCATGAGTCATCTCGGTCTGTTGGCTACCTTGCATCATGCACCAAAGCGCGCGGGCGCCCAACCCCAAAACCCCGGCGGTGTCGCTAAACGACAACTTGCAGCGCCCTGCCCGCCACGCCAAGATAGACGCACTTTCCAGGAACCCCAGCATGAACTTCTGCAGCCAGTGCGGTAAACCGGTCATTCAACGCATTCCCGAAGGCGACGGCCGCCTGCGCTTCGTCTGTGATCACTGCTCGACCATCCATTATCAAAACCCCAATATCGTTGCCGGTACCCTGCCGGTGTGGGGCGACAAAGTGCTGCTGTGCCGACGCGCCATCGAGCCACGCCTGGGTTACTGGACCCTGCCCGCGGGCTTCATGGAGAACGGCGAGACCGTCGAACAGGCGGCCCTGCGCGAAACTCTGGAAGAAGCCTGCGCCCGTGTGCGCAACCTCAACATCTACACCCTGATCGACGTGCCGCACATCAACCAGGTGCACATTTTCTACCGTGCCGAGCTGGTCGACCTGGATTTCGCCGCCGGTATCGAAAGCCTTGAAGTACAGCTGTTCGACGAAGCCGACATCCCCTGGTCCGAGCTGGCTTTCCGCACGGTGGGACGTACTTTAGAATGCTTTTTCGCTGACCGCCGGCAACAATCGTACCCGGTGCGCAGCGAGGCTGTGCCGCCGATGGGCAAGCCCGCCCTCTAACCTCCCGGCAGATGGCCTTTAAAGGGATACCGTTTCAATGCGTTGGTTGCTTGCTCTGATCTGCCTGTCGTTCGCCACGCTGTCACCGGCCTCCACCCCGCAAACCCTGGACGGTAAAACGGTCGAGAAAGTCCTGGTGCTTAAATCCGCCCACCAATTGCAGTTGATCAATGACGGCAAGCCGTTCAAGACCTACCGTATTTCCCTGGGCAAGAACCCCAAGGGCCACAAGCTGATCGAAGGCGACCGTCGTACCCCGGAAGGTCTCTATTGGATCGACTGGCGCAAGACCAGCGACCGCTTCAACCTGGCCATGCACATCTCCTACCCGAATATCAGCGACGCCGCGCGCGCGCGCCGCGAAGGCGTCAAGCCCGGCAGCATGATCATGATCCACGGCACCCCCGACACCGAAGACTACCCGGAGCAGTGGTTCCACACCCTGGACTGGACCGACGGCTGCATCGGTATGCGCAACGTCGACATGCGCGAAGTCTGGAACCTGGTCAAGGACGGCACCCTGATCGAGATTCGCCCGTAAACCCCGACCTTTCGTAAATTAATTCAAAAATATTTCCTGCCCCGCCCCCTCCCGCCGGTGAATACCAGTTCACCGCGCGAGGCTGCGCCGTTCTGCGCGCCATAAAGACCTCTCTAATACCACTTGATACCAGGCCCCATTACGAAGCCTTTAAACCCTTGAATGCACCGTTTTGGCTGCATTGACATGGTATTTAAGTGGTATTAATTTTCGGCCATTACCGGGCGACAACACTCCAATAACGCATCGGAAACCTGACAGATGAATCCCATCCTGGCCCTGCGCCCCGACGATAAACAATCCACGCCGCTGTACCTGCAATTGGCGCGCAAACTCGAAGCCGCGATCCATGCCGGCCAGTGGACGTCCGAACAGGCGCTGCCGTCCGAGCGCGCGCTCAGCGAGCAGTTGAGCATTTCCCGGGTGACCGCCCGTAAAGCCCTGGAAGTGTTGTTTACCCAGGGCCTGATCCGCCGCAGCCAGGGTTCCGGCACCTTTATAACGCCACGCCTGGAACAACCGCTGTCACGCCTGTCGGGGTTCAGCGAAATGTTGCGCCTCAAAGGCTTCGTGCCAGGCTCGCAATGGCTGGAGCGCGACATTACCCCGCCCACCCATGAAGAACTGATCCGCCTGGCCCTGTCCCCAACCGACAAAGTGGCGCGCCTCAAGCGTCTGCGCAAAGCCGACGACACGGTCATGGCCATCGAGATGACCGCCGTGCCCGCATCGGTGCTGCCACAGCCGCAGGCGCTGGGCAGCTCGCTGTACGAATACTTCGAAAGCATCGGCAAGCCCATCGTCCGCGCCCTGCAGCATGTGCAAGCGATCAACGCCTCGGACGAGTTCGCCGCCCTGGTGGGCATCGCCCCCGGCACCGCCATGCTGCTGATGACCCGCGTGGGCTACACCGTCGACAACACGCCGATTGAAATCACCGACACCTACTGCCGCAACGACTACTACGACTTTGTCGCAGAGCTGCGCCGGTACGACTTTGCCGCCGAGTTGCGGCCCTAGGGAACTGCCATGTCCGAAGACAATATCCTCACGCCCGACGGCTGGATTCGCGGCCGTCTGCTGCACGAGCACGGCAAAGTGACCGCCATTGAAGGCACGCCATGCGACCCATCGGAAAACGACTTGCCCTACCTGCTACCGGGCTTTATCGACCTGCATGTGCACGGCGGTGGCGGCAAGGACGTCATGGAAGGCATCGACGCCTTCGAAACCATCACCCGCACCCACCTGCGCTTTGGCACCACCTCGCTGCTGGCCACCACCATGACCGCGCCGGTGGATGAAATCTCCCGTGTGCTGGGCCAACTCGGCACCTTCTGCGAGCAACGTCCCGCCGGCAGCGCCCGGGTACTCGGTGTGCATCTGGAAGGGCCGTATATCAACCCCGGCAAACTCGGCGCGCAGCCCAACTTCGCCCACACCGCTTTAATGGAAGAAGTCGAAGCCTATCTGCGCCTGGCGCCGATCCGGGTGATCACCATCGCCCCGGAAATCGCCGGCCACGACGGGCTGATCCGCGCTCTCAGCGAACGCGGCGTGCGCATGCAGATCGGCCACACCCTGGGCAGCTATGAAGAAGGCGTCGCCGCCCTCGCCGCCGGCGCCACCAGCTTTACCCATCTGTACAACGCCATGAGCCCGCTGCATCACCGCGAGCCCGGCATCGTCGGCGCCGCGCTGGCCCACGCCAAGTACGCAGAATTGATCCCGGATTTACTCCACGTACACCCCGGCGCCATGCGCGTGGCCCTGCGCGCGATCCCGTGCCTGTATTGCGTCACCGATTCCACCGCCGCCGCCGGCATGCCCGACGGTGAATACAAGCTGGGCAGCCACACCGTGACCAAATGCCTGGGCGGTGTGCGCCTGGCCGACGGCACCCTGGCCGGCAGCACCCTGACCATGGACCAGGCGCTGCGCAACCTGGTGAAGATCGGCCTGCCCATCAGCGAAGCCTCACAACGCCTGTCGCAATTTCCTGCGGATTACCTGGGCCTGGAAGAACGCGGGCGCCTGCAGCCCGGCAGTTTTGCCGACTGCGTGCGCCTGGACCGCTCCCTGCATCTGACCGACGTAATGGTCGAAGGAGAACGCCTTGACTTCAAAAATGCTTGAAGAGGCCTTGGCCTCCCGTGACGCGGTTGCCGCCCAATTGCAGCGCCTGAACCCACTGCTGGAAGAAATCGCCGGTCGCCTGCGCCGCCAGCCGCCGCAGGTGGCGATGACCATCGCCCGTGGCAGTTCGGATCACGCCGCCAGCTACTTCGCCTACCTGGCCATGCAGCATGTGGGAGTTCCAGTGGCGTCATTGCCGATGTCGGTGGTGACCTTGCTGCAGGCACCATTGAAAGTCAGCGGCCAGGTCGCATTCGGGTTTTCCCAGTCGGGGCAAAGCCCGGACCTGGTCAACAGCCTGCGCCTGCTGCGCAAGCGCGGCGCCTTGAGCATCTCGCTGGTCAATGCCGAAGACTCGCCGCTGGAAGCCGCGTGTGAATTCCATGTGCCGCTGTGCGCCGGGCCGGAGCTCAGCGTGGCCGCGACCAAGAGTTTTATCGCCACCCTCAGCGCCAGCGCCCTGTTGGTCGGGCACTGGAGCCAGCAAGCGGACTTGTTGCACGCCTGCCAGGCGCTGCCCGAGGGCCTGCGCGACGCCGCCAAACAGGATTGGCGCCCAGCCATCGATGCCCTGCGCGACAGCCAGCGCTTGATGGTCATCGGCCGTGGCGCCGGGTTTGCCATCGCCCAGGAAGCCGCGCTCAAGCTCAAGGAAACCTCGGCGATCCAAGCCGAAGCCTTCAGCAGCGCCGAAGTACGTCACGGACCGATGGCCTTGATCAACGAGCATTACCCGTTGCTGGTGTTCGCCCCGCGCGGCGCCGAGCAAGCCGGTTTGTTGAGCCTGGCCGAGGACATGCGCCAACGCGGCGCCCGCGTGTTACTGGCCGCGCCGGACGATATCGCCGAACGCGACCTGACCCTGAGCCGCGCCGAACACCCGAGCCTGGACCCGATCCTGGCGATCCAGAGTTTCTATGTGATGGCTGCCGGCCTGGCGGTCGCCCGTGGCATGGACCCGGACCAGCCGCGCCACCTGAGCAAAGTCACCCGCACCCACTGAGTGGTTTGCCGTGTTTTCCTGATGAGTACCGTGCCCATGTCCACCAACAATAATGTACTGACCCTAAGCGCTCCCCTCAGCGGGCCGGTGCTGGCCCTGGGCAACGTGCCCGATGACGTGTTCGCCGGCGGCGCCATGGGCGACGGCATTGCCATCGATCCGCTGAATGATTGCCTGCATGCGCCGTGTGACGGGGTGATCATTCATGTCGCGCGCACCGGGCATGCGCTGACGATCCGCGCCGACAACGGTGCCGAGTTGCTGATGCATGTGGGCATCGACACCGTGGAACTGGACGGCGAAGGCTTCGTGTTGCTGGTCGAGGCCGGCGCGCGGGTGACCCAGGGCCAGGCGCTGCTGCGCATTGATCTGGACCGCATTGCGCGCCAGTGCAAAAGCCTGGTCAGCCCGATCATCCTGACCAATGGCGAGCGCTTTGAGGTGCAGCCTCTGGCACGCAGGACGGTCAAGGTCGGCGAGCCGCTGATACGCATACTCGCTCGCTTGACCACCGGCGATGAAACCGCTGTGGATAACTCGGCCGCCGAAGCCGCCGCCAGCGTACGCGTGACCCATCGGGGCGGTCTGCATGCGCGCCCTGCGGCGTTGATCCGCAAGACCGCGCTGGGGTTCAGCAGCCAGGCGCGCGTGCATTACGGTGATAAATCGGCGCCGTGTGACAGCCTGATCGGCTTGATGGGGTTGGGGATCGGCGAAGGCGACGAGGTGCGCGTCAGTTGCCGGGGCAAGGATTGCGAGGCGGCGCTGCAAGCGCTGATTGATGCACTGTCAGCGCCGGTGAAAGACGAACACACGGCACCGGTCGCCGTTACGCCCCGTCGGGCGAGTACCGAAGCCAACGTATTGCAAGGCGTGTGCGCGGCCCCTGGCCTGGTGTGCGGGCCGTTGTTGCGCCTCACCGGCATCGAACTGCCGGCGGACAGCGGCACACATTCGGTCGATGACCAACGGCAACGCCTGGACACGGCCCTGGAGCAGGTGCGCAGTGAAATCCGTAGCACCCTGGACCACGCTCGCCAGCGCAAACACGTCGAGGAAGAAGAGATCTTCGCCGCCCACCTGGCCTTGCTCGAAGACTCTGCCCTGCTCGAAGCCGCCAGCGACGCCATTGAACACGGCAGCGCCGCCACCCATGCCTGGCGCGATGCAATCCAGGCCCAGTGCGCGGTGTTGCTGGCCTTGGGCAAACCGCTGTTTGCCGAACGCGCCAATGACCTGCGCGATCTGCAGCAACGCGTGTTGCGCGCGTTGCTGGGTGAGGCCTGGCACTTCGAGTTACCGCCCGGCTCGATTGTCAGCGCCCATGAATTAACCCCGTCGGACTTGCTGCACCTGAGCGCGCAACAGGCGGTCGGCATCTGCATGGCCGAAGGCGGCGCCACTTCACACGTGGCGATCCTGGCGCGCAGTAAAGGCTTGCCCTGTGTGGTCGCGCTGGGCGCCGACGTGCTCGATGTGCCCCAGGGCCAGCACGTGGTACTCGACGCCGCCAACGGCCGTCTGGAACTGGCGCCCAGCGAAGCGCGTCACGCGCAAGTGCACCAGATTCGCAACGCGCAAAAACTGCGCCGTCAACAGCAACAGGCCCAGGCTCAACTGCCGGCGCACACTACAGACGGTGTAAATATTGAAGTGGCCGCCAATGTGGCCTCCAGCAGCGAGGCCCACGCGGCCTTTGAGAACGGCGCCGATGGCGTCGGCCTGCTGCGCACCGAATTCCTGTTCGTCGACCGCCGCACCGCACCGGATGAGCAGGAGCAGCGCCAAGCCTATCAAGCCGTGCTGGATGCCATGGGCGATAAGTCGGTGATCATCCGCACCATCGACGTGGGCGGCGACAAGCAACTCGACTACCTGCCGCTGCCGGTGGAAGCCAACCCGGTGCTGGGCCTGCGCGGCATTCGTCTGGCCCAGGTGCGCCCGGAACTGCTTGACCAGCAACTGCGTGCGCTGCTGCAGGTCACGCCGCTGGCACGCTGTCGCATCCTGCTGCCGATGGTCAGCGAAGTGGATGAACTGTTACAGATCCGCCGGCGCCTGGATGAACTGTGTGTGGAACTTGAGCTGACGCAACGCCCCGAGTTGGGCGTGATGATCGAAGTCCCCGCCGCCGCGCTGATGGCCGAGCAACTGGCCGAGCAGGCGGACTTCTTGTCCATCGGCACCAATGACCTGTCCCAGTACACCCTGGCGATGGACCGCGACCACGCCGGCCTCGCCGCCCGCGTGGATGCGCTGCACCCGGCCTTGCTGCGGCTGATCGCCCAGACTTGCGCCGGTGCGGCGAAACATGGGCGATGGGTCGGTGTGTGCGGCGCCCTGGCCTCTGACCCGCTGGCCACACCGGTGCTGGTCGGCCTGGGGGTGCGCGAGCTGTCGGTGAGCCCGCCGCAGATCGGCGAAATCAAAGACCGCGTCCGCCATCTGGATGCGGCGCAATGCCGGCAACGCAGCCTTGGCCTGCTCGACCTGAGCAGCGCCAAGGCCGTTCGCCAAGCCTGTCAACACCACTGGCCGCTGAGCTGACCACAACAAAAACAGGGAGACACGCCATGTACCAACACCTTATCGAAGGCCTGCAACGCCTGGGCCGGGCGCTGATGCTGCCGATCGCGATCCTGCCGATCGCCGGCCTCTTGCTGCGCCTGGGCGACACCGACCTGCTCAACATCGCAGTGATGCACGATGCCGGGCAGGCGATCTTCGCCAACCTGGCGCTGATCTTCGCCATTGGCATCGCCGTCGGTTTTGCCCGCGACAATAACGGCACCGCGGGGCTGGCCGGCGCGATTGGTTACCTGGTGATGGTCTCCACGCTCAAGGTGATGGACTCGACCATCAACATGGGCATGCTTGCCGGTATCGCCAGCGGCTTGATGGCAGGCGGGCTGTATAACCGTTTCAAGGACATCAAATTGCCGGAGTACCTGGCGTTCTTTGGCGGGCGGCGCTTTGTGCCGATCATCACGGGGTTCAGTGCGGTCGGCCTGGGCGTGATTTTCGGCCTGATCTGGCCACCGGTACAGAGCGGCATCAACAGCTTCGGCGTGCTGTTGATGGAAAGCGGTAGCCTCGGCGCGTTCGTGTTCGGCGTGTTCAACCGCCTGCTGATCGTCACGGGGTTGCACCACATCCTCAACAATATGGCGTGGTTCGTGTTCGGCACCTTTACCGATCCGGTGACCGGCGCCGTGGTGACCGGCGACCTGACCCGCTACTTCGCCGGCGACCCCAAAGGCGGCCAGTTCATGACCGGCATGTTCCCGGTGATGTTGTTCGGTCTGCCCGCTGCGTGTCTGGCGATGTACCGCAATGCACTGCCGGAGCGACGCAAGGTGATGGGCGGGATTTTCCTGTCGATGGCACTGACCTCGTTCTTGACCGGGGTGACCGAGCCGATTGAATTTGCGTTTATGTTCCTGGCGCCATTCCTGTACCTGATTCACGCGCTGCTCACCGGCCTGTCGATGGCGGTCACCGACCTGCTGAATATCCACCTGGGCTTTACCTTCTCCGGTGGGTTTATCGACATGGTGCTGGGCTGGGGCAAGTCCACCAATGGCTGGCTGGTGGTGCCGGTGGGCCTGGCCTACGCGGTGATCTACTACACGGTGTTCAGCTACTGCATCCGCCGCTTCAACCTGAAGACGCCGGGCCGGGAAGATATCCAGGTGGTGCAGGCTGAAGTGATGAGCGATAAAACGCGTGCCACGGCGTATATCCAGGCATTGGGCGGTGCAGATAATTTGTTGAGTGTCGGTGCTTGCACCACGCGCTTGCGCTTGGACATGGTGGATCGCAACAAGGCGGTGGATGCCGAGTTGAAAGCGCTGGGCGCTATGGCGGTGGTGCGGCCGGGGAACGGCGGCAGTTTGCAGGTGGTGGTCGGGCCGATGGCCGATAGTATTGCCGATGAGATTCGCCTCGCCATGCCGTCGTTTGTTGCGAGTGCGCCGGTTGCCGTTGCGCCTGTGGATAAGTCGGTTGCGGTGAATGTGCAAGAGGCTGAGAAATGGCTGGATGCCTTGGGTGGGCGGGGGAATGTGCGCCAGCTGCAAACGGTGGCGATGAGCCGGTTGCGGGTGGAGTTGGGCGATGATTCGGTGGTGTCCGAGGCTCAGCTTACTGCGCTTGGTTGCCAGGGTGTGAGTCAGCTTGAGAGCGGGGTTTGGCACTTGTTGATGGGCGACAAGGCGTCCGGATTGGGTGAGGCGCTGGAGCGGTTGGTTGCCCGCCCGATCAACGCCTGATCACCCTGTGGCGAGGGAGCTTGCTCCCGCTGGACCGGGCTGGCGCTCCAGTGCGAAGCGCTCCCAGGATTTTTGGGGCCGCTGCGCAGCCCAGCGGGAGCAAGCTCCCTCGCCACAGAGTGTGGTTTATTCAGTTGCTGATGGGTACTTCCTGTAGATCCAGTACTCGATCCACCATCAACTGAATACCCTCCACCATTCGATGAATCCCCAGCACTGCATCACGGTGCGGGCCGTCGATTTCAAAAGCCAGATTACCCGCCAGTGCCTGTACGGATGCCAGGTCTTGGGAGGCGTTGGCGAGCAGGGTTTCGCTGTTCAGGTTGGGGAGTACGGTGAAGATTTGGTCGGCAGACTGAGAATCAGATGGGGGATTTGGGCTGTCTTTGATCATGGCAAAATTCCTAACAAAAAGTGGGAGCTACCGACATCACTTGCAGATGATGGGTGGCAGCTGTGTACGGGTCTGCAAGACCGAGTTGTTAGGAACCCCGGCAGACCCGAGGGTCTCCCGCACACAGCCACCATGACTCGAACCACTTTATGAAAGCGGCACGATTATAGGCGTGCTGTTGAGCACTAACAAACTATCGGCGGGCTTGCAGTCCCGGTCACTGAATTGGCAGCGACTGGCGAAGGTTAGTTGTGCGAGTTCCGAGGGACAACCTGAAAGGTTTGTCGGAAAGTTCTGAGGCGCCTGTACAGACGCCATCGGAGGCCCTGACAGACAACAAAAAACCCGCTGACCAAACTGGCCCAGCGGGTTTCTTGTTTTCACAGCCAACGAATCAGAAATCCGCCAACTGCCACACCTCATACGCCGGTGTCTCATACGGATGGCTCAGCTTCAAAGCAGCCACTACAGCCACAATCAACTCATCCGCCACCACCAACTCAACCTTCCACTCTTCAACCACTTCAACCTGGCCGACCTGCCCGATAAACGGCTGGCTGCCATCCAACGCGCGGAATTGGCCCTGGCCCAGCACTTGCCAGGCGCAGCGGTCGTAGTCGCCGATGCGCCCGCCGCCGGCTGCGAAGACGGCGGTTTTTACCGTCTCCACATGGCTGTCGGGCACGAAGAAGGCGAGTTTGTACACGGCCTTAGTTCACCCAAACGCGTGCGTTGCGGAACATGCGCATCCAGGCGCCGTCTTCGTTCCACTCTTCCGGGCGCCACGAGTTCTGCACGGCGCGGAATACACGTTCCGGGTGCGGCATCATGATAGTCACGCGACCGTCGCGGCTGGTAAGGCCGGTGATGCCGCGCGGCGAGCCGTTCGGGTTGGCCGGGTAGGTCTCGGTGACTTTGCCGTGGTTATCCACAAACCGCAGCGCCACGGAGCCAGACAGGTCGGCTTCGAGCAACGCTTCTTCGCTGCTGAATTCGGCATGGCCTTCACCGTGGGCGATGGCGATCGGCATGCGCGAACCGGCCATGCCTTGCAGGAAGATCGAGTTGGACTCCTGCACCTGCACCATGGCCACGCGGGCTTCGAACTGCTCGGAACGGTTGCGCACAAAGTGCGGCCAGAACTCGCTGCCCGGGATCAGTTCGCTGAGGTTGGACATCATCTGGCAACCGTTGCACACACCCAGGGTGAAGCTGTCGTTGCGCTCGAAGAAGCCCTGGAACGCATCGCGGGCACGGCTGTTGAACAGGGCCGACTTGGCCCAGCCTTCACCGGCACCCAGCACGTCGCCGTAGGAGAAACCGCCGCAGGCCACGAGGCCTTTGAACTCGTTGAGGTCAACGCGACCGGCGAGGATGTCGCTCATGTGCACGTCGATTGCGTTGAAGCCGGCACGGTCGAACGCCGCCGCCATTTCCACCTGGCCGTTGACGCCCTGCTCACGCAGTACGGCAACCTGTGGGCGAATACCCTTTTTGATGTAAGGCGCGGCGATGTCCTGGTTGACGTCGAAGCTGAGCATGGTGCTCAGGCCCGGGTTTTCTTCTTCCAGGATCGTGTCGAATTCCTGCTCGGCGCAGTCGGCGTTATCACGCAGGCGCTGGATCTGGTAGCTGGTCTCGGCCCACTGGCGTTGCAGCAGACGACGCTGACCGGCAAACACGGTGTCGCCGTTGAAGGAAATATTGATTTCACCGTTGTTGATCGGCTGGCCGATCACCGCCACGCAGTCGTCCAGGCCGGCGGCGCTGAATTGTGCGAGTACGTCCGGGGTAGCGTCCTGGCGCACCTGGATCACCGCACCCAATTCTTCGTTGAACAGGATGCCGTTGATTTCAGCGGCGTCCTCGGCAACGCTGTCGAGCACGATGTTCAGGCCACAGTGACCGGCAAACGCCATCTCGACGACGCTGGTCAGCAGACCACCGTCGGAACGGTCGTGGTAGGCCAGCAGGTGGCCGTCGGCATTCAGGCCCTGGATCACGGCGAAGAAGGCTTTGAGGTCTTCGGCGTCATCGACGTCCGGGGCCTGCTTACCAAGCTTGCCGTGGGTCTGTGCCAGGATCGAGGCGCCCATGCGGTTCTGGCCACGGCCCAGGTCGATCAGGATCAGGTCGGTGGTGCCCTTGTCCATGCGCAGTTGCGGGGTCAGGGTCTGGCGGATATCGGTGACCGGCGCAAAACCGGTGACGATCAGCGACAGCGGCGAGGTGACGCTCTTGTCGGTGCCTTCATCGTTCCAACGGGTGGCCATGGACATGGAGTCCTTGCCCACCGGAATGGTAATACCCAGCTCCGGGCACAGCTCCATGCCGACCGCTTTAACCGTGTCGTACAGACGCGCGTCTTCACCGGGGTGGCCGGCGGCGGACATCCAGTTGGCCGACAACTTGATGTCGGACAGCTTGCCGATACGGGAAGCGGCGATGTTGGTGAGGGTTTCACCAATGGCCATGCGGCCCGATGCCGGAGCGTCCAGCAGGGCCAGCGGCGTGCGCTCGCCCATGGCCATGGCTTCACCGGTGTAGACATCGAAGCTGGTGGCGGTGACGGCAACGTCGGCCACCGGCACCTGCCACGGGCCGACCATTTGGTCACGGGCTACCAGGCCGGTGATGGTGCGGTCGCCGATGGTGATCAGGAAGCTTTTGCTCGCCACGGCCGGGTGGTGCAGCACGCGTTCGATGCTGTCGGTCAGGTCGAGGTTGCTTGGGTCGAAATCATCGCCCAGCTCGGTTTCACGCACGGCCGAACGGTGCATGCGCGGGGCCTTGCCCAGCAGCACTTCGAGCGGCATGTCCACCGGGCTGTTGCCGAAGTGGTTGTCGGTGACCGTCAACTGCGGCTCGGCAGTGGCTTCGCCAACCACGGCAAACGGGCAACGCTCGCGTTCGCAGATGGCCTGGAAGCGTGCGAAGTCTTCAGGACCGACGGCCAGTACGTAGCGTTCCTGGGATTCGTTGCTCCAGATTTCGTGCGGGGCCATGCCCGGCTCGTCGTTTGGAATGTTGCGCAGTTCGAAACGGCCACCGCGGTCGCCATCGTTGACCAGTTCCGGGAAGGCGTTGGACAAACCGCCGGCACCGACGTCGTGGATGAAGCTGATCGGGTTCTTGTCGCCCAACTGCCAGCAACGGTCGATGACTTCCTGGCAGCGGCGTTCCATCTCCGGGTTTTCGCGCTGTACGGAAGCGAAGTCCAGGTCGGCCGAGCTGGTGCCGGTGGCCATGGAGGAAGCGGCGCCGCCGCCCAGGCCGATGAGCATGGCCGGGCCGCCGAGTACGATCAACTTGGAGCCGACCAGGATCTCGCCTTTCTTGACGTGTCCTTCACGGATGTTGCCCATGCCGCCGGCCAACATGATCGGCTTGTGGTAACCGCGCACTTCATCGCCACGCGGGGTGGTGATGGACTGTTCGAAGGTACGGAAGTAGCCGGTGAGCGCCGGACGCCCGAATTCGTTGTTGAACGCGGCGCCGCCCAGCGGGCCTTCGATCATGATGTCCAGCGCGGTGACGATGCGCTCAGGCTTGCCGTACGGCACTTCCCACGGCTGTTCGAAGCCCGGGATCTGCAGGTTGGACACGGTGAAGCCGGTGAGGCCCGCCTTTGGCTTGGCGCCGCGGCCGGTGGCACCTTCGTCGCGGATCTCGCCGCCGGAACCGGTGGCGGCGCCCGGGAACGGGGCAATCGCGGTCGGGTGGTTGTGGGTTTCAACCTTCATCAGGATATGCACCGGCTCCTGCACCGCGCCGTACTGGCGGGTCTCGGGGTCCGGGAAGAAGCGGCCGGCGACGGAGCCGACGATGACCGAGGCGTTGTCCTTATAAGCCGACAGAACGCCTTCGCTGTGCATCACGTAGGTGTTCTTGATCATGCCGAACAGGCTTTTTTCCTGGCTCTGGCCGTCAATGTCCCAACTGGCGTTGAAGATCTTGTGACGGCAATGCTCGGAGTTGGCCTGGGCGAACATCATCAGTTCGATGTCGTGCGGGTTGCGCTTGAGACCGTTGAAGGCATTGACCAGGTAGTCGATCTCGTCTTCGGCCAGGGCCAGGCCCAGCTCGGTGTTGGCCTTCTCGAGGGCGGCGCGGCCACCGCCGAGCACGTCGATCGCGGTGAGCGGCTTGGGTTCTGCGTGGCTGAACAGGCCGGCGGCCTGTTCCAGCTGGCTGACGATGATCTGGGTCATGCGGTCGTGCAGGCTGCTGGCAATCAGCTCGGCCTCGGCATCGCTGAACCCACCTTCGACGTAGAAGGCAATACCACGCTCCAGGCGCTGGATTTTATCCAGGCCGCAGTTACGCGCGATATCGCTGGCTTTGCTCGACCAGGGCGAGATGGTGCCGAACCGTGGCAGAACCAGGAACAAGCGGCCGGTCGGCTCTTGAACGGGAACGCTTGGGCCGTACTTCAGAAGGCGTGCCAGCACTTGCTGCTCGTCGGCGGTCAAGACGCCGGTAACGTCGGCGAAGTGAGCAAATTCAGCATACAAGCCAGTGACAGCTGGAACCTTCTGGCTCAGTTGCTCAAGGAGTTTGCTGTGGCGAAAGGCAGAAAGGGCAGGAGCGCCGCGCAGGATCAACATCTTCGGGACAGCCTCGGGAAGGGGTGTGCTTTGAGGCCGTGCATTCTAGCGTAAACCTGCGCCAACGGCACCCGAAACGGCACGGCTGGCTGCTGCCGAACGTCAGTTGGCACCGATTGCACGGTATCGAGGCGCTATCGCAGACATTCCGCACAGTTATTTTAACCGTCACAATTGCTCGTCAACCCACGTTTCTGCGGGCTGCAGCACAGTTTTGACGGCGCTAGCAGACAAGTCCGCCGCTGTCGAGATATGGCGCCGTGAGCCGTTTGCGTATACTGCGCAGATGTTCTCACCAACTGCTTTGCGCCCGCGATGCGCCAAATGGCTCGTCGCCACCGGACTCTTTTTATTGCTCAGCGCCTGTGTTGATAAACCCAGCACGCTCGAGCGAATCAAGGAGGATGGCGTCTTGCGGGTGATAACCCGGAACAGCCCGGCCACGTATTTTCAGGACCGCAACGGTGAAACCGGTTTCGAATACGAACTGGTCAAGCGTTTTGCCGATGACCTGGGCGTGAAGCTGGAGATAGAAACCGCCGACAACCTCGACGACCTGTTCGGCCAGTTGGGCAAACCCAACGGCCCGGTTCTCGCCGCCGCCGGGCTGGTTGGCAGCGAGCAGCGCCAGCAGCAGGTACGTTTCTCCCACCCTTACCTTGAAGTCACCCCGCAGATCATCTACCGCAACGGCCAATCGCGCCCGACCAACGCGGCGGATCTGGTGGGCAAGAAGATCATGGTGCTCAAGGGCAGCACCCACGCCGAACAACTGGCCGAGTTGAAAAAGCAGAATCCTGCAATCGAATACGAAGAGTCCGACGCCGTTGAAGTCGTCGATTTGTTGCGCATGGTGGACGAGGGGCAAATCGACCTGACCCTGGTGGACTCCAACGAAGTGGCGATGAACCAGGTGTACTTCCCCAACGTGCGCGTGGCGTTCGACCTGGGCAACGCCAGCAATCAGAGCTGGGCCGTGGCGGCAGGCGAAGACAACAGCCTGCTCAACGAGATCAACAGCTACCTGGACAAGGTGGAAAAGAACGGCACCCTGCAGCGTCTCAAGGATCGCTATTACGGGCATGTCGATGTACTCGGCTATGTCGGCGCCTATACCTTCGCCCAGCATTTGCAGCAACGTCTGCCCAAGTACGAGAAGCACTTTCGCGCCTACGCCAAGGAAGAAAAAGTCGATTGGCGCTTACTGGCGGCCATCGGTTATCAGGAATCGCTGTGGCAACCGGCGGTCACCTCCAAGACCGGCGTGCGCGGCCTGATGATGCTGACCCAGAACACCGCTCAGGCGATGGGCGTATCCAACCGCCTGGACGCCAGACAGAGCATCATGGGCGGCGCCAAGTACCTGGCCAAGATCAAGGATGAGCTGGACGACAGCATCGCCGAACCGGACCGCACCTGGTTTGCCCTCGCCGCCTACAACGTCGGCACCGGCCATCTGGACGACGCGCGGCTTTTGGCGAAGAAAGAAGGCCTGAACCCGAACAAATGGCTGGATGTGAAGAAAATGCTGCCGCGTCTGTCGCAGAAGCAGTGGTACAGCAAGACCCGCTACGGCTACGCCCGTGGTGGTGAGCCGGTGCATTTTGTGGCGAACATCCGACGTTACTACGACATCCTCACCTGGGTGACCCAGCCGCAGCTGGAGGGCAACCAGGTGGTGGAAGGTAATCTGCACGTGCCGGGTGTGGACAAGACCAAGCCGCCGGAAGATAGCCCACAGTTGTAAACAGTCGCTTAACGACGCTGCAAAAACCTGTGGGAGCCGGGCTTGAGGGTGCATCCCTAAGTAGCCGTTACCGCAGAAACGGATATGTACTCGGTCAGATCCAAAAAAATAGTCGTCTGACAAGCCGCCATCGGGGGCAAGCCCCCTCCCACATTCAGGTCGCGGGGTGTCCGTTAGATAGTCGCCAGCTTCAGGGCCGTCACGGGAGCAAGCTCCCTCGCCACAGGCTTCTTTTCGCCCGCGCTATCTCTTGACTGGCAACCTGATCCCACATCGATCTGCTTTGATCTTCAGGCCGGTTGCAGGCCCGTGAGCAAATGCACCACGCCCCCCGCCAGTACCATCACGGCCGGCACACCCGCTGCCTTCAACGCCAGCTCATCCAACCGCCCCGCATCGCGCAGTTGCACGCGCACCCGTGTCAGGGCGACGCGCCGTTGGGACGTGAGGTTATCCGCACCGCCCAGCGCACCGAGCACGCCGGCCGATAACAGGTGTTCGCCTTCAGGCGCGGGTACGGCCTCGGCGACCAGGTCCGGGGTCAGGGCTTTCCAGAATGCCTGCTGCAATTTCTCGAACATGTTCAGTTCTCCAGGACAGGTGAGGTGCCGGCAGTGGCGGTGTGGAACTGGTAAAGGGCTTCGCGTACCTCGACGGCCTCTTCCAGATTCAGCACCTGGCGAGCGATGCACTGGCAGTCTTTCAAGTGCAACTCACGCACGGTGGCCTTGATGGTGGGGATCAACGGCACACTGACCGACAACTCATCCACCCCCAGTCCGATCAACATCGGCACCGCCAGTACTTCTGATCCCAGGGCGCCGCACACACTGACCGGTTTGCCGTGGGCATGGGCCGCCTTGACGGTGCTGGCGATCAGGCGCAGCACGGCCGGGTGATAGCTGTCGGCCTGGCTGGCCAGCCGTGGATGATCACGGTCCATGGCCAGGGTGTACTGGGTGAGGTCGTTGGTGCCGATGGAAAAGAAATCCACATGCGGTGCAAACAGATCCGCCATCAGCGCCGCCGAGGGCACTTCTATCATGATGCCCAGCTTGGGCCGCTCTGCCAGCCCCAGCGCCTGGACCTCTTCTTCCAGTATCCGGCGCGCCAGGTGCAGCTCCGACAACAGGCTGACCATCGGCAACATGATATGCAGCCGGGCCTGACCGGCACTGGCGAGGATCGCCCGGAACTGTTCACGCAGCAGTTCAGGACGCGCCAGGCACAGGCGAATGCCGCGCAAGCCGAGGAAGGGGTTGGTCTCGCTGTCCATCGGAACATAAGCCAGGGGCTTGTCGCCGCCCACATCGAGAGTACGCACCACCAGGTTACGCTCAGGGCCAAGTGCACGGGCGATGGCGCTGTAGGTGTCGGCCTGCTCGCGGGCACTCGGTGCTCGGTTGCGGTCCAGATAGAGAAACTCCGAACGCAGCAGGCCCACACCCTCCCCGCCCAGGAGCAGGGATTGCTCCACCTCCTGCAACGATGCCACATTGGCCGTGACCTCCACGGCATGACCGTCGCGGGTGACGGCGGCCAATGACGCCTGCGCCACTTCACGCTGGCGCCGCAGCGATTGTTGATGGCGCGCGGTCTCCAGTTGTTCGATCTCGACCGGGTCGGGCTCCAGGTGCAACTCGCCTTTGTCGGCATCGAGCAATACCTGTTTCCCGTTGCTCAGCGCCAGCACGCAAGTCGGCACCCCGCAAATCGCCGGCAGGCCCAGCGCCCGGGCAAGAATCGCCACGTGGCTGGTCGCACCGCCGCCGACCGTGACAAACCCCAGCACCTTGCGCGTATCCAGGCTGGCGGTTTGCGACGGGGTCAGTTGCTCGGCAATCAGAATCGCACGTTCCGGCACTTCCTGGGCGTCGTCCTGGATGCCCAGGATCAGCTTGAGCACACGCCGGCCCACATCGTCCAGGTCGGCCGCGCGCTCGGCAAGCAGCGTATTGCCCAGGCCCTGGAACAGCCGGGTCGTGGCGACCGTGACGCTGTTCCACGCAAACGCAGCGCTCTTGCCTTCGGTCAGCAGGGTGTGTGCCTGCTCCAGCAGGGTCGGGTCTTCGAGCAATTCCTGATGCGCGCGGAAGATCTCGGCCTGGGCGCTGCTCACGTTGGCCTGCATGGCTTGCAGGGCCCGATCGGCATCGCTCAAGGCATGCGTCAGGGTGGCGCGCTCCTGCGCTTCACCGAGGCCTGCCTCGGTAATGACCAGCGCCGCTTCCTTGATCTGGAATACCTGGCCGAACGCCGATCCCGGCGAGGCGCACACACCGTACAACAAGGTAGTGGAGCTGACCGGCGCCGGCGTTTCGGCGGTGCTGGCCGGTGCAACACCGACCACGTTTTCGCCGCAGCCGTCGGCGAGCAATGCCACCAAGGCCTCGATCGCCGCCGCTGCATCTTCGCCGGCGGCGCTGACCTGCAAGGTATCGCCGCGCACGGTTTGCAGGGCCATGATGCGCACCAGGGATTTGGCATTGGCGCTCTCGGTCTGCTTATGCAGGTAAATGCTCGCCTTGAACCCTTTCGCCGCCTGGGCGAACACCGCCGCCGGGCGCGCATGCAGGCCGTGGGCGTTGAGCAGGGTCAACGGTTTGGAAAACAGCGCATCGCCCTGCTCTTGCGCCACCTCCACGGTGGCCGTGGCAGGCTTGAGCTGCAGCACCGGCTGGCCGGCCTCGACCGTACTGGTGGCGGACACCAACAGTTCGAACGGCTCACCGCTGACTACCAGCATCAAGGTCAGCAGGCTGCGGGCATTGAGGGCGATGAAGTCGGCATCGAACTCGATCAGCGGCTGGCCGGCCTGCACCTGCTGACCATCTTCGACCAGCGGCGTAAAGCCCTCGCCCGCCAGGTTCACGGTGTCCAGGCCGATGTGCATCAACACCTGCACGCCGTGCTCGTTGGTGACACTGACGGCATGCCCACTGTCCTGAATGTTACTGATCACACCGGACATGGGCGCGCAAAGGGTCTGCGAAGTCGGATCGATGCACAGGCCATCGCCAAGCAGGCGGCTGGAGAATGCCGGATCGGGCACTTGATCCAGGGGCAGCTGCACCCCGGCCAAGGGTGCCAGCAATACCAAGGGTTGGATTGTGGTCATGACATCACCTGTTGTTGTGTTCTGTGAATAGCCTGGCGGCGCGAGCACACTCGCGCCGGCAGATAAAAATTATTTCCACCAGTACTCGACCTGCACCCCGACGTTGGAGCCATGCCGCGCGGTGCCGTAGCTGCCGGTGTCGGACAAGGCCGAGCCGGCTGCCAGTTCATTGGCGGCACGCTTGGCGGCGGCGTTCCAGGTGGCATAGGTGTAATACAGGCGCACTTCCGGCCGTGCCCAGAATTCCGGGCCTTTGGGCGACCAGGTCGGAGCGAAGGTGAACTTGCTCAACTTGCGCGTGCCGCCGGTGGCGTCGACCTGATCGTGGCCAAGCTCGGCCACCAGCTTGAACTGCTCGGTCAGGGCATAGACCGGGCGTACGCCGAGGGACATCCAGGTCTGGTCCTGGCTGCCGAGACGTACGTCCTTCTGGTACACCGCTTCGATCTGGCCGCCAAACCGCGGCGTCATTTGCCAGTCAAAAAATTCCACCGCACGGTAGCTTTTGCTGCTGTTGTCCAGCGCGGTGTTGCCGGTGTAGCCCAGGCCCGTGCCCGGCCCTTCGCCGTACTGCAAGGCGAATTTGTTCTTGCCGCCGAGGAACGCCTGCTGCACATGCTGCGCGGTCAGCGCCCAACCGCTGTTGGCGTCGCGGCCACCGGCCTTTTCGAGGTAGCTCAGGCCCAGCTACAGCTCGCCGCCGGGGTTGGTCTTGAAGCCGGCGACGTTGAAGTCGTGACGGGTCACGTAGGCTTTCTGGTAGAGGTTGTCCTTGCGCGACAGGGCGTAGCTGTACTTCAGGTCGCCGATTTTTACGTCTTCGATACCGCCACCGGTGGCACTCTGGTTCCAGTAGTAGAAATCGGAGATATGGATGTCATTACGCTTGTAGTACCGACGCCCGGCCCACAGTGAGCCACCGTTGAGACTGGGCATGTTCGACCACTGCGCATACATCTGCGGCATGCGCGCCGAGCCGTTGTTTTCGCCCTGGAATTTCAGGGCGCGGTCGTACTTGTTGTACAGCGAGGCCATGGCATCGACGCTGAGCACCGAGCCGTCATCCAGGGTAAACACGTCCTGGCGCAGCTCAAGCTCCGCGTACTGTTCGCATTCGTTGCCCAGGCGGTATTTGGTTTGCGCGCCCGGCAACTGGAAGCACTGTTGTGGGCCACTGCCGGTCGACGTCCCCGCCCCGCTGCGCAAATAACCGGCAAATTCCAGGGCATGCGCCGCCAACGGCAACGTCAGGCACGAGGCTGCAAAGCCCAGTTTGAGGGTGGTTTTCATGAGGCACTCCTTTTATTTTTATTGTGTTTGTCGCGTCATACAGCGGGTGTTTCAGCCCCTCAGCAGCAGCACGAACGACTCGTAAGGTCGCAGCGAGACAGTGTCTGTGCGTGGCGGGCAGTCGGGGTAGTTACTGATCAGCAGGCGTTGCTCGGTCGCCTCGGTGATGACATCGGGGGGCAGTTGGATCTGGCACGGTGCGGCGTAGAAATTGTTCAGCACCAACAGGCGCTCGCCCTGCCCTTCGCGCAGGTACGCCCACACTTGAGGGTGCTCGGCCAGCAACGGGCGATACACCCCGTCCTGGATCAGCGGCTGGTGCCGACGCAGGGCAATCAGGGCACGGTAGTGATGCAGCACCGAATGCGGGTCGTCGCGCTGGTTGTCGACATTGATGAGCGCGGCGTTGGCCGCAAGACCGATCCACGGCTCACCACGGCTGAAGCCGGCGTTTTCCCCCGCGTTCCATTGCATCGGTGTGCGCCCGTTGTCGCGGGACTTCTGCATGATCGCCGCCATGCTCGCCGCCTCGGACTCGCCGGCATCGCGCTTGAGGCGATAGATGTTCAGGGTCTCGACATCCCGGTACTGCTCAATGCGCTCGAAACCCGGGTTGGTCATGCCCAGCTCTTCGCCCTGGTAAATGAACGGCGTGCCCTGCAGGAAGTGCAGCGCCGTGGCGAGCATCTTGGCCGACACCACGCGGAACTCGCCGTCATCACCGAAGCGCGAGACCACTCGCGGCTGATCATGGTTACACCAGAACAGTGCGTTCCAGCCGCCACCGGCCTGCATACCCAGTTGCCAATCGGACAGGATGCGTTTGAGCTGCAGAAAATCGAAGTCTGCCCGTATCCATTTTTGCAGGTTCGGGTAATCCACTTTCAGGTGATGAAAGTTGAACGTCATCGACAGCTCTTTCGACTCGGGCCGCGAATAGCGAATGCAGTGCTCAAGGCTGGTGGACGACATTTCGCCGACGTTGATCAGGTCGTACCCCTCGAACACTTCGCGGTGCATTTCCTGCAGGTACCGGTGCACGTTCGGGCCGTCGGTGTAGAAACGCCGACCGTCGCTGGCGTCCTGCGCAAAGTCCGCCGGCTTGGAGATCAGGTTGATCACATCCAGCCGGAAGCCACCGACGCCCTTGTCGCGCCAGAAGCGCATCATCTTGAACACTTCGGCGCGCACCTGGGGGTTGTCCCAGTTGAGGTCGGCCTGGGTATGGTCGAACAGGTGCAGGTAATACTGGCCGGTTTGCGCCTCGTACTCCCAGGCCGAGCCGCCGAACTTGGACTCCCAGTTATTCGGCTGGTCGCGCCAGATGTAGAAGTCACGGTACGGGTTGTCGAGGCTGCTGCGCGCCTGCTGGAACCACTCATGCTCGACCGACGTGTGATTGACCACGATATCCAGCATCAGCTTGATGCCGCGCCTGGCCGCCTCGTGGATCAACAGCTCGCAATCGGCCATGGTCCCGTAGCTGGGGTCGATGGCGTAGTAGTCGCTGATGTCGTAACCGTTGTCGCGCTGGGGCGAGCGCAGGAACGGGGTGACCCACAGGCAATCGATGCCCAGCCATTGCAGGTAGTCGAGCTTGTCGACGATGCCCAGCAGGTCGCCGGTCGCGTTCCCTGCATGGCTGTGGAAGCTCTTGGGATAGATCTGGTAGATCACCGAGTGTTGCCAGGCTTGCATGGTGGGTCCTCGAGTAGAATTTTGTACTGGCCTTGAAGGCCTCATCAGCGATAGTTCAGGCAACCCGATAACCCGGCCGGACAATCTTCATGCTCAACACACAGGTCAGCGCAAACGGCACCACGATCGCGACCGTCATGCCGACGACAAACAACGGGATGAACTCAGGCATGATCGAGATGAAACCGGGCAGGCCACCCACACCGATAGCCGAGGCCTGGACCTTGTTCAGCGACAGGAAAATGCTGCCCAACGCGGAACCGGCGAGCGCCGCGTAGAACGGGAATTTGAAGCGCAGGTTGACGCCGAACATCGCCGGCTCAGTGATGCCGAAGTACGCGGAAATCGCCGAGGTCGAGGCCATGCTTTTGTCACGGGCGTTGCGGGTCATGTAGAACACCGCCAGTGCCGCGCTGCCCTGGGCCAGGTTGGACATGACGATCATTGGCCAGATAAAGGTGCCGCCCTGGCTGGAAATAAGTTGCAGGTCCACGGCGAGGAACATGTGGTGCATGCCGGTGATGACCAGCGGCGCATACAACAGGCCGAACAGTGCGCCGCCGACCATGGGCGCCAGGTCGAACAGGGTGACCATGCCTTCGGTGATGAGGATGCCGAGGTGACGGGTCACCGGGCCGATGATCGCCAGCGCCAGCACGCCGGTAACAACGATGGTGGTGATGGGGATCACCAGCAATTGGATGGCATTCGGCACGCGCGCGCGCAACCATTTTTCGATCACGCTCATGACGTAGGCGGCCAGCAGGATCGGCAGGATCTGCCCCTGGTAACCGACTTTTTCGATCTGGAACCAACCGAAGATATCGAAGTACGGCAGGCTCTGGCCGTCGAGGCCGGCGACGGCCTTGCCGTAGTTCCAGGCGTTGAGCAGGTCGGGGTGGACCAGCATCAGGCCAAGCACGATGCCGAGGATTTCACTGCCGCCAAACCGCTTGGCCGCCGACCAGCCCACCAGCGCCGGCAGGAACACGAACGAGGTGTTGGCCATCAGGTTGATCAGGCTCCACAGGCCATCCAGGTTCGGATAGGCCTCCAGCAGCGTTTGCCCCTCGATGAACATGCCCTTGGCGCCCATCAGGTTGTTGATGCCCATCAACAGGCCGGCAATGATCAGCGCCGGCAGGATCGGCATGAACACATCGGAGAACACCCGCACCAGTTGTTGCAGGGGGTTGATCTTGTCGCCGGCGGCTTTCTTGACGTCGGCAATGGTCGAGGCGGCAAGGCCGGTCTGCTCGCGCAGGGCGGCGTAGACCTTTTCCACTTCGCCGGGGCCGATGACGACCTGGAACAAGCCGCCGGTAAAGAAGGAGCCCTTGACCAGGTCGACCTGGTTCAGTGCCGGGCTGTTGACCAGGTTCTGGTCCTTGAGGGCCAGGCGCAGGCGCGTCACACAGTGCGCGGCCTGCTCCAGGTTATCGGCGCCGCCGAGGTGCTGGAGCAACTCGCGGGCAATGTTGGGGTAGTCGTGGCTCATGGGTTTTCTTCCACTTTTCTTGTTATCGGGAGTGACCTTGGCAGTCCAACGACGTCAAAAGTACTCGTCTGTACGAGTTAAATCAACAACTCGTACAGACGAGTTTAAAAATGGATTAATTTTCTGTTTTTTGTGTCGGATACTTCTGAAATTTCAAATCGATTGAATGGACAACGCCCCGGCACTGCCACTAAGGTTCCTGCCTTGAACGCCAACGCGGTACAGAGCCCTCCAACATGAGCAAATACAACCAGATCTATACCGATCTGCTTGCCAGCATCACGACCGAACGGCTGCAGCGTGGTACCCGCCTGCCTTCCGAAACCGAATTGATGAGCGCCTACCAGGCCAGCCGTGGCACCGTGCGCCGGGCCATCGAGCAGTTACAGGAGCGGGGCTTCGCGCAAAAGATTCATGGCAAGGGCACGTTTGTGTTGTCGCCCAACCCCATCGAGTTCCAGTTGGGCGGCATCGTCAGCTTTCGCGAAACCCACGCCGACCTGGGCGATGACGTACAGACCGAAGTGGTGCAGTTCAGCCAGTTCGCCCTGGAGGGCGCGCTGCTCGAACACATCGAAGCCGAACCCGGCAGCCTGATCACGCAGATCAAGCGGGTACGACGCATTGGCGGCAAACGGGTGATCCTCGACATCAACCACTTCGTCGCCGACGTGATCCCGGGGCTGGACCAGGCGATTGCCGGGCAGTCGATCTACGCGTTCATCGAGCAGACCTTGCAGTTGCAGATCAGCTACGCCCAACGCACCATCGAAGCCCTGCCCCGCAGCAAGGACGACCAGGCGCACCTGGACCTGGATGGGCAAAGCCATGTGATCGTGGTGAGTAACCAGACGTTTTTGCAGGATGGGCGGCAGTTCGAGTACACCGAGTCGCGGCATACGTTGGATAAGTTTTACTTTTCGGATATTGCACGGCGGTAAGCGTAAGCCGGGAAGATCACTACACTGCGATACTCTTCGCCAGTCCTGCTGCCCAAGCAGCGGTCATCTTCTCCCCTACTGCCTCGAACTCCGGGTGAGTGCTTCGGTATTCTGAAAGCTCCGCCATCGCGCGAGCCATGCCGTCTTGCACCCTGGCAAGCAGTTCATTGCAACGGGTCTCTGTCAAACCGCACGAACTGCGTCCAAACTGGACCAGCATCTTGCGCTTTGGCCAAGCCTTCGACCCGCCGAGCAGCAAACCCATGATGTCGTTGCTGCTGTACACCGTGGTGGTCACCAGATCGTAAGCCGGGGCGAGCCAAACGTCCGCGTCCTTTGCGCAATTCTCATACAGCAGGCCGAAATTTTTCAGGTGCGCGTCACCGTTCTGGATCCCGGCAGAAAGCGCCACCATCAAAAAGAAGTCTTCCAGTGTCCTGACGACGCGGCTGGGTGTGACAAATGACCTGATCAGCTTCGTGCATCCCTGATAGCTGCCGTCGTATTTCCTGGCGGTTCCCCATCCCGATAGAACGCACATGTCCTCAAATCCGAGGTAGGCGCTTGCACCGATATCGAACCGTTTCACCACCAGGAATTTCCCGTGCTGACTGAGCTGAAACTCAGGCACCTCCAAGCCGCAATGGACTGCGGCCCGCATGCAGAAAAACTCATTGGCGGCCAATTGTGAAAACTCAGATTCGTTGAACGCCTTCACCAGATGCGTGGCGCCCCTATGCGTGAGACGTTCAATGCCGGGGACCGTATCGTTCAGGTCGCGCACCAGCACCTTTGGTTGAACACCCGAGACCCCGGAATAGGCCGCGTAGGTTTTCAGAAGATCATCGAACAGGTCTTTTGCCCCGTCATAGACCAATAACTCTGCGAGCTTGATCTCAGGCAGTGACTCACCACCGGCGGCACGGGAAACGCTGATACGACCCAGTTGGTGTGGGCCCACAATGCCCAGCAGGGTGAAGTCGTCAAAGCCGTGTACCGACTTGCTGAAACGTCGCACAAGTTCGTCCTTGAGATGCCCCTCAGGGATATGCATCTCGAACAACGGATGGACGCCATACTTCCAGTTGTAGCTCTCCAAGCGCACGGGCATGGTCAGGGAAACTGCGTTCTCTTCAGCAACCTTTTCGTTATACGAGAACACCGAATCACGCCGGTCGTCTTCACCGCGCCCGAGCGTTCCAGCAGGCACACCCCCAGCACCGATATACAACCGATCACGTTGACTAGTCATGGATGCCTCCTGATTTCAGCTCATCGAGAGTTTTGCGACGATGCCTGGGTATGGCAGTCAACTCATACCCCAACCCCTCGAGGATCGCTCCGACCTTGCGAATCCCCACTTCCGGGATGGTGTTGTTCTCGATCCCCGAGATAGTGGCGCGACTCATGCCGTGGCGCTGCGCGAGCTGGGCTTGTGAGAGGCCGGCGGCCTTGCGCAGATTTTTGATCAATATACCTAAATCGCCCATACCAAAACGCATCCTATACAATGCAAAAATTGCAAACATTGAATTAATGCACTATATAAGATGCAAAAAGCCCTGAATAGTGTTTTATATGGATCCGTTTCTTGATAAGGCTGACGCTCCGAAAACACAAAACCCCGGCCAAAAGACCGGGGTTTTGTTATTCAGCACTCACCTGCTGCCGCAGGCTCATTCCCACTCAATCGTCGCCGGCGGCTTGCTCGACACGTCATAAGTAACACGCGAGATACCTTCGATCTCATTGATGATCCGGCCACTGACCGTCTCCAAAAGCTCGTAAGGCAGATGCGCCCAACGCGCCGTCATGAAGTCGATGGTTTCCACCGCACGCAAGGCCACAACCCACGCGTAACGACGGCCGTCGCCTACCACGCCAACGGATTTGACCGGCTGGAACACCACGAACGCCTGGCTGACCTTGTGGTACCAGTCGGCCTTGCGCAGTTCTTCGATGAAGATGTGGTCGGCGCGACGCAGCAGGTCGGCGTATTCCTTCTTCACTTCACCGAGGATGCGCACACCCAGGCCTGGGCCTGGGAAGGGGTGGCGGTAGACCATGTCGTAGGGCAGGCCCAGTTCCAGGCCAAGGCGGCGGACTTCGTCCTTGAACAGTTCGCGCAGCGGTTCTACCAGCTTGAGGTTCATTTCCTCAGGCAGGCCACCTACGTTGTGGTGGGACTTGATCACGTGGGCCTTGCCGCTCTTGGCGCCGGCCGACTCGATCACGTCGGGGTAGATGGTGCCCTGGGCGAGGTACTTGATGTTGTCCAGTTTGTTGGACTGGGCATCGAAGACGTCAATGAAGGTGCGGCCGATGATCTTGCGCTTTTTCTCCGGGTCGGACTCGCCGGCCAGGTTGTTGAGGAACTGCTCCTCGGCATTGGCGCGGATCACCTTGACGCCCATGTTCTCGGCGAACATGGCCATCACTTGCTCACCTTCGTGCAGGCGCAGCAGGCCGTTGTCGACGAACACACAGGTCAACTGGTCGCCGATGGCCTTGTGCAGCAGCGCGGCGACCACGGAGGAGTCAACGCCGCCGGACAGGCCGAGCAGCACGTTGTCGGTACCAACCTGGGCGCGCACCTGGGCGATGGCGTCTTCAGCGATTTTAGACGGGGTCCACAGGGCTTCACACTCGCAGATGTCGAGGATGAAGCGCGACAGGATACGGCCGCCTTGCTTGGTGTGGGTCACTTCCGGGTGGAACTGCACGCCGTAGTAACGGCGCTCGTCGCTGAACATGCCGGCGATCGGGCAGCTCGGGGTGCTGGCCAGGATGTGGAAGTCTTCCGGCATTTTGGTGACCTTGTCACCGTGGCTCATCCACACGTCGAGGCCGAACAGGCCGTCGGCGTCGACGTGGTCTTCGATGCCGTCCAGCAGGCGGCTCTTGCCGACTACGTCCACACGGGCATAACCGAATTCACGCAGTTCGGAGCCTTCAACCTTGCCGCCCAGTTGCTCGGCCATGGTCTGCATGCCGTAGCAGATGCCGAAGACCGGTACGCCCAGGTCGAATACGGCTTGCGGGCAACGCGGGCTGTTGGCTTCGTGCACGGACTCGGGGCCACCGGCGAGGATGACGCCTTTCGGTGCGAATTCGCGGATCGCTTCGTCATCCATGTCGAACGGGTGCAGTTCGCAGTACACGCCGATTTCACGCACGCGGCGGGCGATCAGCTGGGTGTACTGGGAACCGAAGTCGAGGATCAGGATGCGGTGGGCGTGAATGTCGAGGGCCATGAAGTCAGTCTCGTCTAATGAATCAGAAACAACTCGGGGCTGAAGAACAGCCCCGGTTACTTAACATTTTGCTGGAAGCCTCAACCTACGCGGTAGTTTGGCGCTTCCTTGGTGATCTGCACGTCGTGGACATGGGATTCAGCCATGCCGGCGCCGGTGATCCGTACGAACTCTGGCTTGGTGCGCATTTCTTCGATGTTGGCGCTGCCGGTGTAACCCATCGAGGAACGCAGACCGCCCATCAGTTGATGGATGATGGCGCTCAGGGTGCCCTTGTAAGGCACACGGCCTTCGATACCTTCCGGCACGAGCTTCTCGGCGCCTGCCGAAGAGTCCTGGAAGTAACGGTCGGACGATCCCTGGGCCTGGGACATGGCGCCCAGCGAACCCATGCCGCGGTAAGCCTTGTACGAACGGCCCTGGAACAGTTCGATCTCGCCAGGGGCCTCTTCGGTACCGGCGAACATCGAGCCCATCATCACGCACGAAGCACCGGCGACGATGGCCTTGGACAGGTCACCGGAGAAACGGATGCCGCCGTCGGCGATCAACGGCACACCGGTGCCTTCAAGGGCGGCGGCGACGTTGGCGATCGCGCTGATTTGCGGCACGCCTACACCGGCGACGATACGCGTGGTGCAGATCGAGCCTGGGCCGATACCGACCTTGACGGCATCCGCGCCCGCTTCGGCCAGGGCCTTGGCGGCAGCGCCGGTGGCGATGTTGCCGCCGATCACCTGTACTTCAGGGAAGTTCTGCTTGACCCAACGCACGCGGTCGATCACGCCTTTGGAATGGCCGTGGGCAGTGTCAACCACCACCACGTCCACACCGGCGGCAACCAGCGCGGCAACGCGGTCGCCGGTGTCTTTACCGGTACCGACGGCAGCGCCAACGCGCAGACGACCCTGGTCATCCTTGCTGGCCAGCGGGTAAGCCTTGGCTTTTTCGATGTCGTTGACGGTCATCATGCCTTTGAGGGCGAATTTGTCGTCGACGATCAGTACGCGCTCAATGCGGTGCTTGTGCAGCAGTTCACGCACATCGTTCTTGTCGGCGCCTTCCTTGACCGTGACGAGGCGCTCTTTGGGCGTCATCACTTCGCGGACGGTCACTTCAAGACGGTTTTCAAAGCGCACGTCACGGGAAGTGACGATGCCGACCAGGTCGCCATCATGCAGCACGGGAACACCGGAGATGTTGTGCAGGCGGGTCAGGTCGAACAGGTCACGCACGGTGGCGTCGGCTTCGATGGTGATCGGATCTTTCACCACACCGGCTTCGTAACGCTTGACCTTGCGCACTTCGGCAGCTTGCTGCTCGATGGTCATGTTCTTGTGGATGATACCGATACCGCCTTCCTGCGCCATGGCAATGGCCAGGCGGGCTTCGGTAACGGTGTCCATCGCAGCGGAAACCAGGGGAATATTCAGCTCGATGCCACGGGTTAGGCGGGTCTTGAGACTGACTTCGTTAGGAAGCACCTCGGAATAACCGGGCACTAGGAGAATGTCGTCGAATGTCAGAGCTTCTTGGCTGATACGCAGCATCGCGGGGGCTCCCGAGCGGGAAAATGGAAGCGCGCCATTATATACATGCACCCTGTCGGGCTCAATGTAAAACTCTGACAAACTTGGTAATACTGATAGATGGATTAAAGCTCGACTTTGACCCAACTGATCTTCTGGTCCAGCCAATCGGCAAATTCGTCGATAAAGCTCTGCTTGAAACCCGCCTCCGCCCAGTTGTTGAAGATGAATCCCAGGTTGGAAAACCCGCACTCCTGCAGAAACAGGAAGCCGTTGATGTCATCTTCATGCCCACACAGCGGGCAGGTGAAGTTGTCGGTGTGGCCGGGCATCCAGTCTTCCAGGCTTTCGAACAGCGCCTCGCCGACTTCCTTGCGGCACTCCGGGCAGCCGGCTTCTTCGAGAAAGCCCTTGGCCGGCGTGTAGATGCAGCGTTTGTAGATAATCTCCAGGCCATTGACCGACTCGTTGAACGGCAGCGCCTCGGGATGCAGCACCACGGCGCGGGCACCGTCGGCCAGGGCGTAGGCCATGCGGTTGCCGGTACGACCGCAGGTGGTCAGTTCTTCCTTGATGATGTTCTTGCGCACCAGCCAGCGCACGATCGCCCGGGCACGGGGTTCGTGGACGGGCAAGGTGGAGATTTTGGGGACAAGGATGCTTTGGGAGTTCATGTAAGTCCTGCGGTGTGGCTGCTGCCCCCGATGAGGCCCTGAAGGCTGGCAGCTTAATCCCTGCCCCACGCAGGTCAAGTACTCAAGTAACGCCCGATCAGCGCAATGCCACTGGCCAACACCAACCAGGTCACCAACCGCACAAACGCCTCACGGGACATGCGCATCGTCAACCTGCGCCCGCACCACAACCCCAGGGCCATCGCCGGCAGCAGGCACAGCGCCAGCATCAACAGTGGCAAATCAGCATAGACCCCGGCGATCAGGAACAGGCTCAGGCGCACCACCGTGCTGCAACTGATCAGCGCGCTTTGCGTAGCACGTGCCGCGTCCTTGGGCAGACGACTGTTCAGGTAGATCGCATATAAAAAGCCACCACTGCCGAACAGCGCACCAAACAGCCCGCCGACGGTGCCCATGGGGATCGACCAGCCTTTGGCGAGCTGCGTGGGCCGGGCTGTTACTGCCAGGCTGTAAACCGCGTAGGCGCTGATAAACAGGCCCATCAATAACAGCAACAGGTCCGAATGCAGGTTGAGCAAAAACACCACACCCAGCGTACAGCCGATGGCCATGCACGGCAGCAGTCGAAGCAGCTCCGGTTTGTTCACATCCCGTCGTGTTTGCAGCAGGCCGCCAAAGGCTGCGACAAAATCCAGCAACACCAGCAACGGAATAATCTTCGACAATGGCATGAACAGAATCAGCACAGGCCCGGCCACCAGCGCCGTACCGAAGCCGGCGATACCGAACACGATGTACGCCACCACCACACCCACGCCGATCACCAGCCAATCCACAGCGCCAAATGACCACTGGCTCATCAGTTCAATCGGGCTCATGAACGATTCCTTGTAAAAGACAGCGTTCACTTTAGCCATCGACGAGAGATGCGACTAATATCTTCAAAGCCCCACACCTATCTCAAAAAGGCATGACGCGTGATTTCCACTCGCCAACTGCGCTACTTCGTTGAAATCGCCGACAGTGGCAGCTTCAGCGCCGCCGCGGAACGTTTGTTCGTGGCGCAATCGGCCTTGAGCCGGCAGATCAAGGAACTGGAAGCCCAGCTGCAAACCCCGCTGTTCGAGCGCACGGCGCGCCAACCGAGGCTGACGGCCGCCGGTGAAGCCTTCTATCCACGCGCGCGCAACCTGCTGAGTGAATTGCTCAAGGCCAGTGAAATGGCCACTCAAGTCGGTCATGGCCAGCTCGGTACGCTGCGCTTGAGCCATTCGAGTACCGTGCCGATGAGTGGTCGCTTGCTGCAAGGTATCAGCACGTGGCTGGAGCGCTGCCCAGGGGTGTCGGTGGATATTGCCAAACTGTCCTCCGAAGACCAGTTGGAGGAAATCGCCGAGGGCCGCCTGGACGTAGGGCTATTGCGCTTGCCGGTGTTGTGCCAGCGCGAAGGGGTGAGCGTGCGGCCTTTATATAGCGAACCCATGTTGCTGGCGGTGCCGTCGAATCATCCGTTGTCACGCCGTGATACGCCCGTAGAGCTGCAGCAGCTTAGGGATGAGGCATTTATCTCGATCCCTCATCCACAGCGTGGCGGCCTGAGTTATCTGTCGGCCGAACTGTGCATGCGCGCGGGATTTTTCCCCAAGGCGGCGCGCGTCATGTCGCGCAAGACCACGCAGCTGCAATTGATCCAGGCCGGCTTCGGTATCGCTTTGTTACCAAAATCCATGCAAGACATCGCGCCCTCCAACGTGCGCTTTTTACCCCTGGCCGACCCGGACTGCCTGAGCAGCGTGGCGTTGGCTTGCCAACAGGCGCCGCAACCGCTGGTGGCGCAATTCTGCCAAACCTTGCACGAATGCCTATAAACTGCCGCCCATGATTAAAGACCCTTTTGCCCGCCTGGGCCTGGACCGCGAAGTCCTGACTGTCAGCCAGCTCAACGGCCGCGCGCGGGTGTTGCTGGAAGACGTGTTCACCAATATCTGGGTCGAAGGCGAGATCTCCAACCTCGCCCGCCCGGCCTCCGGCCATGTGTATTTCACCCTCAAGGACAGCGGTGCGCAGGTGCGTTGCGCGCTGTTTCGCAATAATGCCGCGCGGGTGCGCCAGGCGTTGAAGGACGGCCTGGCGGTGAAGGTGCGCGGCAAGGTCTCGTTGTTCGAGGGCCGGGGTGATTACCAACTGATCCTCGATACCGTTGAGCCGGCCGGTGACGGCGCGCTGCGCCTGGCCTTCGATGCGCTGAAGGAAAAGCTCAGCGCCGAAGGCCTGTTCAGCGCCGAACGCAAGGTGCCGCTACCGGCGCACCCTCGGCGCATTGGCATTATCAGTTCGCCGACGGGCGCCGTGATTCGCGACATCATCAGCGTGTTCCGCCGCCGCGCGCCGAACATTGAACTGACCCTGATCCCGACCGCCGTACAAGGCCGCGAAGCGATCCCACAGATCGTGCGAGCGTTGAAACTCGCCGATGCCCGAGGTTTTGACGCGCTGATCCTGGCGCGTGGCGGTGGTTCGCTGGAAGACCTCTGGTGTTTCAACGAAGAAGCCGTGGCGCGGGCGGTGGATGCCTGCGTGACCCCCATCGTCAGTGCCGTCGGCCATGAAACCGATGTGTCCATCAGCGACTTTGTCGCGGACGTGCGCGCCCCTACCCCCTCCGCCGCCGCTGAACTGCTGGCACCGGACGCCAGTCATCTGGTCCGCCAAGTTGAAAACCTGCACCGCCGCCTGGTGATGCTGATGCGCAACCGACTGAGCCACAGTCGTCTGCGCCTGGAAGGCATGGCCCGTCGCCTGCGCCACCCCGGCGAGCGTCTGCGCCAGCAGGCCCAGCGCCTGGATGACCTGGACATGCGCCTGCGCCGCGCCTTCGAGCGTAGCCTCAATACACGTCGCGAACGCCTGATCCGCCTGGAAACGCGCCTCGCCGGCCAACATCCGGGGCGTCAACTCGCGCTGCTGCGCCAACGCCTGGACAGCCTCGCCGAACGCCTGCCTCGCGCCATGCGTGAAGGTCTCAAGGCACGGCGCCTGCAATTGCAGAGCCAGGTGCAGACGTTGCAAGTAGTGAGCCCGCTGGCGACCTTGGGGCGTGGCTACAGCATCCTGCTGGATGAACGTGGCCAGGCCATTCGCAACGCCGCGCAAACCCGCACCGGCCAGCGCCTGACAGCGCGCCTCGGTGAAGGCCAATTGCAGGTGCGGGTGGAAGACAACCACCTGACCCCCGTCACCCTTTCGTTACTGGATTGATCGATGCCTCGTTTCTTAAGCTTGTGGATGCTGCTGTGCCTGGCCTTTAACGCTCACGCCGACAGCTACGTCAGTCGCACCTTGAATAAACCGGTGCCAGGCGGTGTGGCGGTGGTCGAACTCGGCCCTTCGGCCACGGCGCCCAAAGCCTCCTACCAAGGCAAACCGGTGCTGGTGGTCAAGGAACAGGACAACTGGCTGGCCATTGTCGGCATCCCGTTGAGCGTCAAGCCAGGTAATGAGCGCATCAGCAGTGGTGGCCGCACATTGCCGTTTATTGTCGGCTACAAGAAATACCCCGAGCAGCGCATCACCTTGAAAAACAAAAGCCAGGTCAACCCCGAGCCCGCGCAACTCAAGCGCATCGAGGCCGAGCTGGCGGTTCAGATCAAGGCCTACCGCAGCTTCAGCCCCAACCTGCCGAGCAATCTGGTGCTGGACAAACCCGTGAACGGGCCGCTGTCGAGCAAGTTCGGCGTACGTCGTTTCTTCAACGGCGAGGAACGCAATCCGCACTCGGGCCTGGATTTCGCCGTACCGGCCGGTACGCCGATCAAGACCCCGGCGAACGGCAAGGTCATTCTGGTCGGCAACTACTTCTTCAACGGCAACACCGTGTTTGTCGATCATGGCCAGGGCTTTATCAGCATGTTCTGCCATCTGTCGAAGATCGACGTGAAGGTGGGCCAGCAACTGGTGCGCGGCGCAGTCGTGGGCAAGGTCGGCGCGACAGGTCGCGCCACCGGGCCGCATATGCACTGGAATGTCAGCCTGAACGATGCACGGGTCGACCCGGCGATTTTCATCGGCGCCTTCCAGCCTTGAATGACGCGATTGCGCGCCTGATAACGGGCGCGCAATTTAATCTAGCCTGAGCACTATTCCCAACCATAAAATCCCGTTTCATACGCAGATAAAAGAACTTCTCTCAATTTTTAGCGACTGCTTGCCATCTTTCACCCCTGAGGTTAGGGTTGGACTTATGAAAACCTCTCACACCCTCATTCAGCTCCGCCAGCACCGCAGCCTGTGCCTCGTCAGCGCACGACTGCCAGGCTGAATCGATCTGCCTCGTCTTCAAGCTTTATCCCCAAAACAGTTCCACGGCAGGCCGCCTTTTCTCGGCCCTACAACAAAGGATTTCCCGATGAGCATGCTCAAAGACCCGTCTTCGAAGTACCGCGCGTTCCCGACCATCGATATCCCGGACCGCACCTGGCCCTCGAAGACCATCACCCAAGCGCCGATCTGGTGCAGCTCCGACTTGCGGGATGGCAACCAGTCGCTGATCGAACCGATGGACGCGGCGAAAAAGCTGCGTTTCTGGAAAACTCTGGTTGCTGTCGGCGTCAAGGAAATCGAAGCCTCGTTCCCTGCGGCGTCGCAAACCGATTTCGACTTCGTGCGGACCCTGATCGAAGACAATCACATCCCCGAGGACACCACCATCCAGGTGCTGACCCAGGGCCGTGAAGACTTGATCGCGCGCACGTTCGAATCCCTGCGCGGCGCCAAGAAAGCCATCGTGCACCTGTACAACGCCACCTCGCCGTCATTCCGCCGCATCGTGTTCAACCAGGACAAGGACGGTATCAAGGCCATCGCGGTCAACGCAGCCAAGCTGTTCGTCAAATACGCCGCCCAGCAGCCGCAAACCCAGTGGACCTTCGAATACTCCCCGGAGACCTTCAGCGCCACTGAGCTGGAGTTCGCCAAGGAAGTCTGTGACGCGGTGATCGAGGTGTGGAACCCGACGCCCGAGCACAAGGTGATCCTCAACCTGCCGGCCACCGTCGAATGCGCCACGCCGAATATCTATGCCGACCAGATCGAGTGGTTTGGTCGCCATATCAACCGTCGTGACAGCGTGATCATCAGCCTGCACACCCACAACGACCGTGGCACCGGCGTCGCCGCCACCGAGTTGGGCCTGATGGCCGGTGCCGACCGTGTCGAAGGCTGCCTGTTCGGCAACGGCGAGCGCACCGGTAACGTCGACCTCGTCACCGTGGCGTTGAACATGTACACCCAGGGCCTTGACCCGCAGTTGGACTTCTCCGACATCGATGGCGTGCGCAAAGTCGTTGAAGAGTGCAACCAGATCCAGGTGCACCCGCGTCACCCGTACGTGGGCGACCTGGTCCACACCGCGTTCTCCGGCTCCCACCAGGACGCAATCCGCAAGGGTTTCGCCCAGCAGAAAGACGATGCGCTGTGGGAAGTGCCGTACTTGCCGATCGACCCGGCCGACATCGGTCGCAGCTACGAGGCGGTGATCCGTGTAAACAGCCAGTCGGGCAAGGGCGGCATCGCCTACCTGCTGGAGCAGGAATACGACATCAGCTTGCCGCGGCGCATGCAGATCGAGTTCAGCCAGGTGGTACAGGCCGAGACCGACCGCGTGGGCCTGGAGATGACCGCGCCGCAGATCTACGCGTTGCTGCAACGTGAGTACCTGCAGGCCAATACGCCGTATGCACTGGTCAGCCATCGCCTGCAGGAAGAGAACGGCAACAGCTTTGTCGAGGTGGAAGTCTCAGGCAAGGGCCAGGGCGAAACCAACCTGCACTGGAAAGGCAAAGGCAACGGCGCGCTGGAAGCGCTGGTGGCTGGTTTGCCGATTGGCGTGGAAATCATGGACTACAACGAACACGCCATTGGCGCCGGCACTAACGCCAAGGCAGCAGCTTATATCGAGCTGCGGGTGAGCGGCGAACGTCCGGCACACGGCGTGGGCATTGATGAAAACATCACCACCGCCAGCTTCAAGGCGCTGTTCAGCGCGCTGAACCGTTCGTTGAGCCAGCAGGAAGCCAAAGCGGCGTAAGCTTTATCGCCGCAATGCAAAAGGCCCCTGGATGCGAATCCAGGGGCCTTTTTATTGAGTTTCAGATTTGGGTTGCCTGACAGGGCCTCATTGGGGACTTGCCCCCGATAGCGGTCCGTCAGACAAACTGAAAGCTATCGGCATCCAGATTCGCCGGGAATCTGCTGCGATAGGCAGACAACTCGGCCGCATCCAGAATCACCTGGAACACCCCGTCCGCCTCCCCCGCGCTCAGCAAGGTTTCGCCCTGGAAATCCAGCACCTGGCTGTCGCCTGTATAGGCAAAGCCTTTGCCATCCGTGCCCACTCGATTCACCGCCGCCACATAACACAGGTTTTCAATCGCCCGCGCGGGCAACAAGCGGTTCCAATGCTGACGCCGCGCACCCGGCCAGTTGGCGGTATACAACAGCAGGTCCGTATCTTGGGCATCGCGGCTCCACACCGGAAAACGCAGGTCGTAGCAAATCAGCGGCCGAACACGCCAGCCCTTCAACTCAAACTGCACCTGGCGCTCGCCGGGGGTGTAGTGATTATGTTCACCGGCCATACGAAACAGATGACGCTTGTCGTAATGCAGCACCTCGCCATCCGGCCGCGCCCACAGCAGTCGATTGCGATGGCTACCATCGGCGGCCTGGATAATCACACTGCCGGTAACCACCGCGTTGTACTTCGCCGCCTGAGCTTGCAGCCAATGATGGGTCGGGCCGTTCTCGGGCTCGGCCAGGCTGGCCGACTCCATGGAAAACCCGCTGGTGAACATCTCCGGCAGCACGATCAGGTCGGCGCCCCTGGCCTGCTCAAGCAATGCGTCGAAGTGTTCAAGGTTAGCCTGGCGGTCATGCCATGCCAGCGTGGTCTGGACCAGGGCGATTGTCAGGTTGGGCAATGCATTCAGATCACGCATAGTTTTTCAGCCGCTTGTCGCAGCGTCTCCTCGCGTTTGGCAAAGCACAGGCGCACCAGGCGCTGGCCTTGGGGTGGGTGCTGGTAGAAGACCGACACCGGAATGGTCGCCACGCCGTGCTCGCGGGTCATCCACAGTGACATGGCGACGTCGTCCAGATCGGGGCGGATTTGTGCGTAATCCACCAGTTGGAAGTAGGTACCGGCGACCCGAGTGAAACTCAAACGCGACGGCGCCAGCAGGTCACAGAACAGGTCGCGCTTGGCCTGGTAGAACGCTGGCAGTTCGCCGACGTGTTCCGGGTGTTCGGCCATGAAGTCGGCCAGCGCGAACTGCAACGGCGTCACACCACAGAAATTGACGTACTGGTGCACCTTGCGCAGCTCAACAGTGAGCGCTGGCGGTGCAACGACATAGCCGGTTTTCCAGCCGGTCACGTGATAGGTCTTGCCAAAGGAGCTGACGACGAATGCGCGTTGATACAGCTCTTCGTGAGCCAGCACGCTGACATGGGACATGCCATCGAAGACCAGGTGCTCGTAGACCTCGTCGCTGACCAGGTAGATATCACGGTCGCGTATCAGCTCGGCCAGTTGGTCCAGCTCAGCACGACTGATCAGCGCGCCCGTGGGATTGTGCGGGGTGTTGAGAATGATCATGCGCGTGCGCGGCGACAGCGCGGCCTTGATCTTGTCGAAGTCCAGCGCAAAGCCCTGCAGGCTCAGTTGCACATGCACGCAACGACCACCGGCCAGTTCCACCGAAGGCTCGTAACTGTCGTAGCAGGGGTCGAACACGATGACTTCATCGCCACTGCGAATCACCGCCTGGATTGCACAGAAGATCGCAGCGGTGGCGCCGGGGGTGATGGTCACTTCACTGTCGACATTGACCGTGACGCCGTAGCTGCGCGCGATCTTTGCCGCCACTTGCTGACGCAGCGCCGGTAGACCGGTCATCGGCGAATATTGGTTATGCCCGCTGGCAACGTGCCTGCCCACGGCATCGAGCAAACCCTGGGGGCCGTTGAAGTCGGGAAAACCCTGTGACAGGTTGAGCGCGCCGGTTTCGGCGGCCAATTGCGACATCGTGGTGAAAATGGTCGTGCCGATATTCGGCAGCTTGCTGGTGATCATGGAAGCCCCCTTCGGGTGAGCTGCAAGTTGTAAGCTGCAAGCAACAAGCGGGTCAAGGGGCAAACCGCCAGGCACGAAAAAGGGCTCATTCAGAGCCCTTTTTGTACCTGGCGGTTTGAGCTGCACGTTACAAGCCTCAAGCCACAAGTGATCCAGCTTTTACTTGCCGCTTGCAGCTTTTCACTAGCCGCTGCTTCACTTTTTATCGCGGCGCTTCTTGTCGGCCTTCTTGTGGTGAGTCATCAAGCGACGCTTCTTGTTCACCTGACGGTCCGTCAGTGTGTTCTTGTTGCCTTCGTATGGGTTCTCACCACCCTTGAACTCGATACGGATCGGCGTACCGACCAGTTTCAAGACTCGGCGGTAGGTGTTTTCCAGGTAACGCACGTAGGACTTGGGCACCTTCTCGATCTGGTTACCGTGGATCACGATAATCGGCGGGTTGGCACCGCCCAAGTGGGCGTAACGCAGCTTGATCCGGCGGTTGTTGACCATCGGCGGCGCGTGCTCGCCGACCGCGTCTTCCAGGATCTGGGTGAGACGGTTGGTCGGCCAACGGGTTACCGCGGACTTGAACGAGTTCTGTACGGAGGCGTAGAGATTGCCCACGCCCGTGCCGTGCAGGGCCGAGATAAAGTGGATATCGGCGAACTCGACGAAGAACAGGCGACGCTGCAGCTCGATCTTGACGAAATCGCGCTCGCTCGGCGTCATGCCGTCCCACTTGTTGATCGCGATCACCAACGCCCGACCGGCTTCCAGGGCAAAGCCCAGCAGGTTGAGGTCGTGGTCCACCACGCCTTCGCGGGCGTCCATCACGAAGATCACCACGTTGGCGTCTTTGATCGCTTGCAGGGTTTTGACCACGGAGAACTTTTCAACTTCCTCGTGGATCTTGCCGCGCTTGCGCACACCGGCGGTGTCGATCAGCGTGTACTTCTCGTCGTTACGCTCGAACGGGATGTAGATACTGTCGCGGGTGGTGCCGGGCTGGTCGTAGACGATGACGCGGTCTTCACCGAGCATGCGGTTGACCAGGGTCGACTTGCCGACGTTCGGGCGACCGATGATGGCGATCTTGATACCGTCTTTTTCGCTCGGGCCAGGAATGCGCTTGGCTTCCTCACCTTCGGCAACGATCTCTTCCTCGCCCTCTTCTTCCTCGGCGTCATCCTTCGGGAAGTCGCGCAGGGCGACTTCCAGCATCTGGGTGATGCCGCGACCGTGGGCACCGGCGATCGGGATCGCGTCGCCCAGGCCCATCGGGCTGAATTCGGCGCGGGCCTGTTCAGGATCGATGTTGTCGATCTTGTTGGCGATCAAATAGGAACGTTTGTTGCGCTTGCGCAGGTGCTCGCCAATCATCTGGTCGGCAGCGGTGTAGCCCGCGCGGGCATCCACCAGGAACAACACGACGTCGGCTTCTTCAATGGCCAGCAGCGACTGCTCGGCCATTTTTTCGTCCATGCCATGCTCGTCACCGGAGATACCACCGGTGTCGACAATAATGTAGGAGCGCCCCTGCCACTTTGCCTCACCGTATTGGCGATCACGGGTCAGACCGGACAAGTCGCCGACAATGGCGTCACGAGTCCTGGTCAGGCGGTTGAACAAGGTGGACTTGCCGACGTTAGGTCGGCCCACCAGGGCGATTACGGGAACCATGCGGCTCTCCACTTCGTTATTTCAGAAAATACAAAAGCCGCTGCAAGGCAGCGGCTGGTGCTCGGGGCAGCATCGTCAGATGCCGCATGCCCCGCCGAAGCAGGGCCGCCTGGGTGTTACCCCAAGCATGGTTCTTACTTGATGGTCAGGGCTTCCAGCTTGCCGCTGTTGCCATACACATAAAGCATGTTACCCACCACCAGCGGACGCGCACGCAGGCCGTCGCTGTCGATACGCTCACGACCGACAAAGCGACCGTCCACCTGGCTCAGCAGGTGCAGGTAGCCTTCGAAGTCGCCGACCGCTACGTAGCTGGAGAAAACTTCCGGTGCCGACAGCTGACGGCGGGCCAGGGAGTCGTTGCTCCACAACGCAGTGGTGGAACGCTCGTCAACACTTTCAACAGTGCCGGACGCCAGGCTTACGTAGACGCTGCCAAACCCTTGGGCGACACCCGCGTAGCTGGAAGCATCACGCTGCCAGTTGACGCGGCCACTTTGCAGGTCCAGCGCCGCAACGCGGCCCTGATAGGTAGCCACGTAGAGGGTTTCACCCGACAGCAGCAAGCCGCCGTCGATGTCCACCACGCGGTCCAGCTCGGAGCGGCCTTGCGGGATGGCCACACGGGTTTCCCAGGCCGGCACGCCGTTGCGGGTGTCCAGGGCGACCACTTTACCGGTCGAGAGGCCTGCAACGGCCAGATTGTTGGTCACAACCGGACCACTGGTACCGCGCAAGGTCAACACTGCCGGGGTGCTGTCGTACAACCAGCGCTGTTCGCCAGTGCTGGCGTCCAGACCGATGACGCGGTCGTCCTGGGTTTGCACCACGACGATATCGCCGTTGGTGGCAGGCGGCGCGAGGACTTCACTGGTCACGCGAGCGCGCCATTTCTCTTCACCGGTGCTGGAATCCAGCGCCACGACTTCGCCTTTGAGCGTGCCGAGCAGGACCATGCCGTAACCCACGCCGACAGCGCCGGAGACGGGCAATTCGAGGTCTTTCTTCCACTTGACGTCGCCGTTCATGCGATCCATGGAGACCACCACGCCGGTCACGTCAGCAGCCACAATGTTGTCACCGTCGATTGCCGGTACCAACATGTTGTAGGTTTCGCCCTGACCGTCACCGATGGAGCGGCTCCACTGCTTTTGCAGGACCACTTCTTCCTTGAAGCTGGTCAGCTCGGCCGGAGGCAGTTCTTTTTTACTGTTGCTGCTGCAACCCGCGGCCAGAACGGCCAGAGCCAGCAATGCTGCATGTTTCCAACGGATCACGTCACGCATCCCCTTTGGCCAAGTCGTCCAGCTTGATTTGTAAGCCACCGACTGCCGCTTCATCAGACAGCGCCGCCTTGGCTTTCTTATACGCAGCATTGGCTTCGTCGGTACGACCCAATTGGACCAACAGGTCCCCCTTGAGCTCTTCACGAGTGGCTACAAATGCTTTGTCCGCATCGCCGTCGAGCAGTTTGAGTGCTTCGTCAGCCTTGCTCTGTGCCGCCAATACCTGGGCCAGGCGCTGACGTGCGATTTCACCCAGGGTCGGGTTGGTCGGTTTGTCGACGATGGCTTTAAGTTCGACGGACGCGTCATCCAGCTTGCCGGAGTCGACCGCGACTTTCGCGACAAACAGGCTGCCGTACTGGGCGTAGGTGCTACCGCCAAAATCTTTTTTCAGTTCGCCTGCCAAATACGCAACCTTGGCCGCGTCGGGCTTGCCGTCAGGCGTCAGGGTGCTTTCCAGCAATTGCTGATAGAGGACCGAGGCGCCCTGGGACTGGTTGGCCTGATACTTGTGCCAGGCTTGCCAGCCGAACACCACCACTAAAGCCAGCAGGCCGCCAGTAACCAGGGGCTTGCCGTTACGCTGCCACCAGTCTTTGAAATCGGCCAACTGCTCATCATCAGTACTCGACACCCCAATACTCCTTAATCGCTAAATTCGGCTGTTCGACAGCTTCAACCCTGCACGACGCAGGTGGCCAAGTGCGCAGCAAGCGCATCGAAGGCAATGTTCTGTTGCTCGCCCTGGCCACGCAGGGGTTTGAAACCTATCACTTGCCGGGCCAACTCGTCATCGCCGAGGATCAGTGCGTACAACGCACCGCTCTTGTCGGCTTTCTTGAACTGGCTCTTGAAGCTGCCGGCGCCGGCGTTGATCTGCAGGCGCAGGTTGGGCAGTTGGTCACGCACCTTCTCGCTCAGGGCCAAGGCAGCCAGTTCAGCCGCCTCGCCAAATGCGCAGAGATACACGTCCACCTGACGGGCGATTTCTTCCGGGACCTGCTCCAGGGTTTCGAGCAGCAGGATAAGCCGCTCGATGCCCATGGCGAAACCTACGCCCGTGGTCGGCTTGCCGCCCATTTGTTCGACCAGGCCGTCGTAACGGCCGCCGGCACACACGGTGCCCTGGGCGCCGAGTTTGTCGGTGACCCACTCGAATACTGTCTTGCTGTAGTAGTCGAGGCCGCGCACCAGTTTCGGGTTGATCACGTACGGAATACCGGCGGCATCCAGGCGAGCCTTGAGGCCTTCGAAGTGCGTACGGGACTCGTCGTCCAGGTAGTCGGCCATTTTCGGCGCGTCGACCAGTGCGGCCTGGGTATCGGCGTTCTTGGTGTCCAATACGCGCAATGGGTTGGTCTTCAGACGGCGCTGGCTGTCTTCGTCCAACATGTCCAGGCGTGCGGACAGGAATTCCACCAGGGCTTCGCGGTAGCGTGCACGGGACTCGCTGGTACCCAGGCTGTTGAGCTCAAGCTTGACCGCATCGCGGATACCCAGCATGCCCCACAGACGCCAGGTCAGTACGATCAGCTCGGCATCGATGTCTGGACCATCGAGGTTGAACACTTCCAGGCCGATCTGGTGGAACTGGCGATAACGACCTTTCTGCGGGCGCTCATGGCGGAACATCGGGCCGATGTACCACAGCTTTTGTGGTTGACCACCACCGGTGAGGCCATGCTCAAGCACGGCGCGCACGCACGCAGCGGTCCCTTCCGGACGCAGGGTCAGGGAGTCGCCGTTGCGGTCTTCAAAGGTGTACATCTCTTTTTCGACGATGTCGGTCACTTCACCGATGGAGCGCTTGAACAGTTCGGTGAACTCAACGATCGGCATGCGGATCTGCTTGTAACCGTAGTTATCCAGCAGGCGCGCAACAGTGCCCTCAACGTAGCGCCACAGCGGCGTCTGTTCAGGCAGGATGTCGTTCATGCCACGAATGGCTTGCAGAGACTTGCTCACATCAAATCCTTAAATTCGTTTTCAGCCGCGCGCGATCAGCGCTGCGTCAGCCGCGACCTTTTCGGCCGCTTTCTCGCGGATCAGCTTTTCCAGCTCATCCACCAGATTGTCATTCGTCAGCTTCTGCGACGGCTTGCCGTCGATGTAGATCAAGTTCGGTGTACCGCCGGTCAAACCCACGTGAGCCTCCTTGGCTTCGCCCGGCCCATTGACCACGCAGCCGATCACCGCGACATCCAGCGGCACCAGCAGGTCTTCGAGACGCAACTCCAGATCGTTCATGGTTTTCACCACGTCGAAGTTCTGCCGCGAGCAGCTCGGGCAGGCAATGAAGTTGATACCGCGGGAGCGCAAACGCAGGGATTTGAGAATGTCGTAGCCGACTTTCACCTCCTCTACCGGGTCTGCCGCCAACGAGATACGGATAGTATCGCCAATCCCTTCGGCGAGCAGCATACCGAGGCCCACCGCAGATTTCACTGTGCCTGAGCGCAAACCGCCGGCTTCGGTGATCCCCAGGTGCAATGGCTGCACGATTTCCTTGGCCAGCAGGCGGTAGGCTTCTACCGCCATGAATACGTCGGAGGCCTTTACGCTGACCTTGAAGTCCTGGAAATTCAAGCGTTCGAGGTGCTCAACGTGGCGCAGCGCCGACTCGACCAGCGCCGCCGGTGTCGGCTCGCCGTACTTCTTCTGCAGGTCTTTTTCCAGGGAACCGGCGTTGACGCCGATACGGATTGGAATACCGCGATCACGAGCGGCATCCACCACGGCGCGCACGCGGTCTTCGCGACCGATGTTGCCCGGGTTGATTCGCAGGCAATCGACGCCCAGTTCGGCCACGCGCAGAGCGATCTTGTAGTCGAAGTGAATGTCGGCCACCAGCGGCACCTTGACCAACTGCTTGATGCGGCCAAAGGCTTCAGCCGCGTCCATGTCCGGTACGGACACCCGCACGATGTCCACGCCGGCCGCTTCCAGGCGGTTGATCTGGGCGACGGTGGCGGCGACATCGTTGGTGTCGCTGTTGGTCATGCTCTGCACCGCGATGGGGGCGTCGCCACCCACCGGCACCGAGCCGACCCAGATCTTGCGCGATACGCGACGTTTGATTGGAGATTCGCCGTGCATGACTATTGTCCCAACTTGAGGCGAGCGGTTTCGCCACTGGTGAACGGCGCCACGTCCACAGGCTGGCCGTTGTAGGCCACTTGCGCGCCACGGGCAAAGCCCAGACGCAGCGTCAGAGGAGGCTTGCCGCCCTGGTCGAGTGTATCTCCCTTACGCTTCAGACCGCTAAACAGCACTTTGCCATTGCCATCGGTGAGTTGCGTCCAGCAGTCAGCGACGAAGGTAATTTGTACACGGCCATCACCGGCGATCAATGCCGGCGTGGTAGGCGGCGAAATGGCAGGCGCCGCCGGAGCGACGGGCGCAGCTGCCGCTGAAGCGGATGCGGCAGGCGTATGAACCGGGGCGGCCGAAACTGCCGGCGCGGCCGGAGCAGGCACAGCGGCGGTTGTGGCAGGCGCCGTTTCCAATGCTGGCTGCTCAGTGGCGAGCGGCGCTTCAGGCGTGGCTTGCCCTTCGGCAACCGCCTGGTCCTCCGGCTCATCCAACGGATGGATCTGGGTGGTGCCGTCGGCGCTTTCGACTTCGACGTGCTCCATGGCGTTACTGGTCAGGTCCTTGGTGCGCTGGGAGGCCTGGTCCTGCCACCAGACAAAACCGCCGCCGATCACGGCGATCAGCAGCAACAGGCTGACAATGCGCAAAATGGTGTGGGACACCCGCACAGGCTCTTCGATACGGCCCAGGCCGTGGACATTGCTGCCCTGGGAGTCGGTACCGGTGAACTGGTCGAATTCCTGGACCAAGACGGCCTGATCGACGCCCAGCAATTTGGCATAGGCGCGGATATAGCCACGGGCGAAGGTATGCCCAGGCAGCTTATCGAACGCGCCGGCTTCCAGGTTGGCCAGCGACGTGGTGGTCAAATTGAGCTTGAGGGCCACTTCCGCCAGCGTCCAACCATTGCTTTCGCGTGCCTGGCGCAAGGTATCGCCTGGGTTTACGCGATTAGCTGCTACAACTTCCGGGTGCGCCGCTTTCATCATTGCTCCGACAGGTATTGCTGATATTCCGGCGTACCGGGATAGAGTCGTTCGAGTTGCTGGCCAAAACGTGCGGCCGTGTCGCGTTCTTCATGAACCGTCGCCAGGCGCGCGCCGAGCAATAGACTACGTGCATTTTGCCCGCTGAGCAGGCTAAAACGCGCGTAATAGTCACGTGCCGGCACATAATGCCTGTCTTCGTAAGACATCTCAGCCATTTCAAGCAATGCGCGAGGCTGACGACCGTTCAAGTGCAGGGCTTTTGCCAGCTGTTGGCGGGCACTGTCGCGCTGGCCGAGACGCATCGAGGTCACACCCAGATTCTCAAACACCCGCGAACGCTCAGGATAGAGGGTATCGGCGCTGGCTCGCTGGAAATAAAGGGCCGCCTGGTCGTACCGTTTCTGCTCGAACAGAAAACTGCCGTAATTGTTCAGCAGACGCGGGTCGGCAGGCCGGGTAGACAGCGCCTTGTTGAAGTATTGCTCGGCCAGTGCCGGCTCCGCCTGGGCCTGAAATACCAGGGCGAGCGCGGCATTGGCGTCAGCATCGTCTGCGTCCAGTTCAAGCGCCTTTTTCAACGGCACCTTGGCCTGCTCGCTCATGCCTTGTCGCAAATAGCCCAAGCCCAACTGCACATAGGCAACTCGCGCTTCGTCACGGCCCTTGCCGGTTTGCAAAGGGCTGTCATGGCCCGATGAAACACAACCAGCCGCCAGGCCGGTAACAAGCAGAAGCAGCGCAAGGCGCAAGGGCATAGAGATCCTCTCTCAGATTCGATTCACAGCGATTTGCGGCAGATCGTCGGCGGCGTTCAGTTCACGCACGGCGATATAACGTTCGCTACGACGGGTACGGTCCATTACCTGCCCAACCAATTGTCCACAGGCGGCGTCGATGTCCTCACCACGCGTGGTGCGTACGGTGACGTTGTAGCCGGCCTGGTGCAGTTGATCCTGGAAACGGCGGATGGCGTTGTTGCTCGGCCGCTCGTAGCCAGAATGGGGAAACGGGTTGAACGGAATCAGGTTGATCTTGCACGGGGTGTTCTTGAGCAACTCGATCATCTCGATCGCGTGCTCGACCTTGTCGTTGATGTCCTTGAGCAGAGTGTACTCAATGGTCAGCACGCGTTTTTCACCCAAGGTAGCCATGTAACGCTGGCAAGATTCGAGCAGCATCTTAAGCGGATATTTCTTGTTGATCGGCACCAATTGGTTACGCAATGCGTCATTGGGTGCGTGCAGCGACAACGCCAGGGAGACGTCGATGTGCTTGGCCAGCTCATCGATCATCGGTACCACGCCGGAGGTCGACAGGGTCACGCGGCGCTTGGAGATGCCGTAGCCCAGGTCGTCCATCATCAGGTGCATGGCTGAAATGACGTTGTCGAAGTTCAGCAGCGGCTCACCCATGCCCATCATCACCACGTTGGTGATGGCACGGTCGACGGTCGCCGGGACGCTGCCAAAGGATTTGTTGGCAATCCACACCTGGCCGATCACTTCGGCGGCGGTGAGGTTGCTGTTGAAGCCTTGCTTGCCGGTGGAGCAGAAACTGCAGTCCAGGGCACAGCCCGCCTGGGACGAAACGCACAGAGTGCCGCGCTTGCCCTGGGGAATGTACACGGTCTCGACGCAGCTGCCGGACGCCACGCGCACCACCCACTTACGGGTGCCGTCGCTGGAGATGTCCTCGCTGACCACTTCGGGACCACGGACCTCGGCAATGGTCTTGAGCTTGTCGCGCAGGGCCTTGCTGACGTTCGTCATGGCGTCGAAATCGTCGACGCCAAAGTGGTGAATCCATTTCATTACCTGACCGGCACGGAAACGCTTCTCCCCGATTGAGTCGAAGAATTTCTCCATTTCCGGCTGGGTCAGCCCCAGCAGGTTGGTTTTAACAGTCGATATAGTCATGGATTCACCCTCACTCTTTAAGCCGATGCTTAGCGAGCGGTTACTTCAGTAGCAGCGAAAAAGTACGAGATTTCGCGAGCAGCGGCAGCTTCGGAGTCCGAGCCGTGTACAGCGTTGGCGTCGATGGATTCAGCGAAGTCAGCACGGATAGTGCCGGCAGCGGCTTCTTTAGGGTTGGTAGCACCCATCAGCTCACGGTTCAGAGCGATAGCGTTTTCGCCTTCCAGAACCTGAACAACAACCGGACCGGAGATCATGAATGCAACCAGGTCGCCGAAGAAGCCACGTGCGCTGTGCTCAGCGTAGAAGCCTTCAGCTTCAGCCTTGGACAGTTGCTTGAGTTTCGAAGCTACAACCTTCAGGCCGGCTTTTTCGAAACGAGTGGTGATCTCGCCGATGACGTTTTTTGCAACAGCGTCAGGCTTGATGATGGAGAAAGTACGTTGAACAGCCATGGTGTAACTCCAGAAACGGTAATTTACGAAAAATTAAACCCGCGAATTATACGCGGGTTCAGGGGTATTGCCTAACCTGCAAGGTCGATCAGTCGATTTCTTCGATCCAGAGCTGTTGGACAGCCTCCAGAACCTTCTCGCCACAACGGCCAGAGGTACTGTCGAAATCGGGAAGCTTCATGATCCAATGCTGCAGATCGACAAAATTAACGGTCAACGGATTCACATCCGGCTTGGCTTCGGCCAACTCTTCTGCGATGCGTTGTACATCATTCCAACCATAGCTCATGACAGTGTCACCATCAGTGCGGCGCTTCGGCCGCATGGTTAAGCGAATATTTCGGAATTTCGACAGTGATGTCCTCGGTCCCGACCTTTGCCTGACAGCTTAGACGCGAAGTCGCCTCCAGGCCCCAGGCGCGATCGAGAAAGTCTTCTTCCAGCTCGTCAGCCTCTTCAAGCGAGTTGAACCCCTCGCGAATGATGCAGTGACAAGTGGTGCAAGCACAGACACCACCACAGGCACTCTCGATCTCAATGTGGTTGTCATGGGCAACTTCGAGGATGGACTTGCCGGTCTCAGCCTCAACAACCATACCGTCCGGGCAATGCTCGGCGTGTGGCAGAAAAATGACCTGCGGCATTAATTATTCCTCGATTTCATTCAGGTTGCGCCCGGCCAGTGCGGCTTTCACCGTCTGGTCCATGCGCCGGGCGGCAAAGGCGTCAGTGACCTGCGACAAGCGTTTGGTCTGCTGCTCGATGGCGTAACCATCGTTGCCCTTCATCAATTCGGCCAACTCCTGCATCTGCAGGTCGATGACCATGCGCTCTTCGGCGTCAAGCAGGCGCTCGCCATCAGCATCAAGGGCCCCCTGCACCGCTTCGAGCAGGCGCTGGGCATCCACTTGCTGCTCACGCAATACACGGGCGACCTTGTCGTCGCCGGCATGCTGGAAGGAGTCCTTGAGCATCTTGGCGATTTCACCATCGGTGAGGCCGTAGGACGGCTTGACCTGGATGCTGGCCTCGACGCCCGAACCCAACTCACGCGCAGCCACGTTCAACAGGCCGTCAGCATCAACCTGGAAGGTCACCCGAATCTTCGCGGCACCCGCGACCATCGCTGGGATACCGCGCAACTCAAAGCGTGCCAGGGAGCGGCAGTCGCTGATCAGCTCACGCTCACCTTGCAGCACATGAATCATCATGGCCGTCTGGCCGTCTTTGTAGGTGGTGAAGTCTTGGGCACGGGCGACGGGGATGGTGGTGTTGCGCGGGATCACCTTCTCCATCAAGCCGCCCATGGTTTCCAGGCCCAGGGACAATGGAATCACGTCGAGCAGAAGCAGTTCGCCACCCTCGCGCTTGTTGCCCGCGAGGGTATCGGCCTGGATCGCGGCGCCAATGGCGACTACTTGATCCGGGTCGATTTCGGTCAACGGCTCCCGGCCAAACGCTTCGGCGACGGCTTCCCGCACACGCGGAACGCGAGTGGAACCGCCGACCATGACGACAGCGCCGACGTCTTCCAACTCGATACCCGAGTCGCGCACCGCACGGCGACAGGCTTTCAGGCTGCGAGCGACCATGGGCTCGATCAGCGCATCGAAGGCTTCGCGGGTCAGCTGGGCCGACCAGGTACCGTAGGAAACTTCAACGGATGCGGCATCCGTCAGCGCTTCCTTGGCAGCGCAGGCGGCTTGCAGCAGGTTGCGCTGCGCGCCAGGGTCGAGGTCGGCCGACAGGCCTGCGTTGGTGATGATCCAGCCTGCAATAGCGTGATCGAAGTCATCGCCCCCCAGGGCGCTGTCGCCACCGGTGGCCAGCACTTCGAAGACTCCGCCGGTCAGGCGCAAGATCGAAATATCAAAGGTGCCGCCGCCCAGGTCGTAAATGGCGACCAGGCCTTCAGCATGCTGGTCCAGGCCGTAAGCCACGGCGGCAGCGGTCGGCTCATTAAGCAAACGCAGCACGTTCAGTCCGGCCAGCTTTGCCGCATCTTTGGTGGCTTGGCGCTGAGCGTCATCGAAATAGGCCGGAACCGTGATCACCGCACCGACCAGTTCGCCGCCCAAGGTGGTTTCCGCACGCTGGCGCAGCACCTTGAGGATATCGGCCGACACTTGCACCGGGCTTTTCGGGCCCTGGACGGTGTCGATGAACGGCATATGGGATTCACCGCCGACAAAGCGGTACGGCAACTGGTCACCCAACTGCTTGACGTCGGACAGACCACGCCCCATCAAGCGCTTGACCGAGAGCACGGTGTTAAAGGGATCGGCGGACGCCGCCAGCTTGGCCGATTCACCGACTTCGGTGCGATCGGCGTGATAACGCACGGCAGACGGCAGGATAACCTTGCCGTCGGCGTCAGGCAGCGGCTCGGACAGGCCGCTGCGCACGGCAGCAACCAGGGAATTGGTGGTGCCCAGGTCAATCCCCACCGCCAGACGACGCTGATGCGGTTGAGGGCTTTGGCCGGGTTCGGCGATTTGCAGTAGAGCCATGGTAATCAGGTCTTATCTGTCTATCAGGCGTGCATCACGGGCAGCACACTGGGTTAATCGTCGAGGCGCTCTTCTAGCTGGCGCACTTCGTAGGTGAGCTTGTCGAGGAACTGCATGCGTCGCATCAGGCGTTCGGCCTGTTCGCGTTGCGCTGCATCATCCCAACAGGCTGCGAAGCTTTCGTTGAGCTCATCCTGGGCGGCTTTCAGACGGCGCTTGAAGACCGCGACACCCGCCAGATCGGCGTCGTCCTGCAAGTCTTCAAGTTCTTCGCGCCATTGCATCTGCTGCATCAGGAAGTCCGGGTCGTGCACCGTGACTTCAAGTGGCAGCTCACCACCGTTCAGCGCGAGCAAGTAACGCGCGCGCTTGGGGGGGCTTTTGAGCGCCTGATAGGCTTCGTTGAGGCTGGCCGATTGCTCCAGCGCCAGGCGTTGCTCACGCTCGGAAGCGTCAGCGAAGCGGTCCGGATGCACGCTACGCGCCAATTCACGGTAGCGCGCGGCAAGCTGATCGAGGTCCAGCCGAAAACTCGGTTGCAGATCGAATAAAGCGAAATGACAAGGAGTACCCACGAATAGCCTCAGATGTTGAAGCTTTCGCCGCAGCCACATTCACCGCGTACGTTGGGGTTGTTGAACTTGAAGCCTTCGTTCAACCCTTCCTTGACGAAATCGAGCTCGGTGCCGTCCAGGTAGGTCAGACTTTTCGGGTCGATGATCACTTTCTCGCCGTGACTTTCGAACACCTGGTCCTCCGCAACCACCTCGTCGACAAACTCCAGCACGTAGGCAAGGCCGGAACAGCCTGTGGTGCGTACACCCAGACGAATCCCCTCACCTTTACCGCGCCCATTCAGGGAGCGGCGAATGTGCTGCGCAGCCGCTTCTGTCATGCTGATAGCCATCGTTGACTCCTTACTCGTCGCCAAACACTTAGATCAAGCCTTTCTTCTGCTTGTAGTCGCGAACGGCCGCCTTGATGGCGTCCTCTGCGAGTACGGAGCAGTGAATTTTCACCGGCGGAAGGGCCAATTCTTCGGCCAGCTGGGTGTTGCTGATAGTGACAGCCTCATCCAGGGTCTTGCCTTTCATCCACTCGGTCGCCAGGGAGCTGGAGGCGATGGCCGAACCGCAGCCGTAGGTCTTGAACTTGGCGTCTTCGATAACGCCAGCGTCGTTGACCTTGATCTGCAGGCGCATCACGTCGCCGCACGCCGGAGCGCCGACCATGCCGGTGCCGACATCAGGATCTTCCGCGTTCATCTTGCCGACGTTGCGCGGGTTTTCGTAGTGGTCGATGACCTTTTCGCTGTAAGCCATGGTACTGAATCCTCACTCATCAGGGCCGCTCTGGAACCCTGTAGAAACGCCTGCGTTTTCCGCCACGTTCCTACAGAGCCGGGGTGGCGGCTTCTATAGTTAGTGTGCCGCCCACTCGATCTTGGAAATGTCGACACCGTCTTTGTACATGTCCCACAGCGGCGACAGAACGCGCAGCTTGTTGACGGCTTCGCAGACTTTCTGCGCGGCATAATCGACTTGTTCTTCGGTGGTGAAGCGGCCGAACGTAAAGCGGATCGAGCTGTGAGCCAGTTCGTCGTTGCGGCCAAGGGCGCGCAGTACGTACGAAGGCTCAAGGGACGCCGAGGTGCAGGCCGAACCGGACGAAACCGCCAGGTCCTTGAGCGCCATGATCAGCGACTCGCCTTCGACGTAGTTGAAGCTCAAATTCAGGTTGTGCGGTACACGGGCGGTCATGCTGCCGTTGATGTACAGCTCTTCAAGGTTCTCGACCTGCTTGTAGAAACGATCGCTCAACGCCTTGATACGGATGTTTTCGGCAGCCATGTCTTCCTTGGCTACACGGAAGGCTTCGCCCATGCCCACGATCTGGTGGGTCGCCAGGGTGCCCGAACGCATGCCGCGCTCGTGACCGCCGCCGTGCATAGTGGCCTCGATACGTACGCGCGGCTTGCGGCTTACGTAGAGGGCGCCGATGCCTTTAGGGCCATAGGTCTTGTGGGCGGAGAATGACATCAGGTCGACTTTCAGCTTGGACAGGTCGATGTCGACCTTGCCGGTGGACTGAGCAGCGTCGACGTGCAGCAGAATGCCCTTGGAGCGGGTCAGTTCGCCGATCGCTTCGATGTCGTTGATGGTGCCGATTTCGTTGTTTACGTGAATCACCGAAACCAAAATGGTGTCGTCGCGCAGCGCGGCTTCGATCATGGCCGGGGTGACGATACCGTCGGTGGTAGGCTCGAGGTAGGTCACCTCAAAACCTTCACGCTCCAGTTGGCGCATGGTGTCGAGGACAGCCTTGTGCTCAATCTTGGTAGTGATCAGGTGCTTGCCTTTGGTCGCGTAGAAATGCGCCGCGCCCTTGATAGCCAGGTTGTCGGACTCGGTGGCACCGGAGGTCCAGACGATTTCGCGCGGGTCTGCGCCAACCAGGTCGGCGACCTGGCGACGAGCGTTCTCGACCGCTTCCTCGGCTTTCCAGCCGAATACGTGGGAACGGGAGGCCGGGTTGCCGAAGTTTCCGTCGACCAGCAAGCATTCGCTCATCTTTTGCGCGACACGCGGATCAACCGGGGTAGTCGCTGAGTAATCAAGGTAAATCGGCAATTTCATGGACTTTCTCCTAAATCAGGCTGGCTGGCGTGCCGTTAGCTCTTCGGCTGTCACTCGACGGCGGACGCTTCGATCTTGTCCAGACGCGGCGCCTTGGTGTTGCAACGGCGCTGGTCCTGACGCTGGGCTACTTCTTGCACCTCACGGCGAGTCACAAGATCAGCCAAGCTGATACCACTCAAAAACTCATGGATCTGCAGGCTCAAGTCACACCACAAGTGGTGCGTCAGGCAGGTGTCGCCGGCGTGGCAATCACCCAGGCCCTGGCATTTGGTCGCATCGACGGATTCGTTGACTGCGTCGATCACCTGGGCTACCTGAATGCCCTGCATGTCGCGGGACAGTTGATAGCCACCACCCGGCCCTCGTACGCTGGAAACCAGATTACTGCGGCGCAATTTGGCGAACAGCTGCTCGAGGTAGGACAGGGAAATGCCTTGGCGCTCGGAGATATCGGCCAGGGACACCGGCCCAGCTTGCGCGTGCAAAGCCAGGTCGAGCATGGCAGTCACCGCGTATCGGCCTTTTGTAGTCAGTCTCATGGACAAGTACCAAGGTGTTTCAGAATGGGAGCAAGTATGCGATTCCCGAGTATTTAAGTCAACTATAAGACCTAGTACTTTAGTCAGGATTACCCGCAAAAAGAGCGCGCGAATCATAGCAGGATGGGGTGGGGACGAATAGCGGGAACAGGGCTGAGCAGGAATCCCGAGACAAATGGGTTCAAAACGTGGGAGAGGGCTTGATCCCGATAGCGGTGGATCAGTCGATATATTGGGTGTCTGATATACCGCTATCGGGGCATAGGTATCTACACAATTTTTAAAAGCTGAAAGTCCTCCCTGTGGTGAGCGGGCTTGCCCCGCGCTGGGCTGCGAAGCAGCCCTAAAACCTGCACCTCGGTTACTTCTGACACACCGCGGTGACTTTATTGGGGCTGCTTCGCAGCCCAGCGCGGGGCAAGCCCGCTCACCACAACAGCCGGTTGACCCTAGATTATTCGCTCAGCGGAAGTTGTGTAGATACCTATGGCTATCGGGGGCAAGCCCCCTCCCACAGGGGTTCTCTGGTGGTCCTGAGACCTCAGCTTGCCTTGGTGGCGGCTTCGTCCTTGATCTCGGCGAAGTCTTCTTCGCGCAGTTCAGGCAGATCTTTCGCACAGTAGCTGCTGCCCAACTCCTTCAGCGCACCGCACATACCGTCCAGCTTGCCGTCCACTGCCTGCAGATGGTCGAGCAATTGACCGATGGCGCGGGCCACCGGGTCAGGCATGTCCTCACTGACACCATAGGCATCGAAGCCGATCTTCTCGGCCATGGCCTTGCGCTTGGCCTCCTGCTCGTCGCCGACTTCAGGCTTGACGATGATGCGCCCCGGAATACCCACCACGGTTGCGCCAGGCGGCACGGCCTTAGTGACGACGGCATTGGAGCCTACCTTGGCCCCCGCGCCCACGGTAAACGGGCCCAACACTTTGGCACCCGCCCCGACGACGACGCCGTTTTCCAGCGTCGGATGGCGCTTGCCCTTATTCCAACTGGTGCCCCCCAGTGTCACGCCCTGATACAGCGTCACGTCATCACCGATTTCTGCCGTCTCACCAATGACGATACCCATGCCATGGTCGATAAAAAATCGACGGCCCACCTTGGCGCCCGGATGGATCTCGATCCCGGTCAACCAGCGACCAAAGTTCGACACCAGCCGCGCCAGCCATTTCCAGCCCATACCCCACAAGGCGCCGGACAACCGGTGAATCCAGATCGCGTGCATGCCCGGATAGCAGGTCAGCACTTCGAAGGCGTTGCGCGCCGCGGGATCACGGTGGAAAACACTCTGGATATCTTCTCGCAAACGCTCGAACATTTTTAATCCTTCCGCTTAAGAAGCTCGCCACGAGCCGCTTTCTGGGTTTCCGTGAGGATGCCACGCAATATATTCATTTCCGCTCGACTGACCGAGCTGCGTCCGTATAACCGACGCAGGCGCGCCATCAAGTGCCGCGGTTTTTCCGGATCAAGGAATTCGATGGCCACCAGGGTTTGCTCCAGGTGCTCATAGAACCGCTCCAGTTCGTCCATGGTGGCCAACTCGCCACTTTTGGTCGATGCAACCTCTTCCTTTTCCATCTTGCTGGGCTGGCCGGCAGCCGCCAACCACGCCATGCGCACTTCGTAAGTCAACACCTGCACCGCTGCCCCGAGGTTCAGCGAACTGAACTCGGGGTCTGATGGGATGTGCACGTGGTAGTGACATCGCTGCAGCTCTTCATTGGTCAGGCCGGAATCTTCACGGCCGAACACCAGAGCAATTTCAGCGCCACCGACAGCCTCCTCCACCACCTTGGATCCGCATTCACGCGGATCCAGCAGTGGCCAGGGGATACGCCGGTCACGGGCACTGGTGCCGAGCACCAGGTTGCAACCGACCAGCGCATCTTCCAAGGTGGCGACGACCTGCGCTTTTTCAAGCAGATCGTTGGCACCGGATGCGCGGGCATCAGCCTCGTGGTGCGGGAATACGCGCGGTTCGACCAGCACCAGACGCGTCAGCCCCATGTTTTTCATGGCTCGCGCCACCCCACCGATGTTGCCGGGGTGACTGGTATTGACCAAGACGACACGGATGTTTTGCAGCAAGGGAGGCGCTCTCGGACACGGTAAAGGGGAGCAAATCTTACAGAACAGCCCAAGGTTATGCCACGAAAGCTAACGTCGTCCTTCACCTGAAGAAAGTTTCTGCTAGAATGCTCGGCTTTCTTTAACAACCTTAGGTGACCTATCCATGCAGCCAATGCTGAATATCGCGCTGCGCGCCGCCCGCAGCGCCAGTGAATTGATCTTCCGCTCCATCGAGCGCCTGGATACCATCAAGGTCGACGAAAAAGACGCCAAGGATTATGTATCCGAGGTGGATCGCGCCGCCGAACAGAAAATCATCGACGCGCTGCGCAAGGCCTACCCTACCCACGGCATCCTCGGCGAAGAAACCGGCCTGCACAAAGGTAGTGGCGAAGGCGAAGACTACCTGTGGATCATCGACCCACTGGATGGCACCACCAACTTCCTGCGCGGCATCCCACACTTTGCGGTGAGCATCGCCTGCAAATACCGCGGTCGCCTGGAACACGCCGTCGTACTCGACCCGGTTCGCCAGGAAGAATTCACTGCCAGCCGTGGCCGTGGCGCCCAACTGAACGGTCGTCGCCTGCGCGTCAGCGGCCGCACCAGCCTGGACGGCGCCCTGCTGGGTACCGGCTTCCCGTTCCGGGACGACCAGATGGACAACCTGGAAAATTACCTGGGCATGTTCCGCGCCCTGGTTGGCCAGACCGCCGGCATCCGCCGCGCGGGCGCAGCCAGCCTGGACCTGGCTTATGTTGCTGCCGGGCGTTTTGATGCGTTCTGGGAGTCGGGCCTGTCCGAATGGGACATGGCTGCAGGCGCCCTGCTGATCCAAGAAGCCGGCGGCCTGGTGAGCGACTTCACCGGCGGTCACGATTTCCTGGAAAAAGGCCATGTGGTTGCCGGCAACACCAAATGCTTCAAGGCGGTACTGACGGCAATCCAGCCGCACTTGCCGGCTTCGCTGAAGCGTTAAGCGAGCGGGCACAAAAAAGCACCCCGAGGGGTGCTTTTTTTATGCCTGGATTTTGAGCCAGGCCTAAGCCTCAGCAACAACACCAATCAAATGTGAGAGGGGGCTTGCTCCCGATTGCGGTTACTCAGTTACAGACTCACTGACTGATACACCGCTATCGGGAGCAAGCCCCCCTCCCACATGTTGAACTGCACCAGGCTTGGAATTACTGCTGGTTCTGACCCAGAATCAAACGACCTTCTTTGTCGACTGGAATCTGGCCGCCGGGATCACGGTCCATGCGCACCGAACCTTCCTTGCCATCGAGGTTGTAACGCACGTCATACCCGACAACCTTGTCGCTGATGTCGTTCACGGTATTACAACGAGTCTGCGTGGTGGTGTAGGTATCACGGTTCTGCATGCCTTCCTGAACCTTGTTACCGGCGTAGCCCCCACCGACTGCACCCGCTACAGTCGCCAGCTTCTTACCGTTACCGCCACCGATCTGGTTGCCCAGCAAGCCACCTGCAAGGGCGCCCACGACGGTACCGGCGATTTGATGTTGATCCTGCACCGGACGCTGCCGGGTCACTGCGACATCCTTACAGACTTCGCGAGGGGTCTTGATCTGGGTTTTCACCGGCTGCACTGCCAGCACTTGCGCATACTCAGGGCCGCTTTTTACCAGGCTGTAGGTGGCAACAGCACCCCCGGCAGTCACACCGACAGCACCCAATACCGCACCAACCAGTAACGACTTGTTCACGTTGAACCTCCTGACCATCACAAACGGATCGAAAGATCCGCGCTATACCCAGCCTTGGAGCAAAAAAAAAGGCGCGAGTTCAATACTCGCGCCTTTCTTGTTACAGCCGATCAACAACCACCCATCAAGGGCGGTCGTCGACCTCCTTGCCAGTGCTGGCCGGAGGGATCAAGTCTTCGCTGTTGAGGTTCAGCCAGATCAGCACCACGTTCGCGATATAGATCGACGAGTAGGTCCCCGCCAGAACACCGATAAACAGCGCCAGGGAGAAGCCCCACAGATTGTCGCCACCAAAGATCATCAGCGCAGCAATCGCCAGCAAGGTGGAGATCGAGGTCGCCATGGTCCGCAGCAGGGTCTGGGTGGTGGAGATGTTGATGTTCTCGATCAACGTCGCCTTGCGCAGTACGCGGAAGTTCTCGCGAACCCGGTCGAAGACCACGATGGTGTCGTTGAGGGAGTAACCAATGATCGCCAGCACAGCCGCCAGCACCGTCAGGTCGAAGGTGATCTGGAAGTAGGCCAGGATGCCCACGGTCACGATCACGTCGTGGATCAGCGACACAATGGCGCCGACACCGAACTTCCACTGAAAGCGGAAAGCCAGGTAGATCATGATACCGACCAGCGCCATCAGCATGCCGAGGCCGCCCTGGTCGCGCAGCTCTTCACCGACCTGCGGCCCCACGAACTCGACACGCTTGACCGACGCCGGGTTGTCGCCGCCCACTTTTTGCAAGGCTTCGGCTACCTGGTGACCCAGTTGCGGGTCTTCGCCAGGCATGCGCACCAGGAGGTCGGTGGTCGCACCAAAGCTTTGCACGATGGCCTCGTGATAACCGGCCTTGACCAGTTCGTTGCGCACCAGGGTAACGTCGGCCGGCTTCTCATAGGTCAGCTCGATAAGCGTACCGCCGGTGAAGTCCAGACCGTAGTTCAGACCCTTATGGAACCAGCTGAACAACGCCAGAACGGTAAGGAGCACAGTGGCGCCGAACGCAATGTTGCGAACGCCCATGAAGTTGATTGTACGTAACATGGCAGCCCCTTAAATCCACAACTTCTTGAAGTCACGTCCGCCAAAGATCAGGTTGACCATTGCGCGGGTCACCATGATGGCCGTGAACATCGAGGTAAAGATACCGAGGGACATGGTCACCGCAAAACCTTTGACCGGGCCTGTGCCCATGGCAAAGAGAATCCCGCCGACCAACAGGGTGGTCAGGTTGGAGTCGAGGATCGCGGTAAATGCCCGGCCGAAGCCTTCGTTGATAGCACGCTGCACGGTCATGCCCGCCGCGATTTCCTCACGAATCCGCGAGAAGATCAGCACGTTGGCGTCCACCGCCATACCCATGGTGAGCACGATACCGGCGATACCCGGAAGGGTCAGCGTAGCGCCCAGCAGCGACATCAGGGCCAGCAGCATCACCATGTTGCCCGCCAGGGCCACGGTGGCGATGACGCCGAAGAAGCGGTAGATAGCGATGATGAACAGCGAGACGAACAGCATGCCCCACAGCGCGGCATCCACACCCTTGGTGATGTTGTCGGCGCCCAGGCTCGGGCCGATGGTGCGCTCTTCCGCGAAGTACATCGGCGCAGCCAGGCCACCGGCACGCAGCAGCAGGGCCAGCTCCGAGGATTCACCCTGACCGTTCAGGCCAGTGATGCGGAATTGAGCACCCAGCGGCGACTGGATGGTCGCGAGGCTGATGATCTTTTTCTCTTCCTTGAAGGTTTGTACCGGCACGTCTTTCTCGACGCCGTTGACCATTTGCTTGGTGTAAGTAGTAACAGGACGCTGCTCGATGAAGATCACCGCCATGCTGCGACCGACGTTGCTGCGCGTGGCGCGGCTCATCAGTTCGCCGCCGTGACCATCCAGACGGATGTTCACCTCAGGGGTACCGTGCTCGCCGAAACCCGCCTTGGCATCGGTCACCTGGTCACCGGTGATGATCAGGCCACGCTCGATAAGCGCTGGAGGACGGTTGCCTTCGCGGAACTCGAATTCCTCGGACGTCGCGCGGGAAGCCCCCGGCTCGGCCGCCAGGCGGAACTCCAGGTTGGCAGTCTTGCCGAGGATACGCTTGGCTTCAGCCGTGTCCTGCACGCCCGGCAGCTCGACCACAATACGGTTTGCGCCTTGGCGCTGCACGATCGGCTCGGCCACACCCAGCTCGTTGACCCGGTTGCGTACCGTGGTCAAGTTCTGCTTGATGGAGTATTCGCGGATCTCCGCGATCTTGGCCGGGCTCATCGCCAAACGCAGTACCGCCTGACCATTCAGGTCGGCGGGTACGATGTCGAAATCATTGAAGTTTTTGCGGATCAGCGCACGGGCCTGTTCGCGGGAGGCTTCGTCAGTAAAGCCCAGCTGGATGGCGCCGTTAAGCTGCGGCAGGCTGCGATAACGCAACTTCTCTTTGCGCAGCAGGCTCTTCACGTCGCCTTCATAGACTTTCAGGCGGGCGTCTAGGGCCTTGTCCATGTCCACTTCCAGCAGGAAGTGCACACCACCGGACAAGTCCAGACCCAGTTTCATCGGGTGCGCGCCAATGCTGCGCAGCCATTGTGGCGTGGTTTGTGCCAGGTTTAACGCGACAACGTAGTCGTCACCCATGGCCTTGCGCACGACATCTTTGGCCGGCAATTGGTCTTCTTGCTTGGTCAGGCGCAACAAACCGCCCTTCGAACCAGCTGCCAAGGTTGCCGCTTTAACCTGGATACCTGCGTCGTTGAGCGCTTTGCTCGCACGCTCCAGGTCAGCCTGATTGACCTGCAGCGAAGTGCTGGCGCCAGAGATCTGGATCGCAGGGTCATCAGGATAGAGATTGGGAGCGGAATAAATAAAACCGATCGCCAGCACCGCCAGGATCAGTACGTATTTCCACAGAGGGTATTTGTTCAGCATCACGCCGCCCGCTTATAACGCGGGGCGCCTTGCGCGCCCCGTCGATTGGTAAAGGTTGTTACTTAGATCGCTTTGAGCGTGCCTTTTGGCAGCGTGGCGGCGATGGCGCCCTTCTGGAACTTCATTTCCACGGTGTCGGAGACCTCCAATACCACGAAAGCATCGGAAACCTTGGTGATCTTGCCGGCGATACCGCCAGTGGTCACCACTTCGTCACCTTTCTGCAGGCTGCCCAGCAGGTTTTTCTGCTCTTTGGCACGCTTGGCCTGGGGGCGCCAGATCATCAGATAGAAGATGACCAGGAAGCCGACCAGGAAAATCCACTCGAAACCACCGCCCATAGGGCCGGCAGCAGCAGGTGCGGCGGCGTCGGCCATGGCGTTAGAGATAAAAAAGCTCATTTAGCACTCCAGTTGCAAATAGTGAATCTTAGGGTCGGAAAACTCAGTCCAAGGGCGGCACAGGCAGCCCGCGCTTGGCATAGAAGGCATCGACGAAGGCGGCCAATGTACCCTGTTGAATAGCCTCGCGCAAACCAGCCATCAGGACTTGGTAATGACGCAAATTGTGGATGGTATTCAACATGCTACCCAGCATTTCCCCGCACTTGTCCAGATGGTGCAGATAGGCACGGGAGAAGTTCTGGCAGGTGTAGCAATCACAGGTGGGATCCAGCGGCGAATCATCATGGCGATGGAACGCGTTACGGATCTTGAGCACGCCTGTATCAATGAACAGATGCCCATTGCGGGCATTACGGGTTGGCATCACGCAATCGAACATGTCCACACCGCGGCGCACACCCTCTACGAGATCTTCCGGTTTGCCAACGCCCATAAGGTAACGAGGTTTGTCAGCGGGCATCAGGCCCGGCAGGTAATCCAGCACCTTGATCATCTCGTGCTTTGGCTCGCCTACCGACAAACCGCCGATGGCCAGGCCGTCGAAACCGATCTTGTCGAGGCCTTCGAGCGAGCGCTTGCGCAGGCTTTCATGCATGCCGCCCTGCACGATACCGAATAACGCGGCGGTGTTGTCACCGTGGGCGTTCTTCGAACGCTGGGCCCAACGCAACGACAGCTCCATGGAGATCCGCGCCACGTCTTCATCGGCTGGGTACGGCGTACATTCGTCAAAGATCATCACGATGTCGGAGCCCAGGTCACGCTGTACCTGCATTGACTCTTCCGGCCCCATGAACACCTTCGAGCCGTCCACCGGCGAGGCGAAGGTCACGCCCTCCTCCTTGATCTTGCGCATGGCACCCAGGCTGAACACCTGGAAACCACCAGAATCAGTGAGGATAGGACCTTGCCATTTCATGAAGTCATGCAGGTCGCCATGCTTCTTGATCACTTCCGTACCAGGACGCAGCCACAGGTGAAAGGTATTGCCCAGGATGATCTCGGCACCGGTGGCGACGATGTCGCGCGGCAGCATGCCCTTGACGGTGCCATAGGTGCCGACTGGCATGAACGCCGGGGTTTCCACAGTGCCGCGCGGGAAGGTCAGGCGTCCCCGACGGGCTTTGCCGTCGGTGGCGAGCAATTCAAACGACATACGACTCATAGTTGTTCCTCTGGGCCGCGTGGCGCCGGGTTGCGGGTGATAAACATCGCATCACCGTAACTGAAAAAACGGTACCCGTTATCGATGGCTGCTTGATAGGCGGCCATGGTTTCCGGGTAACCGGCAAATGCCGACACCAGCATCAATAGCGTGGATTCCGGCAAGTGGAAGTTGGTCACCAGGCAATCGACCACATGGAACGGCCTGCCCGGAAAAATGAAAATATCGGTGTCGCCACTGAACGGCTTGAGCACGCCATCACGTGCCGCACTCTCCAGGGAGCGCACACTGGTCGTACCCACCGCCACCACTCGACCTCCACGCGCCTTGCACGCTTGAACGGCATCCACGACGTCTTGGCTGACCTCCAGCCATTCGCTGTGCATATGATGGTCTTCGATGTTATCCACACGCACCGGCTGAAACGTACCGGCCCCCACGTGCAGAGTCACATAGGCGGTCTCGACGCCCTTGGCGGCAATCGCATCCAGCAGCGGTTGATCGAAATGCAGGCCGGCAGTCGGCGCGGCCACCGCACCGAGGCGCTGCGAGTAGACCGTCTGATAGCGCTCACGATCCGAGTCTTCATCGGGGCGATCGATGTAAGGAGGCAGCGGCATATGACCCACGCGCTCCAACAAGGGCAGCACTTCTTCGGCGAACTTGAGCTCGAACAACGCGTCATGGCGCGCCACCATCTCGGCCTCACCACCGCCGTCGATCAGGATGCTCGACCCCGGCTTAGGCGATTTGCTGGAGCGCACATGCGCAAGTACGCGATGGGTATCCAGCACCCGCTCCACCAGAATCTCCAGTTTGCCACCGGATGCTTTCTGGCCAAACAGACGCGCCGGAATCACCCGGGTATTGTTGAATACCATCAAGTCGCCCGGCCGCAAATGCTCAAGCAAATCAGTGAATTGACGGTGTACGAGGGCACCGCTGACCCCGTCCAGGGTCAGCAGTCGACTGGCGCGACGCTCGGCCAAAGGGTGGCGAGCAATCAGCGAATCAGGCAGTTCAAAAGTAAAGTCAGCAACGCGCATGATGGGGTTCGTCTAGCAGGGCCGGGAAGTCTAGCGGAAATAGTGAAAATAGACCATGAAACGTGATTGACCAACGGTAATCTCATCTCTATACTTCGCCGCCATTGAGCCCTGATGGCGGAATTGGTAGACGCGGCGGATTCAAAATCCGTTTTCGAAAGGAGTGGGAGTTCGAGTCTCCCTCGGGGCACCATCTTAAAGAAAGACCTTGAATTTCAAGGTCTTTTTTTTCGCCTGAAGAAAAGTGCCAGTCTCTCTCCGGGAGCCTGGAGGGCGCCCAGAAAGCAAGTAGCAGCCTCCAACCCCATGGAGCTGTAACGGCGATCAAAACCCTGTGAGGCGCTCTACAGGCCGCTGGAGCCTTATTCGCGAACCAGCCACTTGGCGCAACTGCTGTACAGCGGAACGACCGGGGGCTGAAGTTCGGAAGGTGTGTTGACTGGACGCTTACAGAGAGTTCGACGCCGTCCGAATTGGAGTAGCTCGCGTGTATCAGGGAATAGGCGAATACCAGGGAGTTAGGTTAAGCACGCAGAAATAGATCGACACTTTCCGAGCGCCCAAAACAAAACCCCACCTGCTTTCGCAAATGGGGTTTCGGAATTTAATCTTGACGATGACCTACTCTCACATGGGGAAACCCCACACTACCATCGGCGATGCATCGTTTCACTTCTGAGTTCGGGATGGGATCAGGTGGTTCCAATGCTCTATGGTCGTCAAGAAATTCGGGTACTGAGTCGTGACCTGATGGTCTCGCTTCAGCAAATTGGGTATGTGACAGCAATTGGTGTTTTGTGAGCGTCGAACTTTCGGTTCATCTCGTCTTCAC